>JAZKBJ010000264.1:1310-10091 GCA_040388685.1 Pseudomonadota bacterium
GCCGAATTCATGCGCAAACATTTCTTGAAGTTGACATTTGCTTGGCTTGTTGGTGCCATGGCAGTCAACCCTGCACAATGCGCAGAACGAGTTGTCGACAGCACCAACTTCAAAAGTGACGCGGTCTACGTCAAAGCGATGAACAGACTTCAGTCGGCCTATTCGAAAAAGGACCGCACAAATAACAGAAAAAGTTTTGCCGCGGTTACAGGAAAGTTAAATTTCATAATTTCTCAATGCCTTACATCAAACCAATCCTGCAGCAATATATTTGAGCGATATTACCGGGAGAACCAGGAAAACGCCTCGTCTGGCGGATTTCTGGGTCTTTTCGAAGCGCAAAGCTTCTGGGGCACTGGTCAGGAATTGCATTACACTGAAGTAGAGATGCCCTGGACCGATGGCGACGGGCGGGTTCTTGAGTATCAGGTGGGCTATGGCTACATTATCGCCGCCCGCCAGGTGGATGCCAACATGAAGGGCAAGGGTTTTCTCGATTCAACTCCAGTCGCCATCAAAGGCAAAGGCGGCGGCACGCGTTTCTGGGGCATGATCGCCGGACTAGCGCCAGACAAGATCCGGTCCACCAAGAAAAATGCAGACGACAAAGTCGATTGCGGAAGCGACGACCTTGATCCGCAAAGTGAGATGGTTTGTACGCTCGACATGCAGCCGACCGTGACACAACGCTATTTTCGGGACGCCAATGCCCGTCTCGCCAACGCGATGGACAGGGTAAGGCGTGAATACCGCGAACCCCGCGAAGCAGGAACGCTGTCAAGTATCTGCCCCCAAGTGATCGACTTCCGGTGGAAGTCGCCTGACGCAAGTGGCTCGCGCGCAATCAACGAAAAAAATGTCGAGCGCGACATGTTGAGAATCGCGCGCGCCATCAACGACGCATTGTCCGTGGCCTGCATCAACGAACGGCCAAACGCAAAGATCGTCTACCGCGATGGCACGGCAACAGACCAATGGATGCGAACGTTGCGCGCGGCAAAAAATCGGCCTGACGATGAACGCGGCACCACAGAAAATCAGACGCCGCAGGATGGCGCCACCAACGCCGACATCAGCATCGGCGATGGCGGCATTTCGGCTGATCTGAAGAGCTTGACCCAGGAGTACCAGCGCAGCAGCACCTATCTGACATTGACTGCAAAGACTTCCCGGGAATTGAACAACGACGGCGTGGATCATCGTGTCGAAATCAAGATGGAAGGCTTGTCCAAAACGGCAAAGCTGCCGTCGATCCTGGCGTCGATCGTCAACTACGAGCGTGAGGACATATCGCAACATCTGAGCGTGAAGCTGCAATGCTCAGGCGGAACAGACGCCGTCGCTGTGCCAACCAACCCTGTTGCCAATGCGGTTGCCTACACCGAACTGGTAGATAACGCGCGGCGAGTGGTCGACGGGGACGGTGACGGCTGCAGGATCGCGTCCGGAAACTTCGACTGATCGACTTTCAGCGTCGTTGCATTGAAAGGCGCACGGATTGATCCCATTCGCCATCAGTCAGGCTCGACACGTGTTATGATGTTGCCGTTGAGACTTGCCCCTTCACCCACCTAGCCAGATTTCTTGGCTACAGCCAGCACGTCCCAGACGTCCCACGCGATCGCGCGCCCGGGATAGGCGACGTTGGCGAACGGCCAGTCGTTGCGCATCCAGTCCTGCACCCAGGCATAGAGTTCAGTGTCGAAACCCGCATCGTGTTCGGCCTTGGTCACCCACATGCGGACTTCGGCGTCGTAGCCCTTTACCGGGCTGGGATAGACGTAGACGCAGCCGCGTTCGCGGCGGCCATCGGGCGTGAGGACAGCATAGGCGAAAGATGTTCGGGCCAGAAACCGGGCCTGTTCGGTTTCCATGTCCCGCATGGCATCGGCGTCGGTGATGCCGGCGTGGGGCCAGTCCGAGCTGCGGGTGAAGGTCTTCTGGAGGTGTTCGACCGAGGACATGTAGGCGTCGAAATCGATCTTCACCAAGGCGGGGCCAAGGGGAACGAGCTGGAACTTTGGGGTTCGGACGAGGGTCGGGACCGTGAAGGTGGCGGGGACGGGTGATACGGCAGGCGTTGCTACAGCGTCCTCTGAATGCGCCGGTGCGCCCGCCGGGATCATCATCGCCAAGGCCAGCACTGCGCCAAATCGCCCGAGGTTCATTCTGCACGCTCCCAATGCCGGTCCATATCCAGCCTTAGGTTCGCCGCGCAACCGCCAGCAATACGACTTTCACGACAGACAGGCGAAGTTAACGCGTCAGCCACCACTTCAGCAGGTGGTGCGCCACCGCAAACGGCGGGGGCGCAATAAACGCGCCGTCTTCCGCGCCGGTCATGGCGTAGCGCACTTCCTCGCGGGTGAACCAGCGGGCGTCGTCGAGTTCGGTCTCGTCGATGACGATAGTCTTGTCGTCGGCATAGGCGTGGCAGCCGATCATCAGCGACGACGGAAACGGCCAGGGCTGGCTGGCGACGTATTCGACCGAGTGGGCAGTGACTCCGGCTTCTTCCAGAACCTCGCGCTTGACCGCGCCTTCGAGGCTTTCGCCGGGTTCGACGAAGCCTGCGAGCGCGGAATAGCGGCGCGGGGGGAAGCGGGGCTGGCGGCCGAGCAGGAGTTCGCCATCGCATTCGACAGTCATGATCGTGACCGGATCGACGCGGGGGAAGTGTTCGGCCTTGCACGCGTCACTGGTGCAGGTGCGTTGCCAGCCGCCCTTGGCGAGCACGGTGGCGTGGCCACAACGGGCGCAGAAGCGGTGGCGGGCGTGCCAGTCGACGAGGCTGCGCGCACCGCCGTAAATCGCAAGATCGGTGGGCGAGAGCATGCCCATCGCGGTCCACAGGCGCGGGTTTGGCGGGGCGACGCTGCCGATCAACGCAGGGGTGACTTGCGCGAAACAGGCGCGCCCGTCTTCCATCAGGCCGAGGAACACGAGTTCGGCTTGCGCGTCCGCGTCAGCCAGCGTGCCCCAGTCGAGGCTGCCATCGGGCGCGATGACCGGGTCGATCCCGTCAAGCTTGAGCAGGCGCGCACGCCAGTTCATCAGGCCGGAGAGCTTTTCGCCATCGGCGCGGATGTGGTCGGCGCGGTCGAGGCCTGCGCCCGCGAAGGCAATCGTGGTTTCCATCAGGCTGCGGCTTTCTTTCCTGTTACGTCGGCCAGCACGGCCTGCGCGAATTCGCGGTGCACCGGATAGGCTTCGGACGGCAGATATTGCGTGTAGATCCCCGCGCGGATGGCCGTGCGGTAGTTGATGAAGCCGACGGTTCCGGCGGCCCCCGCCCAGCCATATGTGCCCGCGTCTTCTCCCAGACCGACCGAGCCGCCTGCGCCGAAGCCATTGCCCTTGATGAACGAGCGCGAGAGATCGGTTCCGGGTGGCAGGAGGTTGCTGGTGCCGAGGCGCACGGCGGCCTCGCTCATCACCTGACGCCCGTCGATCCGGCCATAGCCCAGCAGCATGGCGAGGAAGCGGTCATAGTCGCGGGGGGAGGATACCAGCCCTGCCCCGCCGAACGGATAGGGTGGCTGATCGAGATAGATCGAGGTCTTGGCGGGATCGATCGGCACGAGCAGTCCGCCCGCGACCGCGTAGTTGGTGGTGAGGCGCGGCACCTCGCTTTCAGGCACGCGGAACCATGTCGAGGTCATGCCGGTGGGCTTGAACAGGCGGTCTTCGAGGAAACGGTCGAACGGTTGGCCAGAGGCGATTTCGATCACGCGGCCGAGCAGATCGAGGCCGACCGAGTAGCTCCATGTCGTGCCGGGTTCGTGGACCAGCGGCATCGTGGCGAGGACGTCGGCAAATTCGGCTAGGCTGGCGAGCGGCTTGACCGGTGCGAGGCCCGGCACCGGAAGGCGGCTGGCCTGACCGGGGACGAGGCCTGCCTTGATGTAGGCGTCCTTGAGCGGGCCGGACTGGATGATCGAATAGCCGAGGCCTGCGGTGTGGGTGAGCAGGTGGCGCACGGTGATCTGCGCCTTGGCGGGGCGCAAGTCGGTAATCGAGCCATCGGGGGTGACCTGCACCTGCATTCCGGCGAAGGCGGGGATGAGGTCGGCAATGGGCTGGTCGAGCCGCAGCTTGCCTTCGTCGACCAGCATCATCGCGGCCATACCGGTGATCGGCTTGGTCATCGAATAGATGCGGAACAGGCTGTCCATATCGACCGGGGTCTGGCTGACCTTGGCGAGCGTGCCACGCGCGATGTCGAGCGGGGCGGCGCTGCTGCCCTGACCAAGGGCCGCGACCATGCCGGACAACTTGCCCGAGCTGACATAGCTTTCAATCAGGCGCGAAACGGCGGGGAACCGGGCTTCGGCGGCGGCGCTGGCGAAAGCCGTGCGCGGCAGGAGCACTGTTCCAGCCAGCGCGCCGAACGAACCGATCAGTCCGCGCCGGGACAAAGTCATGGCGTTCATGTGTTCAGGCTTTCCTTTCAGCAACCGCCAGCCGCGCCGCCTTGGCGAACACGGTGGGAAGGCCTGCAGCCTCGATGTGTTCGACCGGCCACCATTCTCCCACCGGCAGAGTAGCCAATTCGGGCGAGGCGCAAAGCATCAATTGCAATTCGAGATCGAAATGGGTGAAGCCGTGGCGGACCACGCCGCCGGGGGTCCATTCGCCGCCGAGCGCGTCCGCGCCGTCGCCGCGCGCCGACCAGCCGTCGTCGGGCAATGCGCGCATGCCGCCGAGCATGCCCTTTGCTTCGCGCTGGACGAGCAGCACCTTGCCGTGGCGCTCGATCCAGTAGGCGCGGCCTTGCCGGGTGGGCTTGGGCTTTTTCGCGGCCTTGACCGGCAGGCGCTCGGGCGCGCCTTCGGCATGGCCGCGGCAATGGCGGCGCAAGGGGCAGAGCATGCAGCGCGGTGAACGCGCGGTGCAGATCGTGGCGCCGAGGTCCATCATGGCTTGCGCGAAATCGCCCGCGCGCTCGTCGGGGGTGACCTGTCCTGCGGCGAGGCGGATCGCGGGCTTTGCGGCGGGGAGCGGTTCTTCGATGGAGAAAAGGCGCGCGACGACGCGTTCGACATTGGCATCGACGACCACCGCGCAGCGACCGAAGGCAATCGCTGCGACGGCGGCAGCGGTATATTCGCCGAGGCCGGGCAGCGCGCGCAGGGCCTCCTCGCTATCGGGGAAAGCGCCGCCCTGCCCTGCCACGGCGCGGGCGCAGGCGAGCAGGTTGCGGGCGCGGGCGTAATAGCCGAGACCTGCCCACGCGGCCATGACATCCGCATCGTCGGCAGCGGCAAGGTCGGTGACTTTCGGCCAGCGGGCGGTGAATTTGGCGAAGTATGGACCGACGGCGGCGACGGTGGTCTGCTGGAGCATGACTTCGGACAGCCACACCTCGTAAGGGTCCGGCGCTGGCTCACCCGGCGCGGCGCGCCATGGCAAGCGGCGGGCATTGGCGTCGTACCAGGCCAGCAATTCCGGCGCGATTTCAGCGGGATCGAAAATAGGCGTGGCCTCGGCTCTGGCTTGCATCGCGCCGCTATGGCATGGCTGCGGGCAAGATGGAAAGCACCCCTTCGGACGCCGGAAAGAAGAAAAAGCCCGCAGCGGCCAAGCCTGCGGCCAAAGCTGCCTTGGGCAAACCCTACGAGCGTCCGCGCGGGGGTGAGGCGCGACAGATCGCCGATCTGATGCCCGCGATCGGACGCACAGCCTTCCGCCGCTTCGGCTTCGTGCAATCGAGCGTGGTCACGCGCTGGCCCGAGATCGTGGGCGAGCGCCACGCGCGCCACTGCATGCCCGAATCGATCCGCTTTGCACCGGGCGAGAAGGCCGAAGGCATCCTGCAACTGGTGGTGACGCCAGCCCACGCCACGATCATCCAGCACGTGACGCCCGAGATCATCGAGCGCGTGAACCGCTTTTTCGGCTATAGCGCGGTGGCACGGGTGAAAATCCGGCAAGGTGTGGTTCAGGCACCAAAAGCGAAAGAAGCGCCGCGCGCCGCGCCGCCATCGCTGAAACCCATAGCGATGGAACTGGGGGATTCGCTGCGCGACATCGGTGATCCCGAACTGCGCACCGTGCTGGAAAGCCTGGCGCGCAGTCTGGACGTGGCAGCCAAGGGGAAGGTTTCGTGAAGAAGACGATTGCGACTGTCGTTTTTGCGCTGGGGGCGCTCGTTTCGCTGACGGGCGCGGGGAAGCCCGCCAAGCCGGTCAGCCGCGCCAATTGGGTGGCGGCAGGATCGGTGACGCCCGAGGGCTATCACGTTCTGGGCAATCCGGCTGCGGCGCTACGGCTGACCGAATTCGTCAGCTATACCTGCCCGCACTGTTCGCACTTCGAGGTGGAATCCGAGGCGCAGCTCAAGATCGGCATGGTTGCGCCGGGCAAAGGCGTGATCGAGGTGCGCAACTTCGTGCGCGATCCCATCGACCTGACCGTGGCGCTGCTGACCAACTGCGTGCCCGCCAACCGGTTCTTCCAGTTGCACACCGCCTTCATGCGCAATCAGCCGACGTGGATCGTGCCAGCCACCAATTCGAGCGAGGCGCAGCGCCAGCGCTGGACGACAGGGCCGTTCGCAGCGCGGACACGGGCGATTGCCAGCGACTTCAAGTTCTATGAATTCATGGGTTCGCGCGGGATGGACCGCACGGCGGTGGATCGCTGCCTTGCCAACGAGGCGCTGGCCAAGAAATTGGCGACGCAGACCCAGGAAGCGATGGATACGTACAACGTCAGCGGCACCCCGAGTTTCATGGTCGATGGCGTTCTGCTGGCGGGTACACACGATTGGGCCTCGCTGAAACCACAGCTTGAGGCGCGGTTGAAGTAGGCCTTCAAACGCGGCCATTGATCGGCTAGCGTCCTGCAAAATCCAGCAACGGGAATCCCCTGACGATGAAATTCGCCCGCGCCCTGCTTCTTGCCGCCCTGCCCCTGACGCTCGGCCTTGCCGCCTGCGACAAGAAGGGTGATGCCGCGACCGGCGACGTTGCCAGCTCCGAACCGATTGCCAAGATTGCCGCGCCTGCGGGCAAGACCTGGACCGAGACGTTCGCGGTGACGCCCGAAGGCGGCTATCTGCTGGGCAACCCCAACGCACCAATCAAGCTGATCGAGTTCGGCGCGCTGTCGTGTTCGCACTGTGCGGCGTTCTCGAAGGAAGGCTTCCCCAAACTGCGCGACGACTATGTGGCGTCGGGCCGGGTAAGCTATGAATTGCGCCTGTTCCTTCTGAACGCGCTCGACATGCCCGCCGCGCTGCTGGCCACGTGTGGTTCACCCGAAGCGGTCATTCCGCTGTCGGAGCAGTTCTGGGAATGGCAGCCCAACATGTTCGCCAACCTGCAGAAGGATGATGCCGCGTTCCAGCAGGTGTCCAACCTGCCGGTGGACAAGCGCTTTGCCGGGATCGCGCAGCTTGGCGGAATGAGCGAATTCTTCGCCTCGCGCGGGATTGCGGCGGCGCAGGGCGCTTCGTGCCTGGCCGACACCGCCAAGGCAACCAAGCTTGCGACCACGAACGAGCAGTGGAGCAAGGAATTCGACATCACCGGCACGCCGACGTTCTTCCTGAATGGCAGCAAGACCGGGGTGGCCACCTGGGCCGAGCTTGAGCCGATGTTGCAAAAGGCGGGCGCACGCTAAAGGCGGCGGCGGGGTTCGGGGGGACAGGCCGTGCAGATCAGGCGATTGAAGCTTTCCGGCTTCAAGAGCTTTGTCGAGCCTGCTGAACTGCGCATTGAACCCGGCCTGACCGGGGTTGTCGGCCCCAACGGCTGCGGCAAGTCCAATCTGCTCGAAGCGATCCGCTGGGTCATGGGCGAAAGCTCGGCCAAGTCGATGCGTGGCGGCGGCATGGACGATGTGATCTTTGCCGGCACTGCTACGCGGCCCTCACGCGCCTTTGCCGAAGTGATGCTGACCGCCGAAACCGATCCTGCGGGGCCGTTCGGCGGGGAGCTTGAAGTCGTCCGCCGGATCGAGCGCGGCGCGGGCAGTGCCTACCGCGTGAACGGGCGCGACGTGCGGGCCAAGGACGTGGCGCTGGTCTTTGCCGATGCCGCCACTGGTGCCCACAGCCCGGCCCTGGTCAGCCAGGGCCGGATCGCCGCGGTGATCGCGGCCAAGCCTGCCGAGCGGCGGATGATGCTGGAAGTGGCGGCAGGGATTGCCGGGCTTCACGTGCGCCGCCGCGATGCCGAGCAAAAGCTGCGCGCGACCGAGACCAACCTTGCCCGGCTGGTGGACCTGCTTTCGGGGCTGGAGGGCCAGATTGCCACGCTGCGGCGGCAGGCGCGCGCGGCGGAACGCTACAAGGCGGTGAGCGAGAAAATCCGGCTGGCCGAAGCGCGGCTGGTGTTCGCCCGCTGGCGCGATGCGGCGGCGGCGGCGGAGGCCGCCCGCAAGCAGGCAAGGGAAGCGGACGAGCGGGTTTCCGCCGCACAAGGCCTCGCCAAGGCGGCGCAGGAGGCGCAGCACAAGGCGGCGGCGGCTCTGGCGCAAGCGCGTGACGATCTGTTCGACCGGCGGCAGGATGCCGCAGCCCATGGCCAGCGCATGGCATCGCTGACGGCGCAGCTCGAAGCCGCCGAGCAACGGGTCAAGGACATCGACCGGCAGCTTGCACGGATTGAGGAGGATCGCAGCAGCGCCGACCGGCTGACCGAAGATGCCGCAGCAGCGATGAGCCGGCTTGAGACGGACATGATCGCAGCTGAGGCCGCCTTGAAGGCGGATGAGGCGCGGCGGCCCGCGCTGGTCGCGGCGGCGGACGATGCCGACCGTGCGGCGCGCGCCGCC
>JAZKBJ010000264.1:10117-10557 GCA_040388685.1 Pseudomonadota bacterium
GAAGCGGCGGTGGACGCGGCGCGGGCACGGCTGGCGCGGCTGGATAGCGAAGCGGCGCGGCTGGAGCAGCAGGCCGATGCCTTGGCGCGAGAGGCTGATCCGGCGGCGCAGATTGCCGAGGCGGAGAAGCGCCGCGCCGATGCAGCCGCGGCACTGTCGGACGCCGAAACGGAGCGCGGAAGCCTTACCGCGCGGCGCGAGGCGCTTTCCGCCGAACGGGACGCCCTGAGCAACGTATTGGCGCAGGCGCGGGCGGAGCTATCGGGCGTGCAGCGCGAGGCCGAAGCGCTTGCACGCGACAAGGCGGCGCGCGAGAAGGCGGCGGCGGCCAAGGGGCGTGGCGCTTCGGCGCTTTCGGGCACGCGCGCGGCACCGGGATATGAACGCGCGCTGGCGGCGGTGCTGGGGCGCGATGCTTCTGCACCTGTCGGACCTGCACC
>JAZKBJ010000264.1:10567-11048 GCA_040388685.1 Pseudomonadota bacterium
AGGAGAACGCGTTCTGCCG
This sequence comes from Pseudomonadota bacterium, assembly GCA_040388685.1. GTDB lineage: Bacteria > Pseudomonadota > Alphaproteobacteria > Sphingomonadales > Sphingomonadaceae > Novosphingobium. The sequence continues at coordinate 10,587 of JAZKBJ010000264.1, forward strand.
CCACACCAGTGACGCTGCGTATTAACAATGTGCTGCCTGCTTTGCCGCTGATGTCGCCGGATTTGACGGCAGCAGTGATTTCACCCTGATGGTCCAGCGCCTGCGCCGCTGGCGGATTCGCTCGCGCACCACGTGCCGCAGTGCCCACCGGAGCTTGCCGCGCGGCTGGCGCTGGTGCGGGTGGCCGAGAGCGACGACGGGCAGGCGCTCGCGCCCGGCGAATGGCTGGTAACCCGCGCTGGTCGGCTGCGGCGTTGGGACGGCTTTGTCGCGCGCGGCGAAGGCGCGGCGGAAGCGGCGGCGCTGGAAGCGGAGAACCGGCTGGCTGAGCTTGAAGGCCTGGTGCCTGAACGGGTGGAGGCCGTGGCGCGCGGCGAAGCTGCATTTGCCGCCGCGCGTGAGGCCCTGGGCGAGGTTCAGACACGGCTTGGCGCGGTGGAGAAGGCGATTTCGGCAGCGTCG
>JAZKBJ010000265.1:0-12284 GCA_040388685.1 Pseudomonadota bacterium
TGAGCGTTACCGACGGCTCCGCCGCCGTCGCCATCACCCGCTCGATCACCGGCCTTGCCGCTGCCACATCACCCTCGGGCAGTTCGAACACCAGTTCGTCGTGGACCTGCAGCAGCATCTTCACGTGGGGAAGGCCCGCTTCGGCCAGCGCGGGCATCATGCGGGCCATGGCGCGCTTGATGATGTCGGCGCTGGTGCCCTGGATCGGCGCGTTGATCGCGGCGCGTTCGCTGCCCTGGCGCTCGGCCTGGTTCTTCGAGCCGATGCGCGGGAACCATGTCTTGCGGCCGAACAGCGTTTCGGAATAGCCGCGCTCGCGCACGCTTTCCAATGTGTCGTGAATATAGCGCTGGATGCCGGGGAAGCGTTCGAAATAGCGGTCGATCATCGCCTGCGCCTCGTCCGCGCTCACGCCGAGCCGCCCGCCAAGGCCCCAGCGGCTGATGCCGTAGAGGATGGCGAAGTTGATCGTCTTGGCGCGGCCGCGCGTGTCGCGGTCAACCGTGCCGAACATCTCCATCGCGGTGCGGGCGTGGATATCCTCGCCCGCTGCAAAGGCTTCCTTGAGCGCGGGCACGTCGGCCATGTGCGCGGCAAGGCGCAGTTCGATCTGGCTGTAGTCCGCCGCGAGCAGGACGTTGCCGGGTTCCGCCACGAAAGCATCGCGGATCTGGCGGCCGATCTCGGTGCGGATCGGGATGTTCTGCAGGTTGGGGTCGTTCGAGGACAAGCGCCCGGTCTGCGCACCGACAAGGCTGTAGCTGGTGTGGACGCGGCCCGTATCGGGATTGATCGCGGCTTGCAGCGCGTCGGTGTACGTGGATTTGAGCTTCGACAGCTGCCGCCATTCGAGCACCAGCGTGGCGACTTCCGCGCCCTGCGCGGCAAGGCCTTCGAGCACCGACTGGTCAGTGGAATACTGCCCGGTCTTGCCCTTCTTGCCGCCCTTGTAGCCAAGCTTCTCGAACAGGACTTCGCCCAGTTGCTTGGGGCTGCCGATGGTGAAGGCCATGCCCGCCGCTTCGTGGATCACGCCTTCGAGCCGCGCGATCTGCACCGCGAATTCGGAAGACAGGCCGGCCAGCCGCTCGCGGTCGACCTTGATGCCGTTCCGCTCCATCATGGCCACAACCGGCACCAGCGGGCGATCGACGCGCTGGTAGACACGCGTGCCGCCCTCTTCGGCGAGGCGGGGGGCGAACATACGGTGCAGGCGCCAGGTCACGTCGGCGTCCTCGGCGGCATAGCGCGTGGCGTCGGCGAGTGGCACCTCGGCGAAGGAGATGGCCTTCTTTCCGCTGCCGCACAGGTCCTTGAAGGTCATCGTGGTGTGGCCGAGGTGGCGATCGGACAGTTCGTCCATGCCATGCCCGGCAATGCCTATCTCGCCGCGTCCGGCGTCGAGACAGAAGCTCATCACCATGGTGTCGTCTATGGGGGCAACCGCGATGCCGTGGCGGGCGAGGACATTGAGATCGTACTTGATGTTCTGTCCGACCTTCAGCACCGCATCGCTTTCGAGCAGGGGCTTGAGCAGGGCGAGCGCGGTGGCCTTGTCCACCTGCACCGGCTTCTCCGCGAACATGTCGGTGCCGCCGTGGCCGAGCGGGATGTAGCAGGCCTGATTCGGGCCGAGCGCGAGGCTGACCCCAACCAGATCGGCACGCATCGAATCGAGCGCGCTGGTTTCGGTATCGACGGCGACCACGCGCGCTTCGAACGCGCGGGCGATCCATTGCTCAAGGTCACCCACCGATTGCACGCAGGCATAGGCGGAGAGATCAGGCGCGGGCCATGATGGCTGCGGACGCTGGACGGCCTCGCTGCTGGCCTCTGCGGCCTTGTTGTCAGGCTTGGCGGGGTTGAGCTGGGTCTTGGGGCCGGGACTGCCCTGTCCGCCGTCGAGGCGGCGCAGTAGGCTGGTGAAGCCGTGGACTTCGAGGAAGCTGGCAAGCGGATCGCGCGGGATCTGTCCCAGCTTGAAGTCTTCCAGCGCCACCGGCAGCGGGCAATCTTCCTTGAGCTGGACGAGCACGCGCGAAAGGCGGGCCATGTCGGCCTGCTCGACCAGGCTGTCGCGCAGCTTGCCGGCTTTCATGGCAGGCGCGGCGGCAAGAACCGATTCGAGGTCGCCATGCTCCTGAATCAGCTTCGTGGCGGTCTTTGGCCCGATGCCGCGAATGCCGGGGACGTTGTCGACCGAATCGCCCATCAGCGCGAGCACGTCGCCGACTTTTTCCGGCACCACGCCAAACTTCTCGATCACTTCGGGAATGTCGATGCGCGCGCTCTTCATCGTGTCGAGCATGTCGATGCAGCCGCCCCCTTCGGAGCATTTGCCGACCAGTTGCATCAGATCCTTGTCGGACGAGACGATGGTCACGTCCCAGCCGCGCAGGGTGGCGGCGCGGGCATAGGAGGCGATGATGTCGTCGGCCTCGACGGCCTCTTCCTCGATGCAGGCGAGGCTGAACGCACGGGTGGCATCGCGGATCAGCGGGAACTGCGGGACAAGGTCCTCGGGCGCGGGCGGGCGGTTGGCCTTGTACTGGTCGTAAAGATCGTTGCGGAACGATGTGCCCGCCTTGTCGAGGATGACCGCAAGGTGGGTCGGGCCATCGGCCTTGTGCAGATCCTCGGCGAGTTTCCACAGCATCGTGGTGTAGCCGTAGACCGCTCCCACAGGCACCCCTTGCGGGTTCGTCAGAGGGGGTAGGCGGTGGTAGGCACGGAAGATGTAAGCCGAGCCATCGACCAGGTAGAGATGCTGTTTTTCGTCCATCGGGGGGTGTTAGCAGGGCCGGAAGGCTGCGTCATCGGGCTTGCGCGGCACTTTTATTGCAACAATTCAGCGCGCCCAAAGAACGCTTGAACGCCCGTAAATCAGGCAAAAAAAAGGCATTCCGGCCCGTGCGATAGGTCGGCCTGCACAAGATGCATTCGTCTTCTGCTTGCAAGGCGATGAATTGCCGATTAATTGGGTCGGGAAGTCTACCGGCTGAGTAGGCTTTGCGGCGGGCTGCTTGCCCACCGCGGTTCACTTCAATCCAGGGATTGTAACGCATGCGCAAGCTCATCCTCGCCGCTGTCGCCGGCACCGCCTTTGCTCTCGCTGGCTGCTCGGAAAAGCCGGCTGAAGAAGCCACCGAAGCTGCTGTTGAAGCCACCGAAGCTGCTGCTGACGCCTCGGGCGCCGCTGCTGACGCTTCGGGCGCTGCTTCGGAAGCCGCCGCTGATGCGAGCGAAGCCGCTTCGATGTAATCCCCGCCCGCAAGGGCAGGTTACATGAGAATAGAGGGGCGTGGCCTTTACGGGCCGCGCCCCTTTATCTTTGGTGACTGTGTCTTTTGCGAAAACTGAGGCCGTATACCCACGCCCGGCCCCTTCCTTAAGGGAGGGGAGCGAGACTTGCTGAGCCGGCAGGCGAAGTTAGTCGCAGCGGGGAGGGCGTGCAGCGGCCCGTGTTTGCAAACGATACAATCGCCACGACTGAGCGGGTCAGTTATTGGTGGAACGCGCGCAAAACGACCGCGCAGCAGGACTGCGCGGCGTATCAGCGGCGGACGAGGTCCTGTGTGCTCTTCACGAGTGGGACGCTGTAGCCATCATAGATCGTGCGCATCATGCGCGCGATCAGACGGGCGTGCGCGGCATGGCCTTCCGGCCCCGTCACGAAGAACGCGACGGCCAGATGGCGACCATCGGGCAGGCGCACGATCCCGACATCGTCGGTAACGCCAGCCAGCGTGCCGGTCTTGTGCGCGACCAGGGTGCCTTCGGGCAGGCCGGCGCGGATGCGCGTCTTGCCGGTGCTGGTGCGGGTCATCGTATCGAGCAGGACCGCGCGGCTTTCCGGGCTGAGCACATTGCCGCGATCGATCGAGGCAAGCAGCGCGACCATGGCACGCGGCGTGCTGGATGTGCGCACGTCGATGACCCGGGCCGGATCGACCTTGCCGTCGTCGCGCACCAGCGTTGCCATCGTATGATCGAGCCGCTGGCCGCTGATACCATTGCGCGAAAGCCAGTTGTTGACATTCTCGAACCCGCCGACGGCGCGGATCAGCCCGTCGGTCGCCTCATTATGGCTGCGGGTGATCATCAGTTCCATCAGGCTTTGCGCGGTCATGACTTCGCCAGCCCGCAGCGGCGCTTCCGGGCTGCGGGTGCCGGTCTCACGCACCGGGATCATCATGGGAAACTGCTGGTCGAGCCGGTAAGTGCCCTTTTCAACCTTTTCGAGAAAGGTTGCGGCCACCGCGACCTTGGCCGTGCTGGCCATCGGGAACGGCATGTCGCCATTGACGAAGATCTGGCCGCCGCCATCGAGATCCATCGCCGCAACGCCGATCCGGCCCGCGCTTTCAGCGGCAATGGCTGCAACCTGCTGCTGGATGATCTGGTCGCGCTGGTCCTGAACCGAAATTTGGGCGCGGCTCTGGACGGCGGGAACGGTGGCAACGAGTGCCGGCGCCGCCGTCAAAATCGCGGCGATCATCCTTGCGGTGCGAAACTTCATGCCCACTGATTACCCCGAACCCGGTTTATGTGCCTTTAACAAAAGTAACGCATTGCGATTCCGGTGAAAAGTGCGCCTCGCAACGCTCTGGCGTGCGTTCGGTCCGCTTTGGCGGATGTTCGGGAACCCATTTCACCCTGGAACGATGATTTGCCCCGCGCCGATTGGCAAGGTCATTCGAACAGGCGATCGAACCAGCTCCGCTTGCGCGGCGTAACCGCTGTGAACAGGCTTTCCGTCAAGGCGCTGACGTCGATCCGTTTTCCCCCTGCTGGCCGGTAGGACGGTTTGGCCACGCCATGGACCAGCGCGGTGCCGTCCGAACTCCACGCGCCATCGAAGAACAGCGCCTGCTCCTTGCGGCGGCGTTGCAGCAGCGAAGCCGGGCGCGCCCAGTCGAGCATCGCCTTGCGCGCACCAGCCACATCGCCCGCCACGAAGCGACCGATCCAGCTCGCGCGGGCGATCGCCCCGGTGTTCCAGTGGAACGAGAGCGCCGCGCCCAGTTCGGCTTCGGTGGGATCATGCGGGCCGAACGCGGCGAGGACAGGCGGCAGGTACTTCTCGCGCAGCAGCCACAGATAAACACCAATGCAGTGTGCGAGCGGCTGCGGCTTGTCCCGGTAGCGCGGGAACACCGTGTGGCCCGAGGCATCGGTGACGCCGACGCTCCAGGTCCACACGCCGACGCTGTCCTTGTAGGCCTCGGTCACGATGCCTTCGTGGGCGATCAGCTCAAGGGCAATCCGGGGGGTAATTTCGCGCATCGCTTTGCTCCGCCAAAGCCCGTGTGGTGGCGGATCGGCGGTTCTGTAGGAAAGCGGAGATGAAACCCATCAGGGTTTGGTCGGGAGCAGGCCTCCGGTGCCCACCCCCACGCCCTCCTGCCTGCGAGGGGGAGAACATGGGGTACCCCCCCGGAAGGCGGGGGGAGAAGGGGGGAACCCCACCCGAAGGCGGGAGGGGTGATAGTGATCAGGCGAGAGCGGCCTTGAGGTCTTCCACGAGGTCGATGCGTTCCCACGGGAAGAAATCGCCCGCCGGCTTGCGGCCGAAGTGGCCATATGCGGCGGTCGGCTGGTAGATCGGCTTGTTGAGGCCGAGGTGGGTGCGAATGGCGCGCGGGGTCAGCCCGCCGAGCTTGGCGATGCCCTTGATGGCCGCTTCGATCCTGTCGTCGCCGATGGTGCCGGTGTCGTGCGTATCGACATAGAGCGACAGCGGCTCGGAAACGCCGATGGCATAGGCGATCTGGATCGTGCAGCGCGTGGCAAGGCCCGCCGCCACGACGTTTTTGGCGAGGTAGCGCGTGATGTAGGCCGCCGAACGGTCAACCTTCGTGGGATCCTTGCCCGAGAACGCGCCGCCGCCATGCGGGGCCGCGCCGCCATAAGTATCGACGATGATCTTGCGTCCGGTCAGGCCAGCGTCGCCGTCGGGGCCACCGATCTCGAACGAGCCGGTCGGGTTGATGTAGTAGGTGGTATCGCGCAGCAGCACCGGCGGGATGACGTCGGCGATCACGCGCTTCACATAGGCGTGGAGTTCGGCTTCCTTCGCGCCTTCGTCATAGCCCGGCGCATGCTGGGTGGAGACGACCACGGCGGTTGCCGCGACCGGCAGCGAGCCTTCGTAGCGCAAGGTCACCTGGCTCTTGGCGTCAGGCTCGAGGAACGGCGCCGCGCCCGAGTGGCGGTCGGCGGCCATGCGCTCGAGGATCTTGTGGCTGTAGTAGAGTGTGGCCGGCATCAGGTCCGGGGTCTCGTCGGTCGCGTAACCGAACATGATGCCCTGGTCGCCCGCGCCTTCGTCCTTGTTGTCGCCTGCATCGACGCCCTGCGCGATGTGCGCCGACTGGCCGTGGAGGCGGTTGATGAATTCGAGCTTCTCGTGGTGGAAGCCGTCCTGTTCATAGCCGATGCGCTTGACCGTATCGCGCACGGCCTGCTCGATCTCTTCCTGCGCGCCCGGTGCCCAAGCGCCGTTTTCATAGACACCCTTGCAGCGGATTTCCCCGGCGAGAACGACAAGCTGGGTCGTGGTCAGCGTCTCGCACGCGATGCGCGCTTCGGGGTCCTTCGACAGGAACAGGTCGACGATCGCATCGCTGATCTGGTCGGAAACCTTGTCGGGATGGCCTTCGGAAACGCTTTCGGACGTGAACAGGTAATCGGTACGCATTGGCGATCCTATCTGGAGGGTCAGGCCTATATAAAGAAACCTTTATGTTGCCTCGCGTTTAGCGTCTCCGCGCTGCGGTGGCAACCAGCGCTATCAAAAGAAGAACTGTCGCCCAGACAAGTGCAAGCGCATTGCCCGTGCGCGAAAACACCGTCGGTGCGTGGGGCGGCGGCACTTTGCCGTCGATCCGTCCGGCGCGCTGCAGCGGCAGAAACTGGCGCACGACGCCATCTGCATCGACCACCGCGCTGATCCCGGTGGTGGTGGCGCGCAGCACTGGCAGGCCTTCCTCGATCGCGCGCATGCGAGCCTGTGCCAGATGCTGCGGCGGTCCCCATGCGCCGAACCAGCCGTCGTTCGTCGGGTTGAAGATATAGTCCGGGCGATGGGCGCGGTCGGCCACCTGCCCCGAAAAAATGATCTCGTAGCAGATCTGGAATCCGGCCTTGCCATAGGGGCCGAAATCGATTGTCCGAGCGCCCGGCCCGGCAAGGAAGTCGATGCTTCCTGCGACGAGCCGCGACAGGCCAAGCGGCTCGAGCAGCGCGCGCATTGGCAGGTATTCGCCATAGGGCACCAGATGCGCCTTGGCGTAAGAGCCGCGGATGGCCCCTGTGTTGTCGATTGCGGTGACGACGTTGTAGGCGCCTGCGACTTTCGGCCCCTGCATGGCAAGGTCGGTCGTGCCCGTCAGCAGCAATGCGCCCGGCCCGGCAACCCTGCCGATGCGTTCGCGCGCCAGCACCGGATCGGCGGCGAAGGTCGTCTCCTCGTACCAGAAACTGGGGTAGCCGGGACGCAGGAAATCCGGGACGCCGCTTTCCGGCCAGAGCACCAGCCGCCGCTCGCCCGGATTGCGCGCCAGCGACAGCGCGGCGGTCTTGCGGAACTGGTTCTCGTAGTTGGCGGGATCGTTGAGCAGTTCCTGCCGCACATCGGGCTGGACCAGCGTGAACGGCACGGTGCCCTCGCGCCGCTCACCATGGAGCGGCAGGAGGAGCAGGATCGCGGGGCCGAGCGCGTAGGCCGCCGCTGCCCACTTCTGCTGTTTGTTCCATGACCGCAGCGCGAACAGCCACCATCCGCCAAGCAGCACGACGAGGCCGGAGAGCGCATACGTGCCCGTCCACTGCGAGAGCAGCGCGAGGCCGGGGCGCTCGAACCCTCCCAGGGTGACCATGGCCAGCGGATTCCACGCGAAGCCGGTAAAAACCCATGACCGCAGCCACTCGGCCACGATCCAGCAGGCGGCGAAGGACGGCAGCAGCGCGGCGTGGCGGGTGCGGGTGAGCCACCAGCCGCCCAGCACGGCCAGGGCGGGATAGACGGCGAGATAGACCGCGACGAGGAAGACCGCGATCCAGCCGAGCCAGACGGGCATTTCGGCCTGATAGGTGAAGGCCGTGGCGATCCAGCCGTTGCCGACGGTGAACATGCCAAGGCCGAACAGCCAGCCGCTCAGCAGCGCTTGCCGCCATGTCTTCGTCACGTCGATGCGGTGGAGCAGGTATGCCAGCGCCGCCAGCGTAAACGGCCAGAGGCCCAGCGGCTGGAAGCCGGTCGCGGCCAGACCGCCTGCAGCGATGGTGTAGAGGTGCGGGCGGGGGATCGGGCGTGGTCGCAGCATGCCCGTCTGCTATGGGGTGTGCCGGGGCCGACCGCAAGCGCGGCCAGCCCCCTATGGCACATCAGCCATCTACGGGCTCGCTGGCTTCGGGCAGCGGGTTCTTGCGCGGACGGCCACGCTTCTTGGGTGCGGGCGCGGCCTCTTCTGCGGCAGGCGCGGCTACCGGCGCAGGCGCTGGTGCAGGTTCAGGCTCGCTGCGCACGTTGATCGCGGGCGGCAGGCTGGACGGGTCGAAGATCGCAGGCGCGTCGTCGTGCGCAGCATCGCGGCGCGGACGGCGCTCGGTCCGGGGACGAAGGCCGCGCGAGCCGCGGTTTTCGCGCACGAACGGATTGTCGCCCGCATCGACAATAGGTTCGCCCTCGATGGCGGGGAGGCCTTCGCCGGGCACGCTTTCTGCTGCAGGGGCAGCGTTTTCGGCATCCCGGTCGCGGTTGCGGTCGAAGCGGCGGGGCCGGTCTTCGCGCGGCCGGTCGTCACGGGGCCGGTCGTCACGGGGCCGGTCGTCGCGCTGGCGATCCTGGCGCGGACGATCTTCGCGGTCTTCGCGGGGCCGGTCATCGCGCTGGCGATCCTGACGCGGACGGTCTTCCCGATCTTCACGGGGACGCTCTTCACGCGGCTCACGTTCCTGACGCGAAGGCGCGCGGTCGAATGCGGGGAAATCGCCTTCGACGCTGAAGTCGTTGCTGTCGTCCTCGCCATCCTGTTCCTGATAGCGTTCGCCGTTGGGGCGGGTGCGCTGGTCTTCGAGGCGGACACGGCTGTCGGCGATCACGCGGAAGTAGTGGTCGGCAAACTGCAGGTAGTATTCGGCCTGCACGCGGTCGCCATTGAGGTGGGCGTCCTGCGCGAGCTTGCGATACTTCTCCAGCATCTGGGGCGCATTGCCCCGGGCGCGGCTGTCGATCCGGTTGAGCTGCTGTCCACCATTCTGCGGGCGACCGTTATTGCTGCGCCCGCGACGGCGGTTGTTACCACGATTGTTGTTATTCAACTCAGGCACTTCCTTGTTTGGGGGCGGCCCAACTGGAATGCAGGCCCATCTGGCAACTGGTATGCAGGTTCGACCCGTATGCCGTGCTGCCCGTTAGCCGCGCCATCTCCGCCACCGGCTCTCCCCACGCTTGCGGGTGGGCGAATCGGGGTTCCCAGCATCTGCGCTCGTCCCGGCCCCTTTGGCCGTTCATCCCTGCAAATGGTGGGGTTGGCATGGACGGGAAGCCTTCATCCGTTCCTTGCCTGCGATCATGATTAGTCGCCAGCCCCGGCCTTGCCAAGAGGAATATTGCGCCTTTTTGCCATTTCCACAGCGCGGGGCCTTGCTGCGAGGTCATGATGGAGTCCGGCGGTCAATCCGGCGGCTTCGGCCAGTGCCATCACAGCGTCTCCCTGCGTCCAGCCGATCTCGACCATGGCGCGGCCTTCGGCGGTGAGAAGGCCGGGCAATTGCGGCACCAGCAGACAGTAATCGTCCATGCCGTCCGGCCCGGCAAACAGCGCTCCAGCCGGTTCGTGGGCGCGCACCGAGGGGCTGAGTTCTGCGGCCTCCTCGACGTAGGGTGGGTTGGCGAGGATCAGGTCGAACGTTCCGAGGCCCTCACTCCATCCGCTTTTGGTCCAGTCGGCCTGCTGGAACCGCGCTGCCGGTGCGTGGCGCGCGCCATTGGCCGAAGCGATGGCCAGCGCCTCGCCCGACCGGTCGATGCCGATGCCTTCCGCTTCGGGCCAGATCGACAGCGCCGCCAGCAGCAACGCGCCAGAACCGGTGCCGAGATCGAGGATGCGGCGCGGCGGATCGGTAGGGAACGCTTCGCGCGCCGCTTCGATCAGCGTTTCGCTATCGCCGCGCGGGATCAGCACGGCGGGGCTGACGGCAAGGTCGAGGCCGTAGAATTCCTGCGCGCCGGTGATGTAGGCGACCGGTTCGTGGCCCAGCCTGCGTTCGATCAGCGCGCCATAAGTGCCGGGCGCACCTGCCTGCATGTGCCGCAGCAGCAGGTCCGAGCGGGAACAGCGCAGCGCGTGGGCCATCAGCACTTCGGCGTCGAGCCGGGCGGTGTCGCTGGTTTGGGCGAGGCGGGTTGCGGCCTCGCGGATGGCCCCGGCGACGGTCACAACACCAGCCCCGCTCCCCCGCGTAGGCGGGGGTCTCGGGCCGGATTGTCGAGAGTGATCGCATTGGGCCTGAGGCCCCCGCCTGCGCGGGGGAGCGGTGAATTGAAATGGTTGCCCTCAGCCATCCATCGACGCCAGCCGCTTGGCCTGGTCCTCGGCGATCAGCGCGTCGATCATCTCGCCAAGCCCGGTGCCTTCGAGCACTTCGGGCAGGCGGTGGAGCGTCAGGTTGATGCGGTGGTCGGTCACCCGGCCTTGCGGGAAGTTGTAGGTGCGGATGCGTTCGGAGCGGTCGCCCGATCCGACCATCGCCTTGCGCGCTTCGGCCTCTTCGCCTTGCGCGGCATCGCGCTGCGCTTCGAACAGGCGCGCGCGCAGAACCTGCATCGCCTTGTCCTTGTTCTTGTGCTGGCTGCGCCCGTCCTGACAGGTGACGACCGTGCCGGTGGGCAAGTGGGTGATGCGCACGGCAGAATCGGTGGTGTTCACGTGCTGCCCGCCCGCGCCGCTGGCCCGGTAAACGTCGATCTTGAGATCCTTGTCCTCGATCCGCACGTCCACTTCGTCAGGCTCCGGCAGGACGGCGACGGTGGCGGCAGAGGTGTGGATGCGTCCGCCGCTTTCGGTGACGGGCACGCGCTGCACGCGGTGGACGCCGGATTCGAACTTCAATTTGGCAAACACGCCACTGCCGGTGACGTTGGCCACCACTTCCTTGTATCCGCCGATGTCATTGGCGTTGACCGAGACGACTTCCACGCGCCAGCCCTGTTCGGCGGCGTACTTCTCGTACATGCGGAACAGGTCCGCGGCGAACAGCGCGGCCTCGTCGCCCCCGGTGCCCGCGCGGATTTCGAGCATGGCCGGGCGCACGTCCGCCGCATCGCGCGGCAGCATGGCAATGGCGAGGCGGTGTTCGGCCTCTGCTAGTTCGGCCCGGATGCGGCTGAGTTCCTCGTCCGCCAGTTCGCGCATGTCGGGATCATCGAGCGCGGCGAGGCTGACCAGTTCCTCGCGCATCGCGGCGATTTCCTGCGCGATGCGGGCGACAGGTTCGAGTTCCGCATAGTCACGGCTGGCAGCGATAAAGTCCGCGCCCTCCAGCGTGCCCGATGCAAGCCGCGCTTCGAGTTCAGCAAAGCGGTGCGTCAGGTGGCCAAGGCGGGTGTCGGATATGCTCACTGCTGCTCCGCGATGAACGCTTCGAACACTGCGCTGGCAGCATCAGCAGTCGCGAAGCCCGCTTCAAGCACACGCAGCGAGCGCGTTGGCTGGCCGTCGCGAATATCGAGCGAGACGAGCGCTGACGGGTTCATCTTCTTCGCGCGGTCAAAACGCTTGCGCGGGCTTCCAGTCGCAACGATTTCTGCAGCGACTCCGGCCTGACGGAAGCGTGAAACGAGCGCCAGCGCGGAGCCTTCCTGTTCGGCGTTCTCGGCAACCACGACGATGTCAGGTCCGCGTTCAGCGCGCTCCCCTACCAACATCGCCAGCCGCTCGATCCCCGCAGCCCAGCCGACCGCAGGCGTGGCCGCGCCGCCCAATGCTTCCATCAGCCCGTCATAGCGTCCGCCGCCGAGCACGGTGCCCTGTGCGCCCAGCCGGTCGGTGACGAATTCGAACGCGGTGTGGCGGTAGTAGTCGAGGCCGCGCACCAGTGCCGGGGCGCGGGTCCATTCGACGCCTGCTGCGTCTAGCCCTGAGGTCACCTTGGCGAAGAAGTCCTGCGCTTCGGCGCTCAGGTAGTCGTCGATCTTCGGAGCGTCCGCTGTAAACGGTTTGTCGCGCGGATCTTTGGAATCGAGGATGCGTAACGGGTTGCGTTCCAGTCGGTCCTGC
>JAZKBJ010000266.1:0-2018 GCA_040388685.1 Pseudomonadota bacterium
CCGCGACCCTCGGCGTGACAGGCCGATACTCTAACCAACTGAGCTACACCCGCTCGCCCCTTGGGGAGCCGCGCCTCTATGGCAGGTCGTTCGGGCTGTCAACACGGTGGGCTAAGGAATTTTTCCTGCGACCTGCAGACAAAGAAAAAGGCGCCCGGAGGCGCCTTTTTCATCTTCCCAATGGCGCGAGTGACGGGACTTGAACCCGCGACCCTCGGCGTGACAGGCCGATACTCTAACCAACTGAGCTACACCCGCTCACCCTTGGGAGCGCCGCCTCTATGACAGCGGCACGAGGCTGTCAACGCTGTTCGTGCAGCATTTTCGCACGCCCGCAAAAAACATGGTTTAGCACCATTAACCACGCTTTAGCGCTTGTTTGCGACAAGGTCGCTGCGCGCATGGATCGCGCGCGGGGGCATTGGCATGGTGGCACGTTCGATCATTTTGTGCGCTGGGAGCGCGGCGACGTTCTGTGCGCCGATGGCAGCACATGCGGCAAACGCGGTGCACTTCGCCAGCGATGTTTTTGTCGAACGCTTCGTCAGCGCTCCCGGCGGGCGGTCCGCCCGCGTTCTGGAACGCGCCGACCGCCTGCGTCCCGGCGACCGCGTCATCTTCGTGGTGAACTGGACCGCACAGCGTGGCAGCGAATTCACCGTGACCAACCCGATGCCCCGCGCCGTCGCCTTCCAGCGCAGCGTAGATGGCGAAGAGGAAGTTTCGGTAGATGGCGGGCGCAACTGGGGCCGGATGGACGAACTGACCCTGCGCGATGCAGAAGGCGCCTTGCGCATGGCGACGCCCGAGGACGTCACGCACCTTCGTTGGCGGGTGCCCGGCACGCTGGCGCAGCGCGGCAGCGGCCAGTTGACCTATCGCGGCGTGGTGCGTTGACCGGTCAGCACTTCTGATACTTCCAGTTGCGGTGCTTGCCCTCGCCGATCCATTCCACCGACTGCATGATGCGCTTGTCGCGCGTGGCGTCGGTTTTCGCTTCGGCAACCCACTCGATATATTCGCGGCGATAGCCCGGTGGCATTGCCTCGAACCGTTCCATCAGGCCCGAACCGCCGAGCGCGTCGGCAAAGGCTTGCGGCATGGCCGGAACCGGCTTCGGAGCAGCCTTCCTTGCTGGCGCGGCAGGCTTGGCCAGCCGTTCGACGGCAGCGCGGATCTTTGCCACCAGTTCCTCTGCAGGCGGCATATCATCAAGCGAGGTAATCTGGCGGAACTTGCCTGTGCCGCCCGCCTGCTCATCGTGGTGGAAGAAGATCGAGACGTGCTTCTTGAACGCCGCCATGCCTGCAAGATTGCGGCCCGCCAGCGTGAAGTGCGGCATCCCCCACTTGATCGCCTCTTCGCATTCCGGGACGATGCCATGCACCGCCGCCCGGAAATGCTCTAGGATCGGACGTGCAAATTCACCCGCCCTGGCGATATGATCGTCTATGCGGGAGTCCTGCTTTGCCATGTTGACCTCCGACTGCGGGCCGCGACTCAATCCGCCAGCAAAAGCACCGGCGTCTCGATCAGCTTCTTCACTGCCTGAACAAAGCTCGCAGCATCGTGGCCGTCAACCACCCGGTGATCGCAGCTGATCGACACGTTCATCAGCTTGCGCTTCTCGATCCGCTCGCCGCCCATGCCATCGGGCACGAACATCGGGCGTTCGACGATGCGGTTCGGGCCGATGATGGCGACTTCGGGACGATTTATCACTGGCGTGGTGGCAATGCCGCCCAAGGGGCCGAGCGAGGTCACGGTCAGTGTCGATCCCGACAGTTCCTCTGATTTTGCCGATCCGCTCCGCGCCGCCTCAGCAAGGCGACTGATTTCGCGCGCCAATTGCCACAGGTTCAGGCCTTGCGCGTTGCGGATGACCGGCACCATCAGGCCCGCAGGCGTCTGCGCGGCCATGCCCAGATGCACCGCGCCGTAACGCGTGACAACACCCGCTTCGTCGTCAAAGCGGGCATTGATCATCGGAAATTGCGGCAGGGCACGGCAGATCGCGG
>JAZKBJ010000266.1:2028-2291 GCA_040388685.1 Pseudomonadota bacterium
GTGATCAGCAGTGGCAGCAATGTCAGCTTGGGCTTGTCGCCACGGCTAGCGTTAAGCTGCTCTCGCATCAGTTCCAGCGCCGTTACGTCACATTCCTCGACATAGGAGAAGTGCGGGATGTTGCGCTTGGACGCTGCCATGTTCTCGGCAATGCGGCGGCGCATGCCGATGACCTTGATCGTCTCGTCACCGCGCTCGGCCCCGGCGGCACGGTAGCCGCCCGAGGCATTGTAGGCGAGGAACTGGTCAAGATCGGCGTGACG
>JAZKBJ010000267.1:0-1921 GCA_040388685.1 Pseudomonadota bacterium
GCTGCTCTAACCAGCTGAGCTACTCCGCCCCGTGGTGCAGATTGGTTATCTCTGCAAGACAGGGCGCGCTCCTAACCGGAGGCGTGGGGGCGGTCAACCGGGTAACGGGCTTTTTTTGGCACAAGCGTCGATCATCTTGTTTTAATCGCTGCGCCCCGTGACAAAACGGGCAGGGGTCGCTAGGGCCGCGGCGACATGGGGGCATTGCGACATTTCCTGCTGGCACGGCGATGGGTGGCCCTTGCGGTCATCGTCATTGCGCTTGCCATCAAGGCGCTGGTCCCTGCCGGGTTCATGCTGGAAACGCGCGGTCATGTCCTGACCGTGGCGATTTGTGCCGACGCCAGCGGCGGCCACGCTGCCGCACGCCAGATTGCCGTTCCCGGAAAGCCGGACGCCAACGCTGCGGCGCAGGCCAAGTCCGGCGAGGGCTGCGCGTTTTCCGCGCTTTCATTCGCTGCGCTGTCCGGCGCCAATCCTGAACTGCTGGCGCTTGCGCTGGCCTTCATCCTGTTGCTCGGCATTCGCGCAGCAGCGGTGCTGCGCGTTGCGCCCGCACGGCGGATCCGCCCGCCCCTGCGCGCGCCTCCGGCCCTCGTCTGAAACCAGGGAACGGGCTGCTGTTTCAGCCCATGGTTGGCAGACCCCCGAGCAATAGGCCGGGCGGCAGTTTCAGGCACAATTTCCATGAAGTGTTCGTACCTCGCGCTCTGCGGCGCGCTCACATTCGCCTTTCCCGTTTCGATCGTTCCGGCCTGTGCCGAGGAAGCCCCAGCCGGGGAAAGTCCGGTGTCGATCCTTGTCGTAGGCCAGCGCGATGCGCCGATCGAGATCGAGCCGCGCGGCCTTGCGGTCAGTCTCGGGCAGGACCAGTTCGCTGCGATCAACGCCTTCAACACCGAAGACCTGATGAAATATGCGCCCAACTTCTTCGTGCGCAAACGCTACTCGGGTGACAGCAACGGCGTGCCCGGCTTTCGTGGCACCCATTCGACGCAAAGCGCCCGCACGCTGGTGATGGTCGATGGTTTCGTCGTCTCCAACTTCCTCGGCAACAGCTTCGGCTTCGCGCCCAAATGGGGTGTGGTCGGGCCGGGCGAGGTGGAGCAGTTCGACATTGTCTATGGCCCCTACAGTTCGCGCTATGTCGGAAATTCGATGGGCGGCATCATCAACATCACCACGCGCGATCCCCGGGAGACCGAGGCCTTCGCCACGGTGCAGGGCATGGTCCAGCCCTACGACGCGTTTTCCAAGGATGGACCGTGGTCGCTCCGCCTGACCGGCCGGTTCTTCCGCAACACTGGCCAGCCGATGACCTTTCTCGGGCTGATCCCGGTGGCGGGTGCGGGTGGCACCGTCGTCACCGGCGCGATCGTCGACACTGAGCATGTCCGCGCCACGGCCGCCGGGACCGGCATCCCCGGCGCTCCGGGGAACGCGTCCACCCCTTATTTCGCCGCGCAATCGCCCGCGAAGATCACGCAGGAACAGGCCAAGCTCAAGGTCGGCTACGATGATGGCAGCCTGACCGGACAGTTCCTGCTTGCCTATTGGCACAACGAGGACAGCCAGACGGCGCCCGATTGTTACTTGCGCGATGCCGCCGGGACGTTCGTCTGTGAAGGCCGCGTGCGGATCGGTGCGCAAAGCTACACCGCCTCGGGCGCGACCTTCTCGAAGACGGTGCGAGACGAAGTGCTTGCCGGACTGAAGCTCGCCGCACCCTTGGCGGGCAATACCACCGCGCGGCTTGCAGTGTCCACTTACCAGATCGCAAAGTCCGATGGCTTCACCTCGAACGGCTATGCAACCGGGGTGAGCGGCGGCGCGGGCACGCTGGCGCGGCAGAACCCGACAGGGTGGTGGACCGCCGATGTTCAGGTCGAGAACAAGGGCGGCACGGTGCTCGTCGCGGCGC
>JAZKBJ010000267.1:1931-2313 GCA_040388685.1 Pseudomonadota bacterium
TATAACGAGCGGCTCAACAGCGGTGATCGTCCCGGCACGAACTGGCTGCCGGCGTAACTGCAAATGCCTATCGCAACGACCAGACACGTTACACCCTCACCGACTGGCGCAGCGCGGCGGGCAAGGCCTTTGCTACGCAGACGTTCGGCAAGACAAGGCAGCTTTCGGCTTGGGCCGAAGCGCGGTTGCTGCTTGACGACCTTACGCTGACAGGCGGCCTGCGCTATGACAATTGGCGGGCCTACGATGGCGGTTTGACGCGGCTCGGCACCGGGTTGGCCACTGGCCAGCAAGTGGCCAACCGCTATGCCGCGCGCACCGATCACTCGGTCGATCCAAGCCTGTCTTTCGAATACCGCCTGCCCGATGCGACGACGCTGCA
>JAZKBJ010000267.1:2424-3143 GCA_040388685.1 Pseudomonadota bacterium
CTTGCGACGGCGACGCGCTATCCCACCGTGGGCGAACTGTTTCAGGGCAGCCTCAACGGTGATGGCACGTTCAACCCCGACAGCTTCGATCCGAATCTCAAGCCGGAACGGAGCCATGACGCGAACCTGCTGATCGGCCATGACTTCGGGCGATTCAAACTGACGGGGTCTGCGTTCTACCAGCGCGTCCGCAACACGATCTTCTCGTTCACCGGCATCAACCAGAACGGGGTGCTGACCAGCAATTTCAAGAATATCGACCTGACCCGCCAGTACGGCGTCGAACTGATCGGCGAAGCGCGCGACTGGCCGGTCGAAGGGCTGGATATCGATCTCAACGGCGCGTGGATCGATTCCAAAACCCTGCGCAATCCATCGAACACGCTGGCAGAGGGCGTGCAGTTCCCGCGCATTCCCCGTTGGCGGATCAACGGCACCATCCGTTATGCGCTCAGCGATGCCGTGCAGGCCTCGCTCGGCATGCGCTATGCCAGCCGTCCCAACACCGATCTGTTCGGGCGTGCCGTTTTTGGCACGTTGACGGACGGGGCGGTCAACTGCACCAGCCAGGTGACGGGAGGGGTCACCGGCTACGTGTGGCAGCTCATTGATCAGCCGTCTGGTAGCATGCTCGCGCTCGGCACGTTCAGTACCAGCGCGTCCGGATCGTTCGGTACGCCGCTTGTCCGAGGTAGCTACCTGGTCGCGCTCACGGTCAC
>JAZKBJ010000267.1:3153-3923 GCA_040388685.1 Pseudomonadota bacterium
CGCGCTTGATGTGCGGGTGAACTGGACAGTGACCGAGGCTGTTCGCGTCTCGGCGGGCGTCGACAATCTGACGAACGACCGGGCGTGGGTGTTCCACCCCTATCCGCAGCGCACGTTTCTGGTCGAAGCGGGGTGGCGGCTGTGAGCGCCGCATCGTCCGGCGCGACTGCGCGCTACCGCACCATCTGGCGCTGGCATTTCTACGCCGCGCTGTTCGTCATGCCGATGATCGTGCTGCTTTCGGTCACCGGCGCGATCTATCTGTTCAAGCCGCAGGTCGAGGCCTGGGAAGAACGCTCCTTCGCCGCGTTCCCCATGTATGGCGCGGTGTCGCCCGATGATCAGGTGGACGCGGCGCTGGCGGAATTCCCCGGCGCGCGCTTCCATACCTACCGGCTCCCCCGCGAAGAGGGCGACGCCGCGCTGGTCCATATCGGATTGCCCGATGGCACCATGCGCGACGTCTTCGTCTCGCCGCAGGGCGACGTGCTGGGCGCGCTCGATCCGCAGTGGCGGATCATGCAGGTGGTGCACGATATTCACGGCCAGCTCCTGCTGGGCCCGCGCGGCAGTTGGCTGGTCGAACTGGCTGCAAGCTGGGCGATCGTCATGATCCTGAGCGGCCTCTATCTGTGGTGGCCGCGCGGGCGGGGCGTCGCGGGCGTGCTGTGGCCGCGCCTGCACCTTGGCGCGCGCGCAGCGTGGCGCGATGTGCATGCCGTCACCGGCTTCTGGGTGTCAGGCCTTGCCCTGGTGCTTCTGGTGACGGG
>JAZKBJ010000267.1:3933-7292 GCA_040388685.1 Pseudomonadota bacterium
AGCCGCATCGGCCGCGCCTTCAAGGCGGTGCGCGCCGAGATGGGCTGGCAGAAGGGCGTGCAGGACTGGACCATTGGCGGCCGCGCACCGGCTACTGACGAACATGCCGAGCATAATCACGGCGCGATGATGGGTGCCATGGACCACCGCGCCATGGGTCACGCCATGAATGGCCATGTCGGGCACGGTCCGGCCGGGGTGTTCCTCACCGAGATCGTTGCGAGGGCGAGGGGAGAGCATCTTCCCTTTCCCGTGATCGTAACCCCGCCCGGCGCGCCCGCCAAGTTTGGCCAGAACGGCAAGGCTGGCTGGACAGTCCGTTCAGATACTCCGAACCGTCCCTTGCGCGTGTCCATAACCTATGACGCGAAAACCGGACGCGAAACCACGCGCGAAGCCTTCACCCAGAAGCATCCGATCGATCGCGTGATCGGCTATGGCGTGGCATGGCATGAGGGTCAGCTATGCGGTTGGGTCAATCAGGCCATCGGGGTGCTGACCGCGCTGATGCTCATCACCATGAGCCTCAGCGGCTTCGTGATGTGGCGCCGCAGAAAGCCTGCGGGAGTGGTCGGCGCGCCGCCGCAGATGCGCGCCGGAACAGTCGGAAAGGGCGTGTGGGTCGCTCTGTGCGTTCTGGCGGCGTTGCTGCCATTGCTGGCACTCTCGCTCGCCAGCATCTTCGTGATCGAACGCGCTCTCCTGAAAAGGATTCCGAAACTCAGCGCTTGGCTCGGGCTTTGAAGTGTCAATGGGGAGCGCCCGGCGCGCTCCCCAAAAATCACGCGGTCAGCCTGTAGCCAAAACCGCGCACGTTCTCGACCACAGGGGGGCCGAGCGCGTGCAGCTTGCGGCGCAGGCGGCTCAGATAAACCTCGACGATATTGGTCAGCGGATCGTCCTCCACGCCCCAGACCTGCCGCAGGATTTCCGCACGGGAGATCACCGTGCCGGGCGATTCCATCAATAGGCGCAACACGCCCATTTCCTTGACGGTCAACTGCACCGGCGTGCCGCCTCGCGTGAGTGCCATGGTGCGCGGATCGAAATGGAGATCGCCCACCGACACCGAGCCGTCGGCCTGGATCGGGCTGCCACCGGGCCGCTCGATCCGGCGCTTGACCGCGTCCATGCGCGCCAGCAGTTCCTCGAACGCGAATGGTTTGGGCAGATAATCGTCCGCACCACCCTTGAGGCCACGGATACGGTCGGCCACCTCATCGCGCGCAGTCACCATGATGATCGGTGTGGTAAGTCCCTTCTCGCGCAGCTGTGCACAGACTTCGAAACCGCTCATGTCCGGCAGATTGACGTCCAGCAGCACGAAATCGAAAGCAAGCGAGCCTGCCAGTTCAAGCCCTGTCGCGCCATCGGTGGCCAGCGTGACTTTGAAACCTTCCTGGGTCAGGCCGCGGTGAAGCGCGCCCGCAAGCTCGATTTCGTCTTCGATGATCAGTATCTTCATGGGTCTTTCCCATCAGTCGGCACAGGCCCCGGTAACAGGGGAAGGCGGATCGATACGGTGGTGCCTTCCTGCAACTTGCTTTCAAGGCCGATGGTTCCTCCGAGAGTTTCGGTGATCGAGCGCGCTATCGACAGGCCCAGACCCTCGCCGCTGCCCGCCCTGCGGCTGCCGCGCCGAAAACGCTGGAACAAATGAGGAATATCCTCGGGCGAAATGCCATCGCCCTTGTCGGCAATGGTGATCAGCGCCTGACCTTCGTCCTCGCAAATAGAAACTTCGATCTGCGGCGCCTTTTCCGAATAGCAGACGGCGTTGTCGACAACGATCCGGATGACCTGATCGAACCGGGTCTTGTCCCCTTCGATGAACAGTTCCAGGGGCGACCGGACGAGCGTGATGCTGCCATTGTCGGCTTCGATCAGGCGATGGAAATCGTCAATGCATCCGCGCACCGCCGCCACGACATCTACCGGTTCGATGCTGACGTGGAGCATCGGCTCCTCGGCCCGGGCCACCTTGAGCATATCCTCGATCATCTCGCCCATCAGGGCCGAGAGGCGCACCACCCGGTCAAGACCGCTGCGCAAGTCGGCGACGCTGGCCAACCGGTCGCGCAAGGTGATCTCGGCCTCGCTCCGCATGATGGAAAGCGGCGTGCGCAATTCGTGGCTGGCGTCGGCGAGGAACTGCTGGCGCAGGCGGTTGGCGCGTTCGAGCGAACGGTTGGAAGCGGCCAGTTCCAGCGTCCGCCGCGCGACTGCTCGTTCGAGTTCCTCGTTGGTCTGCTGCATCGTCCGGGCAGCATCGCCGACACGGCCAGCCATGGTGTTGAAGCTGTCGGCGATCGTGCGAAACTCCGTCGTGCCCGCGACTGCCACGCGCTCGTCGTAGCGGCCATCGGCCATCGCCTTGGTGCCGCGCCACAGGTTGCCGAGCGGACGGATGATCTGCAATTGCACCCAGATGAGGGCGAGCAAGCCGCAGATGCCGACAAACGTGAGCGTCAGCGAAAGGGTGTCGGAAACACTGGTGAACGTGTCGATCGAACCGCGCTGGAATTCCCGGGATTCGCGTTCCTCGTTCTTGATCGACTCGAAGACCAGATCTTCCCACACGGTGTCGGGCTGGCCGCGCAGGGATTTTTCAAGGCTGGCGCCAATTTTTTGAAGATTTTCCCGCTGGTGCAGTTCCTCTTCGATCCGCGCCGCGCGCTTGGTCCGCTGCAGCGGTGTTTCGCTGATCAGCCGTATTTCGGCATTGATGTAGCGTTCGGTGTTGAGGACGTGCGAGCGCACACCGTCGACATAAAGCTTGATATCGCGCTGGAACGCTTTCGGATCGAGGGCACGTTCCTGATGCAGTGTATAGCCCAGCACGGCGAGGCGCTGGTAGGCGCTCAGGCTTTGCGACGAAGCCTCGGCGCGGGTATATTGCGCACGGACCACCTTCAGCGCATGGTTGGCGATGACGCCGGGGATGGCGACAATCAGCAGTACGAAGCCGAGTGCAACCCACAGCTTCAGGCGCAGTGCGTTCACGCTCGCGTGCTCCGCCGAAAAACGCACAAGGTCGCAGTGACGTCCATTCTCAATATGGCAGTGGCGGCAGGGTAAGACCTGCTTCGCAAGATTTCCGGCATTGACGCGATATTCCCCAGCCCGACCATGACCTCTGATCCGCACAAAGCCGAGGCAGGCACCCTATCCCCGTTCACCTTGTCGCGGGTAGGCTTTGCGATCAACGAGTTGGCGGATTAAAATTGGATGAATGGGGCTGGGCGCAGCTCCTCCGCCTTGGGTGGTGACAGGCCTCGGTGTCGGTGGCATGGCGTTGTGAATGAGAACGACCCATCAGGAGGCAACGGTGCGCCTCTATCACCTTGGCGACGGTCCGG
>JAZKBJ010000267.1:7302-8495 GCA_040388685.1 Pseudomonadota bacterium
GATCGGCGGAAACCTTGTGCTATGGTCCGTTGTCGCACGCGATGGAACTGGCTGCTGCCCAGGCCGAAGCAATCCAGGCGGGCCTGTTCATCGCCACGGACAACGACGTGGTCGCCTATCTCGATCTGATCGACGGTTAGACGGCTGATCCAGCGGCATGTCCGCTGGCCCATGCCCATTGGAAGTTGTAGCCGCCAAGCCAGCCGGTAACGTCCACCGCTTCGCCGATGGCAAACAGACCGGGGGCCTTGGTGGCTTCCATCGTCTTTTGCGAAAGCGCCTGCGTGGAAATGCCGCCTGCGGTAACTTCGGCTTTGGCATAGCCTTCGGT
Source organism: Pseudomonadota bacterium (assembly GCA_040388685.1). Classification (GTDB taxonomy): domain Bacteria; phylum Pseudomonadota; class Alphaproteobacteria; order Sphingomonadales; family Sphingomonadaceae; genus Novosphingobium. The sequence continues at coordinate 7,634 of JAZKBJ010000267.1, forward strand.
GCCGTTGGGCGTGAATGCCCAGCGCGCGAGCTTTTCCTGTGCGCTGCGCAAGCCCGCATCGCGGCAGTTGCCAAGTTCACCCTCAAGGCCGATCCGGTCGGCCAGCGTTTCGGCGAGCCGTTCGGGCAGGCGGCGCGCCAGCGCCGAGCGCAAGGTGGCGCGCGGGCGATTGCGCTTTTCACCCAGCAGCCAGTCGCCGCCTTCATCGGGCAGGAAGTCGACATGAATCGGCGTGCGATGCTGCCAGTAGGATGAAACTTGCAGCATCGCAGGGCCGGACAGCCCGCGATGCGTGAACAACGCGGCCTCACGGAAAGCAACCTTACCGGCGCGTGCAATCACGTCCGCCGAGACGCCCGACAGCGAGCGGAAGAGCGCCTCGTCCTCACCCAGCGTGAACGGCACGAGGGCGGGGCGGGTCTGCACCACCGGCAGGCCGAAACGCCGGGCGATGTCGAGCGCGAAGCCGGTTGCGCCCATTTTCGGGATGGACAGCCCGCCGGTTGCCAGCACCAGCGAAGGGGCCTGATGCTCCACCCCGCCAATCGTCACCCTGTACAAACCGTCGCCGTGATCGAGCGCGGAAACCGGCTGGCCAAATGCAAAACTGACGCCGCCTTCGCGGCATTCATGCATCAGCATCTCGACAATGGCTCTGGCAGACCCGTCGCAGAACAACTGGCCGAGTGTCTTTTCATGCCACGCGATGCCATGGCGGCCAACCAGTGCGATGAAGTCGGCAGGCGTGTAGCGGGCCAGCGCAGACCGCGCGAAATGGGCATTTTCCGAGATATAGCGGTCGGCAGCGGTGTGCACGTTGGTAAAGTTGCAGCGCCCGCCGCCCGAAATCAGGATCTTCTTG
>JAZKBJ010000267.1:8514-10008 GCA_040388685.1 Pseudomonadota bacterium
AGCAGCACGCGCCTGCCGCGCTGCCCGGCGATGAGCGCGGCCATCAGGCCCGCCGCGCCCGCACCAAGCACGATTGCGTCAAATGAGAATTTGCTCACTTGAGCAATTGCGCGGCGAGCGCCTCGGCAACCTTGATCCCGTCAACCGCCGCGGAGAGAATGCCGCCGGCATAGCCCGCACCTTCGCCAGCCGGGTAAAGACCCAGCGTGTTGAGGCTCTGACAATCGGCCCCGCGCGTGATTTTTACCGGAGACGAGGTGCGCGTTTCCACCCCCGTCATCACCACGTCGGGGTGATCGTAGCCGGGCACCATCCGGCCAAACACGGGCAGGGCCTCGCGGATGGACTCGATCACGTAATCGGGCAGGCACTTGTTCAGTTCGGTCAGGTGGACGCCTGGCTGGTAGCTCGGGGTCACGCTGCCGAACTCGGTCGAAGGCTTGTCCGCAAGGAAATCGCCCAGCTTCTGGCCCGGTGCCTTGTAATCGCGCCCGCCCGCCTCGAACGCGAGACTTTCCCAGTGGCGCTGGAAGGCAATGCCCGCCATCGGCCCGCCGGGGTAATCCTTGGTCGGGTCGATATCGACGACCAGCCCCGAGTTGGCGTTGAATTCCGCCCGCGAATACTGGCTCATGCCGTTGGTGACGACGCGGCCTTCCTCGCTGGTGGCCGCGACGACGCGGCCGCCGGGGCACATGCAGAAGGAATAGACCGTGCGCCCGTTCCTGCACTTGTGCGAGATCGAGTAGGCGGCAGGACCAAGGATTTTGTTGCCTGCGCTGGGGCCATAGCGCGCGGTGTCGATCCAGCTTTGCGGATGCTCGATGCGCACGCCGATGGCGAACGGCTTGGCCTCGATATGCACGCCCCGGTCAAACAGCACCTGGAACGTATCGCGGGCGGAATGGCCAACAGCCATGATCACATGCCGCGCGGGCAGGAAGCTGCCATCGGACAGATGCAGCCCCGCCATGCGGCGCGTGCCGTCTGCCGCCGTTTCGACCTCGAAATCATCCACCCGCGTGCTGAATCGGTATTCGCCGCCGAGCTGTTCGATGGTCTCGCGCATCGACATGACCATGGTGACAAGACGGAACGTGCCGATGTGCGGGTGGGCTTCGGTCAGGATGTCGTCAGGCGCGCCCGCCTTGACGAATTCCACCAACACCTTGCGCCCCAACTGGCGGGGATCCTTGATCCGGCTGTAGAGCTTGCCGTCGGAAAACGTGCCCGCGCCGCCTTCGCCGAACTGGACGTTGGATTCAGGCGTCAGCACCGATTTGCGCCACAGTCCCCAAGTGTCTTTGGTCCGCTCGCGCACCGCCTTGCCGCGCTCGACGATGATCGGCTTCAGGCCCATCTGCGCAAGGATCAGCGCCGCGAGCAACCCGCAAGGGCCTGCGCCGATCACGACAGGGCGTTCGCCCTCCCAGCCATCAGGCGCCATCACCGGGAATTTGTAGGTCGTGTCGGGCGTTGCCCTGATATTCTGAT
>JAZKBJ010000267.1:10018-18754 GCA_040388685.1 Pseudomonadota bacterium
CATGGTGGTGGCGAGGATTTTGTTTTCGGTGCCAGCCTCGTTCTTCACCACGCAGTCGACGACATAAGTCAGCAGGATCGCATGCTTCTTGCGCGCATCATTGCCGCGCCGGAAAATCTGGAAGCGCTCGAGGTCGGCAGCCTCGATGCCCAGCCGCGTGCAGATCGCCACCGAAAGGTCTTCGGCGGCGTGATCGAGCGGCAGTTTAAGTTCATTGATACGAAGCATGGCGCCGCCTTTAGCGAAAAGGCACGGGCGGCGCCACTCGTCGCTTAGGCCTTGAACGGTCCGGCAAAGGCGATTTCGCTCACTGGCTTGCGGTCGCTCGCCACTTCACGCTCGCGCAGGCCTTCGGGCAGTTGCGCCGCATCACCCTGCTTGCCGATGACGAAGGCCATCTCCACGCGGAAGCCTTCGGGCACGCCCAGCACTTCAGCGGCCTTCTCAAAGTCGACGCCGGTCATGCCGTGGGTATGGTAACCCAGCGCCAATGCCTGCAACGCCGCGCTGGCCCAGGCAGCGCCGGTATCGAAGCTGTGGCTGTGGTTCGGATTGTTGCCCTTGTCCGACCGCATGAACTCGTCCGACACCGCGAACACCAGCACGCCTGCGTCTTTCGCCCACGACTGGTTGAATGGCACCAGCGCCGAAAGGAACGCCTCGAAGTTCGCATCGCCCTTGTGCGCATAGGCAAAGCGCCAAGGCTGGTAGTTGTAGGCGCTGGCGGCAAGCCCTGCGGCTTCGAAGATCACGTCGAGGTCTTCCTGCGGCACGGCTGAGCCATCAAAGGCGCGGGGGCTCCAGCGATCGACGATCAGCGGCACAACCTTGGCAGAAGCGGTACGAGTCATGGGATACTCCTTGATTGAAACGAATTGGACGGGGCCAGCCATCGGGCCAGCCCCGGTAGGTGAAATCAGCGGCGATCGAAACCAAAACGGCCCGAACCGAACGCGGCAACCTGCAAAAGGCCCCCGGCCATTGCGATGTTCTTGAAGAAATGGATGAACTGATTCTGGTCGGCAAGGTTGGAATGGAACCCGAACGCAGCCGCGATGCTGAAAGCAGCAATGGCCAGGGCGACGATCCGGGTCTGGAAACCGGCGACCAGCAGCAGTCCGCCGAGCAGTTCGACAGCCACAGCGCCAGCATAGGCGACCGTCGGCAGAGGCAGGCCTGCGCTCTCGATATAAGCGATGGTTCCGGCCGGATCGGCCAGCTTCGACGCGCCGCTCAACACGAAAATCGCTGCGATGAGAACGCGTCCGGCTGCGGCGAGCAGGTCGGAGGGGAAGGCCGCCGGAGCGGCCTCATAAGTGGTGGTGGAGGTCATGGGATCGGTCCTTGCAGAAAATCGGGATGGAGCAATATGCGGAAACAAGGTGGTCATTGCAGTGCGGCGGCATCGACGAGGACAAGCTCGGCGTCTTCCAGCGCGGTAACGACGATCTCGGTCACCCCGGTGATCGCCACGCCGTCGCGGGCATTGGCTTCGACGTCGCCAATCCGCACGAGGCCCGTTGCCGGGACGAGATAGGCATGGCGGTCTTCGGTCAGCGCGTAGCGGATGGTCTCACCGGCCTTGACTGTCGCGCCGAGCACGCGGGCATTGGCGTTGATCGTGAGCACGTCCTCGTCACCGGCAATTCCCGAAGCCAGCGGAACGAAGCGCCCCTCGCGGCTGTCCTTGGGGAAGGGGCGGGCGCCCCAGCTTGGTGCGTGGCCACGGCGGTCGGGGATGATCCAGATCTGGAACAGGCGGGTTTCCTCGTCCTCCTGGTTGAATTCCGAATGCTGGATACCGGTCCCGGCAGACATCACCTGCACGTCGCCCGCTTCGGTGCGACCCTGGTTGCCAAGGCTGTCCTTGTGGGTGATCGCGCCCTTGGTGACGTACGTGATGATTTCCATGTCGCGGTGCGGATGCGGCGGAAAGCCGGTGCGGGCGGCAATACGGTCGTCATTCCACACCCGCAGTGCGCCCCAGTTGACCCGCTCCGGATCATGATATTCCGAGAACGAGAAGTGGTGGTGCGCATCGAGCCAGCCGTGGTTGGCAGCGCCGAGCGTGGCAAAGGGGCGAAGTTCGATATGCGCCTTGATCGCGGTGGTCTGGGTCATGTGATTTCTCCGGTCAGGAAAGTCGAACTGTCCTGTTGCACCCGAATTAGGCCTTGTCGTTCAATCGGAATATCCCGATAAAACTGTTCAGAATGTTCGAAAGACTTGAAGGTGTCCGCGCATGACCATCGGCCAGCCAACGCTTGATCAGTTGCGCCTGTTCCTCGCCGTCGTCGACGAGGGAAGCTTCAATGGCGCGGCGCGCAGGCTTGGCCGCGCAATCTCGGTCGTGAGTTACGGTATCACGACACTCGAGGCGCAACTGGGCGTTTCGCTGTTTGACCGCGAGGGATCAAAGAAACCGGTCTTGTCGGAAGCGGGCAAGGCCGTGCTGGCGCAGGCGCGCGCCGTGGCCGACGATGTCGACGCGCTGATGGCGGGTGTGCTGGGCTTCGAACAAGGGCTGGAGGCCGAACTGGGCCTTGCGGTTGACGTGATGTTCCCCACCAACCTCGTCGCCGGCGTGCTGCGCGAGTTCCAGCAGATATTCCCGACGGTAAGGCTGAGGCTGCATGTCGAGGCGCTTGGTGCGATTGCCGCGCTGGTGATCGACCGGGAAGCCGACCTCGGCATCGGCGGGCCGGAGCTCATCCCGCAGTCCGAACTCGAACGGATCGCCATAGGCGACATCGACATGGTCCCGGTCGCATCGCCCGATCATCCGCTCGCGCGCATGGAGTCCATTCCGCCGGGGGAAGTGCGCAAGCATCGCCAACTGGTCCTGACCGATCGCTCGCGGTTGACGGCAGGGAAGGATTTCTCGGTCCTTTCCGCCAACACCTGGCGATTGGGCGATCTTGGCGCGCGCCATGCCCTGATGCGCGAGGGCATCGGCTGGGGCAACATGCCGTTTCACGTGGTCGAGCCGGATCTGGCCGCAGGCAGGCTGGTTCGCCTCGCCCTGCCGGAAGCCCCGGGCGTAACTTACCGGTTTCATGCCTTGTGGCGGCGCGATTGCCCTATGGGGCCTGCGCGTAGCTGGCTGCTCGAGGCACTCAAGGCGCGGCTCGGGCATTGCCCGGACACCAAAGCGCCCCGCCAGCACGGCTGACGGGGCGCGGTCGGCTGCGATCAGCCGCGCTCAGGTGCCGTTGCTTTTGGGGCGCTTGAATGCGGCGTTTTCGTTTGCCTTGATATTGGCAATGATCAGGCCCGGCGAGTTGGGAAAGCCGCCCTTGGGGCCTTGCGTGCCGCTGGCGGCAGGCGTGTTAACCTTTGTGGTGTTTGCACGTGTTCCGGCAAAAGCTGCGCTTGGCGCAAGTGCTACTGCCACCGCGACAGACGCCGCGATCCAACAAGTTCCAAATTTCATTACTATGCCCCCGAAGTGATATCCCGAACGCGGCGACCGGGCGATTATGCCCTTGCCTCCGCAGACCCACTTTCGGTTTATGGTCGTTTACTCAAATGTAACAATCGTAATTAACTCGAAATTGACCATATTAAATTCAACCGAAATGGCTGTTTATTTCGGGTGATTTGCCGGTGACTGAAAATGTGCACCGTATTTCGGTCAAGCGACCGCCGATCGCCTGTTGCCTAAAGTCATTTTATTGAAATATAGTTGTTTTGCAGTCGATTATTTGGTCGCGTAGAGCAAACGCCCTTCGCCGAGGCGCTCAAGCACGCCGTCGATATCGCTGCTGGAAAACGCGAAACACCCTTGGCTGCGGCCGATGCGGCCCTGTTCGCGGGCCATGTCTGCATCAACATAAGATGCGGCGTGGATGACAATGCCGCGTTCCATCGCCGCGCTGTTGGCCTCTTCCAGACCGATCAGCCGCCGCGAGCGGCCATGCTTGCCGTGATAGGTCACGCCCGTCAGAAACGCGCCGGGACTGGAGGCGTTTGAGCCCATCGCGTTCGAGAACCGCTGCACCCAGCCGCTGTTGGCAGGATCGGACCCGCTGCCATGTGAAACGAGGTGGGAAGACAGCACCTTGCCGCCTTCGATGTCGATCAGGTGGAATCGCGCCTCGCGCGATGCCTGCGAAAAATCGACAAAGCCGACGAGATCGCGCTGGCGAATGTTGCGGCCATGGGCGTCAAGCGCCGCCACCGCGCGCTGGACCATAAGCGGCAGTGTCGGCTTCGCAAAAGGCGAAACCTCGATTTCCCTGAGTGGTGTCACCGCAAGCGCGGGCTGGCCCGATATGGCCATGCTTCCCACCGTTGCAGCGATGGCGCCCAAAAATTGGCGCCGGTCAGGAACCATTATGCGAGACCCCGGTTATCGTTCATTGGCGGACAAATTGTATGCAGGACTCCGCTTCTGCAAGTCTGGCGGCTCGCCCTTGCGACGAGTCGTGCATGACCCGCCACCTGCTGAGCCGCCAGCGGGTTTCTAGGCGTCCTTTCGAAGCATCAACCGCTTCGGGCTGCGGAAGTTTGATGATGGCACCCAGTCCAGTTCCTTGTCGATGCGGCTGAATTCCGGCACCGCCCTGAGCAGTTCCTCATAGGCGATCTGCGTGGCCACCCGCCCGATCATCGAGCCAAGGCAGGCATGGACTCCACCGCCAAAACCGAGATGCCGCTTCGCCTTGCGCGTGATGTCATAGGTGTCCGGGTCCGCGAACATGCGTTCGTCACGATTGGCGGAGCCATACGCCAGGATGACGGCATCCCCCGCCTTCATCACTTGCCCATGCAGTTCCACATCGCGCGTGAGCGTACGCTTGAAGCGCTGGGCAGAGGTGTTGAAACGCAGCGATTCCTCGATGGCATCGGGGATCAGTGCAGGGTTCGCCACCAGTGCGCGCCGTGCTTCGGGATGATCGGCAAGGTTCAACCCGAACATCGCCATGAAGCCTGACAGGCTCTCGATCCCGGCCATGATCAGCGTGGTCACGGTCAATTGCACTTCCTTGTCGAGCAGCTTCTCTCCATCGATTTCCGCGGTGATGAAGTTCGAAAGCAGATCGTCGCCCGGTTCCAGCTTCCGCGCGGCCACCAGCTTCTCGGCATAGTCCGCCATCCAGTGAAACGCCGCGAGATGCTCGGGACTTTTCTGCCGCGTGACCGGATCGGTCTGGACCATCAGTACCGCATTTTCGCGCACCTCGGCCGCGCCCTCCTCGGGCAGGGCGAAGAGATAGAACAGCAGGTCGACGGTCAGTTTCGAGGTATATTCACCGACCAGATCGAATGCCGGTTGGTCCGCCAGTGCCGCCAGATGGGCCTTGGCCGAGGCGCGTGCCGGTTCGATGATATGTTCAAGCGCGCGCTTGGTCACAGCCGACTGGATCAGCGCGCGCAGCCGGTCGTGGCGCGGCGGATCGCTGGACCCGAGCGTCGAGCCGGCACGGCCCGGAAACTCGTCGACGAGATTGCCCTTGGCTGAGGAATAGGTTCGCCAATCCTGCAGCGCGGCGAGCACATCGTCATAACGCGAAAGGACCCATTTGCCCGCCTCCTCCGACCAGAAGCAGGGGTGCTCATCGCGCAGAACCTTGTAGGCGGGGAAGGGATCGGCATCGATGGCGGGGGAATAGGGATCGAAGCGGAAATCTGGCCGCAGGGTCGCTGTTTCTGCCATTTCGGTTCCTCTCAAGCAGTGGCGGCACGATGCACTGTCCGCCGGGAACCCGCGATGCCCGCTCAAGGCAAAGTCTTGCACTTTTCACGCAAGCGCCGCAAAGTCGTGCGATGCAGGCCAGTGCCATCGCTCACTATCCGCTTTACGGTGAACCGGGCGTCATGGTGCCGCCGGAGTTCGTGCATCTCGAGCGTATTTTTGATCGCTCCAGTCTGCATGACTGGACGATCGAGCCACATGCTCATCCACATATGCTCCAGCTGCTGTTTGTCGAAAGCGGCGCAAGCCTGCTGCGTGGAGACGGCGGGGACGAACATGTACATGCACCGGCGCTGATCCTTGTGCCACCGTCGAGCGTGCACGCGTTCCGGTTTGATCGCAGCGCCGGGGGGTGGGTGCTTTCGCTGGCGGCCGGCCTGTTGAGCGACCCGCGCCTTGGCGGTGTGCTCGGCGGACTGTCCGCTTTTGGCGGGCAAGCCCGCGCCGTGACGCTCATGGCTTCGTCCGCAGCCGCCACGCGGCTCAGTTGGCTGCTTGCCGACATGGCGGGAAGGCTGGGCGCGGAAGCTGCATTGGGTTCGGGTCTGCTCGCCCAACTGGCGTTGATTTTGGTCGAGGCCGCTGAAGCGACCGAGACTGCCGCAAGCCGCGGTCCGCAGGATGCGCGTGATCCGCTGGTCGCTCGATTTCGCGCGTTGGTCGAAGCGCATTACCGCGAACACTGGCCGGTTTCCGCTTATGCCAAGGCTTTGGGGACGACGCCTTCGACGCTCACCCGCGCAACCCGCGCCTTGACCGGTCAACCGCCCGCCGATCTTGTCCATGACCGACTTGTGCTTGAAGCAAGGCGTAACCTCACTTTTACCGGGGCCGGTGTCGCACAGATCGCCTACGCGCTGGGCTTTGCCGATCCCGCGTACTTTGCCCGTTTTTTCAAAGCGCGCACGGGTTTCACGGCGCGAGCGTTTCGCGAGCAGCGGGCGTGGACGGGCACGGATTTGCCCGATACGTCAAACTCATGACGACAGTTGCCCCCCGAAAACGCAAGGTCGATGCCGAGCGCCGCGCCGAGATCGGCCGGGAGCGGCGCGCTCGCACGCGCGCAAGGATCGTCGCGGTAACATTCGACATTTATGGCCGCGAAACCGGCCTGCATTGCCGCGTCGAAGAAGTCTGCGAGGCGGCGGGGATCACGCGCCAGACGTTCTACAATCACTTCTCCGGCATGGAAGACTTGCGCGAGGCACTGACCTGGGAAGTGGCGCACGAGTTTCTCGCCAAGGTCACGGCCGTTCTGGACACCAAGGCGGACGGGGCCGAACGAACCGCCACCGCGATCCGCTATTACCTTGAGCGCGGCCGCACGGATTCCCGCTGGGCATGGTCGATCGTCAACCTCTCCGCCAGTGGCATCGTGTTCGGCGCCGAGACATATGAGCAGGCGCGGTTGACGGTCGCAGGCGGCATTGCCTGCGGCATGTTCCATCTGCCCGACGTCCGCATCGGCCGGGATCTTCTCCTTGGCACCACGCTGTCGGCCCTGTTCACGCAATTGCGTGAGGAAACCGGCGAAGACTACCCTGCTGAAGTCGCCCGCGCGGTGCTTATCGGCCTGGGCTGTTCAGGCGATATCGCATCGGCCGTCGTCAGCGAGCCATTGCCGCCGCTGTGAATATAGCGTTCCGGCGCAAATCGCGTGCGGTCTGGCGCTGTACTATTGTCTACCGATAAAGTTGACTTATGTCTTGGTGTGTCGGGACGTAATCCGAGTCGACCGGCTTTTCTGCATATGGAGACAAGCCATGGCTCAAGACACGCTAGCGCGGGCATCGAAAGACCCCTTGATTCTCACCGTTCCCGGCCTTGGCAATAGCGGGGCAGGTCACTGGCAAACGCGCTGGGAAGAGACGCTGCCCGATTGTCACCGCATCGATCTCGGCCTGTGGGACGATCCGCACCGCAACACCTGGGTCAACAAGATCAATCTCGCCGTGCAGCGCGCCGACCGACCGGTCGTCCTGGCCGCGCACAGTCTCGGGTGTCTGGCCGTGGCATGGTGGGCGGAATTCGAACAGCCGCGCGACGGCAAGGTGATCGGCGCGCTGCTGGTCGCTCCGCCCGATGTCGAAGTGCGACCGATCGACCGCCGCCTCACCCGCTTCGCCCCGTTCCCGCATGGCGAACTGCCATTCCCTTCGGTCCTCGTCAGCAGCCGCAACGATCCCTACATGGGCATCGGTCAGGCACAGCAACTGGCGCAGGCGTGGGGCAGCGATTTCGTGGACGCGGGCGAGGCAGGGCACATCAACGCCGAGTCCGACTTGGGCGAATGGACCTTCGGACAATTGCTGCTCGATCGCCTGCTTCCTCGCCCTGTCACGCGCGGCGAGCGGGCCTATCCGGCTGCGATGGGAGAGTTCCATCCCGACCGTGCATTGCGACGGATCGGCGCGTGATGGTTCAGGCCGGGCCGGCGACAGGGCCGGTCCGGTCAACCATGAAGCCGTAGGTCCCGTCAGACCAGCGCATGCCGGGGGTATCCCCCCCTTGCCATGCCTCTACCCCCATCGAACCCCCATCCAACGCGGTCCAGGCGCCATCCTCGGGAAAGCCGGAAAATTGTTCGATTATCGAATTTCGCCAAGAGCTTAGCCGGAACACGTACTCTTCAAGGCTCCTATCCCGGTTTTTCCAGTCGATCCACGTGACCGGGTTATCCTGCGCATAGGCATTGTTGTTGCCGCACTGACTGCGCCCGAATTCATCGCCTGCCGTCAGCATGATCGTGCCGGTGGAAACGAACAGCGTGCCCAGCATCGCGCGGGCATAAGCGGCGCGCCTTGCAATCACATCCGGATCGTCGGTTTCGCCTTCGAACCCATTGTTCCAGCTGTAGTTTTCCGAATGTCCGTCACGGTTGTCCTCGCCATTGGCGAGGTTGTGACGATGTTCGTAAGCCAGCCCATCGGCAAGCGTGAAGCCATCATGCGCGGCCAGGAAATTGACCGAACGGCAATGCTTGCCGAACACGTCCGACGAACCGGCAATGCGCGTTGCCAGCACACCAACGCCAGCAT
>JAZKBJ010000268.1:0-3036 GCA_040388685.1 Pseudomonadota bacterium
ACAAGAACTGAGGAGGCGAGAACCATGATCCGCAAATCCCTGATCGCGATTTCGCTCTCCGCCGCGCTGGCAGGCTGCGTCAGCCTCGGTCCCAAGGTGCCCGATACGCTGCTCTCGCTGCGCCCGGTCAATGCGCCAGCGGCAGGCACCAGCGCCAGCGGCACGTTCGCTACAGCGCTGGTCGTGCTTGAACCCTCGGCGGAAGCGCGCCTTTCGGTCACCCGCGTGCCGGTGCAGATCGACGATGCGAATGTCGCCTATCTCAAGAAAACCATGTGGGTCGAACGCCCCTCGCGCCTGTTCCAGCGACTGCTTGCCGAAACCATCCGCGCCAAGGGCGGGCGACTGGTGATCGAGAGCGATCCGGGTGCCAGCGGGCTGCACTTGTCGGGCCGCCTGCTCGACATGGGCTATGACGCGCGCACCCGCATGGCCGTAGTGCGCTTCGACGCGATCAAGGAAGCGGGCGGTGGCCGCATCGAAACCCGCCGCTTCGAAAGCACCGTGCCAGTGACCGAGGCCGAGGCGAAATACGTCGGCCCGGCGCTGAATGAAGCAGCGAACACCGTGGCGCAGGCCGTGGCGGACTGGGTGGGTTAACCCCGCGCCAAAGCCGCAAACCGCGCAGCCGCGGCAAATGCGCCAGCCCGCAGTTCGCGCAGTTCCAGTGCCTGCCAGTCCTTGCCCCACAGCTCGGCCTGCCAGTCTTCCTCAAGATTGGCCGCGTTCCATAGCGCGTCGATGTCCGCACCGGGCGTGATGGCGGCAAGGCCGATTACCAGCGAAGCGGCAAGGCTTGCGGTGTTGCGCAGGGCGGCCAGCGCGAAGGCGTCGAGCTGGCTCAGTTCTGCACGCAGCCGCTCCAGCGTCTCGGGCGCTTGCGGCTTGTGCATCACGCCCGCCACGCGCACAAACTTCACGCCCAGCCGAGATTCTGCCGCTGTCAGCAGCGGCTCCCACCCCTCGCGCTGGCGGGCAGCAAAGGCCTCGTCCGGCTCGGCGCGATAGCACAGCGTATCGGTGGCGGCATAAGGCAGCAGGCTCTCGACCGCCGCTGCCCGGTCCGGGCAAACCACATCGATCGCGTAATCGGCCATGTCGCGGAACAGGAAACTGGCCGGATCGATCTCGTCGCCTTGCGCGTCCCATTCCGCGGCCATCACGTCTGCCAGCGCGCGCGTCGGCACGGTCTGCGGATTGCGGCTCACGGTCTTGATCGCTCGCCCGTCGAGGCACACGCCGAAACCGCCCTCGGCTTCAGCGACGGTAACTTGCTTGTAGAAACGCTTCATTGGTCCAGGGATTTCCACTTTCGCGCCAGCATGCGCGGCAGAGCAAAGAATTCGAACAGGCCAATCGCGGCCAGAATGTAGCCGACGAAGCCGGGTATGCCCGCAAGCCAAGTCGGCGGCTTGCCTGCGATCAGCAGAGCGCCCAGCAGCACGAATATAGCGCCCGACAGCCGCGCCAGTTGCAGGGCGGCAAAGCGTCCGGCGGCAGGATCACGCGCGCCGCTCATTCCAGCCCCCGCAGCAGGTCGCGCAAGTGCGTTACGCTTGTCGCCACTGCCGCAGCGCCAGCCTCGATCAGTTCGTCGGTCTCGTGATAGCCCCAGTCGACGCCGAACCCCGTTACGCCCGCGTTGCAGGCCATGGCGATGTCATAGACGGTATCGCCGATCATCGCGGTGCGCGCGCGGTCTGCGCCTGCATCGGCGATGCATTGCTCGATCATCGAAGGATCGGGCTTGGAGGGATGGCGGTCAGCGGTCTGCAGCGACACGAAATGCCTGGTAAGCCCATGCGTGGCCAGGCAATGTGCCAGCCCCCGGTCCGATTTGCCCGTTGCCACCGCAAGCTGCCAGCCTTGGCCTGCCAGTTCCTCGACCAGCCCGCCAATCCCGTCGTAGAGCGGTTCTGCCACCGCGCCCGCCTCGCGCCGCGCACGAAAGGCGTCCTTGTAAAGCTGGGCAAGGTCGGCGTGGGTTTCGTGCTCACCCTCGGGATGCAGTTGCCGCATCGCCTCGTGCAGCGAAAGGCCGACCACCCGGCGCGTCGCATGGCGTTCGGGCGGGATCAGCCCGGCGGCGGCAAACGCCGCGTCCATCGCCGCGCAGATATCGGCCTGGCTGTCGACCAGCGTGCCGTCGCAATCGAAAATCGCCAACTTCATGGGATCAGCCTGCGCATGAGTTCAGCCATCGCCGGGGAACCTTCCGCCTCAAGCCCGGCGGCAACGCGCGCGCGCTCCTCGGCGGACTTGTTCTGGGAAAGCTTGAAGGTGGGCCGCCACGCCTGCACTTCCAATTCGAATCCGACGATTGCCGCCATCATCTTGCGCAAGGCATCGGGCGGCATCTTGTCCATTGTCCATGGCTCGCCCTCGATCACGCGCGCCTCGTTAGTTGCGGTCACGTTTTCGAGCAGGGCCTGCAGCCCGTCCTGATCCATCCGCCGCACGCGGCCTTCGAGTTCCAGCGCGACATAGTTCCATGTCGGCACTTGCGCTGGATCGCCATACCAGCGCGGGGACACATAGCCGTCCGGACCGTTCACGACCGCCAGCGCGGTCATCCCGTCGAGATGCCGGGCCAGCCCGTTGCCGCGCGCCAGATGGAATTGCACCGCGCCGTCGCCGGTCGAGATGAGCGGCACATGCGCCACACGCGGACCGTCGGGCGTTGCCGCAAACACCATCCCGAACCCGACCTCGGCGATCAGGGCCTCGAGCAACTCGCGGTCATCATGACGAAAGGCAGGATTGGGATGCATCCGCGCTCGTTAGCCAGCCTTGCCCTTCGGCGGACCCTTTGGCGGTCCCTTGGGCCGTGGCGGGGCGGGACGGGCAGGCGCCTTGCCTGCAGGAGCCTTGCGCGCCGCAGGCTTGGCACCAACCGGCTTTCCTGCAACCTTCGGGCCGGAGCGTGCGGGTGCCCGCGCCAGCACGCCATCCGCGCCGGTCTTCGGCGATGACTTGCGCTTCGGCGCCGCCGCCGCTTCGGCCACGGCGCGCTTGCCGGTGGCCTTGCGTCCGCCG
>JAZKBJ010000269.1:0-4218 GCA_040388685.1 Pseudomonadota bacterium
GTGGTAGCTCGGCACGTACTGCGCCTCGAAGTGGATTTCGGCGACGCGGCGGTAATTGCCCGTGGTCAGGCCATAGAGGATTTCGGCAAGCCACTGGCGGGCGCGCCGGTCGATCCGGCCCATGATGCCGAAGTCGATGGCAGTGATCGTGCCATCGCTTTCCACGAATAGATTGCCCTGATGCATGTCGGCATGGAAATAGCCGCCGCTGATGGCTTGGGTCAGGAACGCGAGGACGAGGCGCTTGGCGAGATCCTTGCGGTCGTGCCCGGCGGCGTCGAGCGCGGCGATCTCGCTGATCTTGATCCCGTCGATCCAGTCGAGCGTGAGCACGCGGCCGTTGGTGCGGTCCCAGTCGATCGCGGGCACACGGTAGCCGGCATGGGCCTTCATCGTATCGGCAAGTTCGGACGCCGAGGCGGCTTCACGCCGCAGATCGAGTTCGCGCACCGTCCAGCGCTTGAAGTTGGCGATGACGAGGCGCGGGCGTAACCGGCTGGCCTCTCCGCCTAGCGCTTCGAGATGCGCGGCGGCCCATTCGTAGGTATCAATATCGCGCGCCAGCTTTTCGCGCACGCCGGGGCGCAGGACTTTCACGGCAACGTGGCGGCCTTCGGGCGTCACGGCGCGGTGGACCTGTGCAATGGAGGCGGTACCTACCGGCACCGGATCGAATGTGGCGTAGAGCGCTTCGAGCGGCTTTTCGAACGTGCGTTCGATCTCGGCCTTGATCAGCGCAAAATCGACCGGCGGGAGGTTGTCCTGCAGCGCAAGCAGATTGTGCGCGGCTTCCTCACCCACGAGATCGGGCCGGGTAGCGAGCGTCTGGCCAAGCTTGATCGCCGCCGGGCCTATGGCGCGGAAGGCGCCCGCATAGTCGGGCACCTCGGGCTGGCGCGTGCCGAATCTTGCGACCTTGCACAACGTGCGCACCGGCGCAGGTGTGTTCGGATCGCTCTCGATTCCGCGCAGCGCGCCGTGGCGGGCAAGCGTGCGGCCCCAGCCGAGCAGGCGGCGCAAATGGGTGGCAGGATGGGTCATAGAGTGCAGCGCCGAGCCTGCGAAGCGCTACCACAAACTCCCCTCCCGCCCGCGGGAGGGGCCGGGGGAGGGCTTGTTGATCCGCGGTTGGCACGAGAGGCGAACAGGCCCTCCCCTAGCCCCTCCCGCAGGCGGGAGGGGGATTGGCGGACTTTCTGCCTGTGGTCGAAAGGCGTTCTCACACCTTCCAGCCCGAATGGATCGCGACGAGGCCGCCGAGGATCGGTTCGACCTTGGTGTGGCGGAAGCCTGCGTCGCGGATCATGCCTTCGAATGCGGGCATGGTGGGGAAGCGGCGGATCGATTCGATCAGGTAGCGATAGGATTCCTCGTCGCCGGCGATCATCTGGCCCAGCTTGGGCACCAGCTTGTGCGAATAGGCGTCATAGATTTCCGCGAAACCGGGCCATTGCGTCGTCGAGAATTCGAGGCAGAAGAACCGCCCGCCGAACTTCAAAACGCGGTGCGCTTCGGCAAGGGCACGGTCGATGTGGGTGACGTTGCGGATGCCGAACGCGATGGTGTAGGCATCGAAGAAGCGGTCACCGAAAGTCAGTTCCTCGGCGTTCTGGCGCGACCAGACGAGGCCGTCGAGGCCCTGCTTCATCGCGCGTTCGATGCCGACATCGAGCATGTCCTGATTGATGTCCGAAACGGTGATCTGCGCGCCCGAGGGGGCCATGCGGAAGGCGATGTCGCCGGTGCCGCCTGCCATGTCGAGGATCGTCTCGCCGTCCTTGGGCCGCACGCGGCGGACGAACTTGTCTTTCCACAGGCGGTGCATGCCGACCGACATGGCATCGTTCATCACGTCATACTTGCGCGCGACATTGGAGAAGATCGCGCCGACACGGCCTTCCTTTTCATCGGCGGGGATATCTTCGTAACCGAAGGATGCTGTTTCAGATGCGGTCATGCCTTGCGCCTTTAGTGGGGAATTGCCCGGACGGCAAAGGGTGTTAGGGGTGGAAAGGTTATGCCAGAACTCCCCGAAGTAGAGACGACCGTCCGAGGCCTTGCAACCGTGCTTGAGGGGCAGGCGATCACGCGAGTCAGCGTCAATCGCCCGGATTTGCGCAGGCCCTTTCCCGTCGATCTGGCGCAGGCGCTGACGGGCGCGCGCGTGACGGGCCTTTCGCGGCGAGCCAAATACGGCCTGATCCACACTGACCGCGACCGGACCATGGTGTTTCACCTCGGCATGTCGGGGCGCTGGCGAATCGATCCCGAGGATATCGGCAAGCACGATCATCTGGTGCTGGAAACCGGCGATGGCCGGGTGCTGTCGCTCAACGATGCGCGGCGGTTCGGTTCGGTCGATCTGGTCGATACGCCCGCGCTGGACGCATGGCCGCAATTTGCCGCGCTGGGGCCGGAGCCGCTGGGCGAGGGGCTTTCGGTGGCGCACCTGAAAGCTGCGTTCAAGGACCGGATCGCGGCGGTGAAGCTGCTGTTGCTCGATCAGAGGATCGTGGCGGGGCTGGGCAATATCTACGTTTGCGTAGCTTTGGGGCGGGCGGGCATTCACCCCGAGCGCGAGGGCGGCAAGGTTACCGCCAAGGCGCTGGGCCTGCTGGTGCCCGCGATCCGCGACGTGCTGAACGAATCCATCGCGGCGGGCGGATCGACCTTGCGCGACTATGCCCGGCCAAGCGGCGAACTCGGCTACTTCGCCAAGGACTGGCGCGTTTACGGGCGCGAGGGGGAGGGTTGCGGATGCGGCGGGACGGTCGAGCGGATCGTGCAGGGCGGGCGCTCGACCTTTTTCTGTGCGAAGTGCCAGAAGTAGGCCGCCTTTGATGTTCCTAATTTGTTTCCCCGGGGAAACATTCCAACAAGTGTTGAAAAACAAGACTAAATTTTGAGGGCACGGCGCAGAAGTAGGATTTATCCGTCAGTCGGGCTTCAAGGCTTGTTAGCCGTAGCCAGCTTCTCCGCTTCGGCAATTGCGGCCTTGGTGACCGGCTCCATCACGGCATAGCCCTTGGCGTTGGGGTGAATGCCGTCAGGCGCGAGGTCGGGGTTGATGCCGCCTTGCGAGTTGGCCAGCGCCTTGTGGTAGTCGGCGTAGACCGCGCCGCGCGCCCTGGCGAAATCCTTGAGCCAGGTGTTGAGCGCGACGACCTGCGCGGCGGGGCTGAGTTGCGGTTTCCACGGAAATTTCGCGGCGGGCAGGATGCTGCCGAGCACGACCGCGATGCCGTTTGCGCGCGCGAGATCGACCATGGCCGCAACGTGATTGGTGTACATTTCCGGGCTGGTTGGACCAGTGTTCCCGGCGACGTCGTTGGTGCCGATCATGATGTGCACGACCTTGGGGCGAAGGCGCACGACGTCCTGGTAAAAACGCACGAGGATCTGCGGGCTGGTCTGCCCGCTGATCCCGCGCCCGATCGCGCCGCTGACGAACAGCGACGGCGCAAGGCCGACCCAGTTCTCGGTGATCGAATCGCCGATGAACACCACGCGCGGGGTTTGCGCGAGTTGTTTGTCAGCCTCTGCGAAGCGGCATTCCCATGCCCAGTCGTACTGACGGACATAGGGATGCGCGAAGTTGAAGCCCTGCGTATTGGTGGGGCAGGGCTTGTCGACCATTCCGCTGCTCGGCGGCACGATGGGTGTGACAACTGGTGGTGCGGGCGTGGCCGGACGGTTCTGCGCAAGTGCAGGCGATGCAATCAGGGCCAGTGCGGCCCACACCTTGCGCATCAGATGATCCCCACGGCCTTCCCGGCGCGTTCGAACATGCCGATGATGGTCTGCACCTGATCGGCGGAATGTTCGGCGCAGAGCGAGCAGCGCAGCAGGGTCATGCCTGCGGGCGTTGCGGGCGGGCGGGCCAGATTGACGTAAAGGCCCTCGTGCAGGAGTGCTTCCCACATGCCCGCGCCGCGTTCCAGATCGGGCATGATCACCGCGATGATCGCGCTTGGCGGTTCATCGGTGCCGAGCGTGAAGCCGAGGTCGCGCAGGCCCTTGTGCAGCACGCGCGAGTTTTCCCACAAGTGCGCGCGCTTGGCCTCGCCATGCATCAGCTTGCGGATCGAGGTGGCGGCGGTGTGGACCACGCTGGGCGGGAGCGAGGCGGTGAACACGTAAGGGCGGCAGACCAGGCGCAGGATTTCGAACTTGGGGTGGTTCGAAACGCAGAAGCCGCCGACCGTGCCGACCGATTTG
>JAZKBJ010000269.1:4236-15645 GCA_040388685.1 Pseudomonadota bacterium
ATCGCGCCGTTTTCCTTGGCGATGCGGATCATTTCCTTGAGCGGGGCGATGTCGCCCAGCATCGAATAGACGCCTTCGAGGATGACCAGCTTGCCCGCGCCCTCGGGAATGCGCTTGAGGCGCTTTTCCATGGCTTCGATGTCGTTGTGCTTGAACGGCACGACTTCGGCATCGCCGAGCTTGCAGCCGTCCCAGATCGAGGCGTGGCTGTCGATGTCGAGGATGATATAGTCGCCCTTGCCGGCCACCGTGCTGATGATGCCGAGGTTGGCCTGATAGCCTGTCGAGAAGACCATGGCATGGTCCATGCCATAGAATTCCTTGAGCGCTTCTTCACACGCGCGGTGCCCGGCATAAGTGCCGTTGAGCACGCGGCTGCCGGTGGTACCCGAGCCGAAATCGTCGAGTGCCTGCTTGCCCGCCGCGATCACGTCGGGGTCGAAGGTCATGCCCATGTAGTTGTAGGTGCCGAGCAGGATCGTCTCGCGCCCGTTGCACACCGCGACGGTGGGCGAGATCACGCGCTCCATCACCAGATTGAACGGGTCTTCCACGCCGCCTGCCAGCAGCGCGCGGCGCTGTTCGATCAGCGGGTCGAACTTGGAGAAGAGATCGGTCATAGGTGTAATCAACCCTGAAGCTTGGTCACGGCGTCGATCAGCTGGCCGTAGGTTTCAATCTCGGCCTGCTGGTTCATGCTGATGATGATGTCGAAATCGTCCTCGATTGCGGCGACGAAGTCCATCACGGTCAGGCTGTCCCATTCGAGATCACCGGCGAAAGTCGTCGCTTCGGTCACTTCGATGCCCTTCTTGTTGAAAGGTCCGATCAGTTCGGCGATCTTTTCGGCGGTTGCGACGCGATCCATTTGTTGTTCTCCAATGGGCGAAATGGCCCCTGCCAGACGAATGCGGCGGAAAAGCGGCCAATGCTGCCGCTTGTCAAGCGCGCTCGCCTTGTGTCATCCCCGGTTTAGACCGAAAAATCGAACATCGGGAGGGGAGAAGCGTGGCAGATACGGAAACGCAAGGTGCAAAGCCGCTAGCGACGCCGTCGGCCCTTTCGCCTACCGGCTTTTCGAACCATGCGATCCATCTGGTGCGAACCACGCAGCAGATCAACCTTTCGCTCAGCCAGATGGCCGACGCCAAGGCCTCGATCCTGATGGGCGCGACGTTCCTCGTGTTCACGATCGCGGTGGGGCAGGCGAAGAACGGGACGATGCCGTGGTCGCTGGGTGTCCTGGCGATCTTCGCGTTCGTTTCGGCAATGTGCGCGGTGTTTGCGGTGCTGCCTACGGTCAGCGGGCCGAACACCGCGAAGCTGAATGACGGCAAGCCGAACAAGCTGTTCTTCGGCTATTTCACGCATATGGACGAGGACGAATGGACCGATTCGATCCTTGACGAGCTTCATGCCGACGAGACGGTTTTCCGCACGATGCTGCATGACATTTACCAGAACGGGCAGGTCCTGCAGCGCAAGAAGTACCGGTTCCTCGCCTATGCCTACAAGAGCTTCATGGTCGGCCTGTCGCTGACCGTAGTGACGTTTATCGTCGAGCATGCAGCCAATATGGCCGCGGCGATGTGAAGCGTCAGAGCAGCTTGTTGACCGCCACCATGAACGGTCCGATCGACACCGGCTTGGCCAGATAGCCCTCGGCGCCCGCATCGCGGATCGCCTCTTCGTCGCCCTTCCCTGCATAGGCGGTGACCGCGAGAATCGGGATGGCTTTAAGTTCCGTGTCGGCCTTGAGCGCGAGAATCAGATCCATTCCGGAAATTTCGGGCAGCTGGATGTCCATGATCACCAGATTGGGCATGAACAGGCGCGTCTTTTCGATCGCCTCGCGCCCATCGGCCACCGGTTCCACCTCGAACCCGTTGGCGCGCAGAAGGTCGCAGAACAGCTTGCGGTTGAGGTCGTTGTCCTCGACAACCAGAATTCTTTTTGCCACTGACAAGCCTGTTCCCGAACGGCATCGCGTTGCCGCTTTCGAGGCACCCTTATTGCCCGCGAAAGGCCCTGACAATCATCCGTGAGCCTGCCTCCTCGCCAGACGCTGCCGCAATCGCCTTGCAGGCGCTGGGCTGGGTTCTGTCCGATGGCCCGCGCGCCGAGCGTTTCCTTTCGTTGACGGGCCTGAGCCCCGAGGAACTGCGCGCAGGATTGGGCGAACCAGCGGTGCTGGGTGCGGTGCTCGATTTTCTGGCCAACCACGAGGCGGACCTTGTCAACGCGGCCTTCGTTCTCGACATTTCACCGCAGGCGATCATCGCCGCGCGAAAGGACTTAGCATGAGCCGCCCCCTGATCGTCAGCGATTGCGACGAGGTGCTGCTGCACATGGTCGCGCCGTTCCGCGACTGGCTGGCCGAGAAGGAAGGCGTGTCCTTCCACATGAACAATGCCGATTTCGCCAAGGCGCTGCGTTACGTCAAGGACGGCAGCGAGGTGCCGACGGCGGAAATCTGGAACCTGCTCAACCGCTTTTTCGACACCGAGATGTACCGGCAGCAGGCCATCGTCGGCGCGGTGGCGGGGATCAACGCCATTGCCGAAAATGCTGATGTGGTGATCCTGACCAATCTTGACCATCATCGCCGGGATACCCGGACGCAGCAACTGGCGGGCGTGGGCATCAACGCGCGGGTCTTCACCAATCAGGGGCCGAAGGGACCGGCGCTCAAGGCCATCCTCGATGAATACAAGCCGACGCGCGCGCTGTTCATCGACGATCTGCCGCAGCACCACGATTCGGTCTCGCAATTGACCCCGGACGTGATCCGGTTGCATTTGTGCGGCGAGCCATTGCTTGCCCCGCATATCGATTGCGCGCATCAGGCGGGGCACGCCCATGCGCGGATCGACGATTGGGAAGCGGCGCTGCCGTGGATACTCGAACAAATTCATGGAGAAGATGCGTGACCGATTCCGTTGAAGCCCGGCTGGCAGAGCTGGGCCTGACCTTGCCGCAGGCCGCCGCACCCGTCGCCGCCTATGTGCCGACGGTCGAAGTTGGCGGGCTGCTGCATGTTTCGGGGCAATTGCCGTTCGTGGGCGGCAAGCTGGTCACCGGGCGTCTGGGCAAGGATGTCAGCCTTGAGGAAGGCAATGCAGCGGCGCAGGCGTGCGGTCTGATGATCCTGGCGCAAGTCAAGGCGGCGCTCGGCTCGCTCGACCGGGTTGAGCGCGTGGTCAAGCTGGGGGCGTTCATCGCTTCGGCAAAGGACTTCACCGACCAGCCCAAGGTCGCCAACGGCGCTTCGGAACTGATGGTCGCCGCGTTCGGCGATGCGGGCAGGCATGCGCGCTCTGCAGTGGGCGTGCCAGTCCTGCCCCTTGGCGCTGCGGTTGAAGTCGATGCTATCCTTGCCATTCGCCCTGCTTGACCGCTGGCTGGTCCCCGCGCCTGACGAGGGCCGGATCGACTGGCTGCGGGGCAAGACTTATGCCCATCGCGGGCTGCATGGAAACGGTGTGGCGGAAAATTCGCCTACCGGATTCGCGCTGGCGATAGAGCGGGGGCTGGGCATCGAGTGCGATGTGCAGCGCACGGCTGACGGGCACGCGGTGGTGTTCCACGACTGGGAACTGGACCGGCTGACGGCGGAAAGCGGCCCGGTGATTGAGCGGCGCGCCGCCGATCTGGCCAAGATCGCGCTGACCGGCAGCAGCGACTGCATTCCCACTTTGCGCCAGTTTCTGGATCAGGTTGGGGGCCGCACGCCGCTGCTCATCGAAGTGAAATCGAAGCGCGAGGTGCGGTCAGCACCGCTGTGCCTGGCGGTGCGCCGTGCGCTGGAGGGCTATCGCGGGCAAGTGGCGGTGATGAGCTTCGATCCGCGCGTGTCCCGCTGGTTCGCGCGCCATTCGCCGCACATCGTGCATGGGCTGGTGGTGACCGAGAAGGGCAACCGCACGTTGCTGGCAAAGATCAGGCTCTATCTCGCGTTCTGGCAGGGCAGGCCGCAGTTCTTCGCATGGGACGTGCGCGATCTGCCGAGCAAGTTCGTCGAGGCGCAGCGGCGGCGGGGTTTCCCGGTGCTGACGTGGACGGTCCGTTCACGCGAGCTTGCCGAACGTGCGGGCGACTGTGCCGATGGCCCTATTGCCGAAGGTGCGGGGCTGGGGGCATGATGCCCGCGTGACCTTGACCGCGCGCATCCACAAGTCTGTTTCCGAAATTCCGGCCGAGGACTGGGACCGGCTGGCCGGAGCCGGCAACCCCTTCGTATGCCATGATTTTCTGGCGCTGCTGGAGGAATCCGGCTCGGTCGGCGCGCGGACCGGGTGGTCGCCGCTGCCCATCGTGATCGAGGGCGGGGACGGGCGGGCCGCCGCTGCGCTGCCCGCCTATCTAAAGAGCCACAGCCAAGGCGAATATGTGTTCGACCACGCCTGGGCGGATGCGTGGAGCCGTGCAGGCGGGGCCTATTATCCCAAGCTCCAGATCGCCGCGCCGTTCACGCCAGCCACCGGGCCGAGGCTGCTGCTGGGCGACCGGCCCGAGCTTGCCGTGCCGCTGCTGCGGGCGGCGGAGCAACTGTGCCAGAGCAACGACCTGTCGTCTGCGCACGCGACATTCATCGCGCCCGAGCAATTGCCCTTTTTCGAGGAGGCGGGGTGGCTGCTGCGCAACGATATCCAGTTTCACTGGGAGAATCGCGGCTACGCCAGCTTTGATGCGTTCCTCGGCGCGCTTTCGTCCGAGAAACGCAAGAACCTGCGGAAGGAGCGAGCAAAGGCGCAAGACGGCGTGGAAATCCGCACATTTACGGGCGCGGAAATCCTGCCCGAACACTGGGACGCGTTCTGGCTGTTCTATCAGGACACCGGCGCGCGCAAATGGGGCCGCCCTTACCTCACTCGTGCCGCGTTCGACCTGATCGGGGAACGCATGTCGGACAAAGTGCTGCTGGTGCTGGCCTTCCACGATGGCGAGGCCGTGGCAGGCGCGATCAACTTCATCGGTGCCGATGCGCTCTATGGCCGGTACTGGGGCGCGTTGGTGGAAAAGCCGTTCCTGCACTTCGAGCTATGCTATTATCAGGCGATCGACGCGGCGATTGCGCTGGGGCTGAGCCGGGTCGAGGCAGGTGCGCAAGGCGGGCACAAGCTGGCGCGGGGGTACGAGCCGGTGCGGACATGGTCGGCGCACTACATCGTCGATCCGGGATTCAGGCGCGCGGTGGCCGATTTCCTCGCGCAGGAGCGTGCGGGTATCGCGCAGGACCAGTTGCTGCTGGGCGAGCGGACGCCTTTTCGGAAGGGCTGATTGTCAGATCAAGCCGCCTCGCGTCCGCTGCGCAACCATTCGCGCGCGCGGCGCTGGGCTTCGGCGATTTCGCGGGCGGTCATTTCATCGGCGATGTCTGCGCGGCAGTGGGCGGCCTCATCGTGGCCACCGACGGCGGCGAGATTGAACCACTTGTGGGCTTCGATCATGTCGCAGCTGACGCCGTGGCTGCCGGTCGAATAAGCGACGCCGAGATCGAACAGCGCGTTGCTGTCGCCTGCGGCGGCGGCGGCGAGACATGTAGCGACCAGAAGATCTGCCGCAGCGGTTGATTGGGCCGTAATTCCAGGTGCGGCTTCGTCGGCGACCAGCTTGATCCGTGACTGTTGCATTAACCCATACCCCCGAGATGGAGTGCAATCCCCTTGCAACTCCGATGGCCTGAAGGTCACCAATCTTGGTCAATAAATAGTTAACGAGCCGCGATGCGATTGCACCGATCTGTTTACGATTGAAACAGGGTGGGGATAACGGCTCGCCCGCACTCACGCTTCAGCCGCCCTTAATGCATTGTGCGCTCCAATTCGCTTGTGCCTGTTTCAGGGCAACCCTATAGGCGCGCAACAGCAGAGCTTGCTCGCCCGGAAGGGAAAAGAAAGCGAGCCGGGAGGGGTGGATAGCTTGGTATGCGGAGGGCCGAATGGCTGGGGTCTTGAGTGACGAAATCGACGTACTGGCAAAGGCGCGCCGCGCTATGCCGGGCGATTATGTGCCCACTGACGACGAACCTTACATGAATGAGGCGCAGCAGGATTATTTCCGCAAGCTGCTGCTGGAATGGAAGAAATCGATTCTCTCTGCGGCTGCCGGCACGCTGTCGGCGCTTCAGGACGGCCCGATTCGCGAGCCCGATCTCAACGACCGTGCTTCGAGCGAAACCGACTGGGGAATCGAACTGCGCACTCGCGATCGCCAGCGCAAGCTTATCGCCAAGATTGATTCCGCGATGCGCCGGATCGATGAAGGTGAATATGGTTACTGTGAAGTGACCGGCGAGCCGATTGGCCTTGGCCGTCTGGTTGCCCGTCCCATCGCAACGATGACCGTGGAAGCCCAGCAAGCGCACGAGCGCCGCGAGAAAATTTCGCGTGATATGTAAATGGCGGGCCGCCTGCGGGCGGCCTCGCCATATATGACATTCTGGTTAATTCTCGGGTCCGCTAACGCGTTGTTTACCTAGGTCCTTCAGGAAGGGGCGAGGAATTTCTGCGAAAGCTTCGTGTGCGGGCGCAACCGGCGCTCCGCATGGTGCAATGAAACTCAGGAACGGCAGGACCTTTGGTGACGGACATGGACCATCGGCAATTGGGGCGGGACAGCCTTTTCCTTCTGGCCGAGGTGCGCCTTGCGGGAACCGAGGTCGAGCACCGCGTCAAGGTGCGCAACCTGTCGGCAGGCGGCATGATGGCCGAAGGTCCGATGAAGGTTCTGCGCGGCACGCAAGTTGAAGTGAACCTGCGCAACATCGGCTGGGTTGATGGCGTAGTCGCCTGGATTCAGGACAACCGCTTCGGTATTGCCTTCATCGAGGAAGTCGATCCCAAGACAGCGCGCGCACCCGTGGGCGAAGGTCCAAGCACGCCGCGCTTCGTCAAGCCGGTGATGGCAAACCAGACTACCGGGCCGCTCCGCAAGATTTGATCAAACTACACGCTGACCATGCGCGGGCCTTCTGCTAGGCTCCCCATATGGCTGCCCGTTCGACGACTGTCCTCATGCTCGCACTGCTGCTCGGGTCCTGCGGGATGGGCCAGGATGGCGCGCTTCCGGTGGTCGTGATGGGCGAGGCGTCGGCGCTGAAAGAGCGCGGTCCGCGTTTTTCACCGCCTGCCCAGCTTTTGCGCGCGGCCACCGTCGAAGGACTGGTGAGCTTTGACGATCAGGGCCGGGTCGTGCCTGCGCTGGCCGACCGTTGGATCGTGACCGATCAGGGCCAGAGCTACATCTTCCGCCTGCGCGACGGGACCTGGCCTGATGGCAAGCGCATAACCGCGGATGTCGCCGCCGCCACCTTGCGCAAGACGATCGCTGCACTGAAGGGGACGGCGCTCGGGCTGGACCTTGCCGCAATCGAGGAAGTGCGGGTCATGTCGGACCGGGTGATCGAGATCGATCTGTTCGCGCCCGTGCCGGAGTTGCTGACGCTGCTCGCGCAACCGGAACTTGGCTTGCCCTACGAAGGGCGTGGCCTGGGACCGATGGCTTCCAAATCCGGTGAGGGCGGCACCCGGATGATGACGCTGATGACGCCCGAATCGCGTGGACTGCCCAAACAGCCCAACTTCGCCAAGCGCGCGCGGGCGCTGTCGGTCATGCTGGCCAGACCGGCACAGGCCGTGGCCTTGTTCAACGATGGCTACGCTGATGTGCTGCTGGGCGGCAAGATCGATACGGTGCCGCTGGCGGGGCGCATTGGCCTTACGCGCGGCAACGTCCAGCTTGATCCGGTGACCGGCCTGTTCGGGCTGGTGGTGGAACAGGGTGAAGGCTTTCTGGCCGACGCTGCCAACCGCGAGGCACTGGCCATGGCGATTGACCGGGATGCCTTGCTGGCAAGCTTCAACATCGGTGGCTGGCAGCCGACGACGCGCATCGTCTCGGCTGATGTCGAGGATGATCTGGGCACGATTGGCGAGCGCTGGCAGGGTATGGATGTGGACCAGCGGCGCGCGCAGGGCGCTGCACGGGTGGCTGCGTGGAAGGGTGCGGGGCGGGCCTTGCCGACGCTCAACATCGCCATGCCGGACGGACCGGGGTCAAGCCTCGTGTTCGATGCCTTGCGCGATGGTTTTGCCCGGATCGGCGTTGCCATCCGCCGCGTCCCTGAAAACGGGCGCGGGGATCTGCGTCTGATCGATGTTACCGCGCGCTATGGCCGCGCGACGTGGTTCCTCAACCAGCTTTCGTGCACGGTCCAGAAAGCGGTGTGCAGCCCGATTGGCGACGAGCGTGTGGCCGAGGCGCGCCGCGCAACCGATCCGCAGGCGCGCGCAGCGCTGCTGGCCGAGGCAGAGGCGGAAATCACTGCTGCCAACGGGTTCATTCCGATTGCGCGGCCCTTGCGGTGGTCGATGGTGCGCAGCGGCACGACCGGCTTTGCCCGCAACCCCTGGGGCTGGCATCCCTTGCCGTCGCTGGCATGGCTCCCCAAATAGGTTGCATGAACAACCCGCTTTCGACCGTGATCAGCCCTTCGGGCAATGCCCGCCGTCCCGACAAGATGCGGATGGAACTGCCGGGAATAGGCAGTGATCCCGCATCGGTGCGCCAGCGCGTGGAAATGATGGAGCGTCTGCTCGAGCGCAGCTTCACCATTCCGGGCATCCGCCGCGACGTGGGGCTGGATGCTATTGCCGGGCTGGTGCCTGTGCTGGGCGATGTGCTGACCGCCGCGATGGGCGCGTGGATGGTGTGGGAGGCACGCAACCTGGGCCTGCCCAAGTGGAAGCTGTGGCGGATGGGCGCGAACGTGGCCTTCGACACAGCGCTGGGCGCAGTGCCATTGGTCGGCGATGCCTTCGACTTTTTCTTTCGGTCGAACTCGAAGAACCTCAGGATCCTGCGCAAGCACCTCGACAAGCATCATCCGGCGGCGGGCGTGATCGAGGGCTGATCGCCCAGCTCAGAAGTCTATGGCGATGCCGTTCTTTTCCCAGTCGCCAAAGCGGGTGGGGTCAAGGCCGTCGGGATCGTCGCTGCGTTCGACCGCCTTTGGCTGCGGTGCCGGATCCTTGTTCCAGTGATCGGGGACGATGAAGTCCGCCGGGCGACGGGTTGCGCGGGGGGTGGGCTTGTCCATGGCACCGCAGATGGGCGAACATTGGCCGAAGCGCAATTGCCATTTGGGGCAGCACGCGCGATAGGCCGCAACCATGGCCCGTAACAACAACCCTGATGAGATTCCCGGCGTCCCCGCACGCCTTGCTGCCCTGCGGCTGCTCGATGCCGTCTTGCGGCGGGGGGAGCCGCTCGATCAGGCGGCCCCGCCGATCCTGCGCGCGATCGAGCGCGGGGATGACCGGGCGCTGGCCATGGCGATCGCGCAAGAGGCGCTGCGCTGGATGGCAGACCTCGATGCGCTGATCGATCAGGCCACCCGCACCGTGCTGCCGGAAGATGCCAAGGCGCGCAACGTGCTGCGGATCATGCTGGCGCAGGCGCTGCGGCTGGGCCTGCCGGGACATGCCGTAGTTGCCACGGGCCTGCCGCTGCTGATGGGCGGGCCACGCCGTCTGGCGCACGGGGTGTTTTCTGCTGTGACCAAGGCCAACCCCAAGCTTCCCGAAGCGCCAAGCCTGCCCGATGCGGTTGCGGATCGCTGGGATGCGGCCTGGCCTGATCGGGTAGAGGCGATTGCGCGGGGGCTGGCGGTGCCGCCGCCGCTCGACCTATCGCTGCGTGATGCCAGCGAAACTGCACGGTGGGCCGAAACGCTGGGCGGGCAGTCGCTTGCGCCCGGCCACGTGCGCATTGCGCGCGCCGGGGCGGTGGAAGCGCTGCCGGGCTTTGACGAGGGCGCGTGGTGGGTGCAGGATCTTTCCGCCAGCGTGCCGGTGCGGCTGCTCGGGGCGGGCGAGGGACGCCGCGCGCTGGACTTGTGTGCCGCGCCCGGCGGCAAGACGCTGCAACTGGCGGCTGGGGGCTGGACAGTCACCGCGCTCGACAAGTCGGCCCGCCGGGTGGAGCGGTTGCAGGACAATCTGAAGCGGGGTGTTCGATGCGATCCTGCTCGATGCGCCGTGCAGCGCTACCGGCACCTGCCGCCGCCACCCCGACGTGCTGCACCGGCTGGCGAACATGGGTGAACTGGGTGAATTGCAGCGCGCGATGCTGGAGCGCGCAAGTGGCTGGCTCGCACCGGGCGGGCGGCTGGTCTATGCGGTCTGTTCGCTGGAGCCGGAAGAGGGCGAGGCGCAGGCCAAGGCCTTCGACCTGCTGACGCCCGAGCCTGTTGCCGATGCCGAACTGCCCGGCGGGATTGCAGCGGCGAATGGCTATTTTCGCGCTGACCCCGGAATGCTGTCCGAGGCGGGAGGGATCGACGGGTTCTTTGCCGCGCGCTGGATGAAAGCCTGAATACCCACCCCGCTGCGACTAACGCCTCCTCCTGAGGCGCAAGTCTCGCTCCCCTCCCGCGAGCGGGAGGGGTTGGGGGTGGGCACTTCTAGCTTTTCACCTTGTCGGCGAAGCTCTTGCGCAGCTTCATCAGTTTGGGCGGGATCACCGCGAGGCAGTAGGGATTGCGCTGGCCTTCGCCTTGCCAGTATTCCTGATGATAGTCCTCGGCGGGATACCATGGGGCCGGGCCTTCGATGGTGGTGACGATCGGCTGCGGCCAGTTGGCCTGATTGCGCGCGATGGCGGCTTCAGCCTCGGCCTTCTGTCCGTCGTCCAGCGGGAACAGGGCCGAGCGATACTGCGTGCCGACATCGCCGCCCTGCCGGTTGAGCTGAGTGGGGTCATGTGTGGCAAAGAACATGTCTAGGATCTGGCCATAGCTGACCACATCGGGATCGAAGGTGACGCGGATTGCCTCGGCATGGCCGGTCGTGCCCGAGCAGACCTGCTTGTAGGTCGGGTTCTCGACCGAGCCGCCAAGGTAGCCGCTTTCGACCTGGGCCACGCCAATCACGTCCCGGAACACCGCTTCGGTGCACCAGAAGCATCCGCCGGCGAGAATGGCCGTTGCTTGTTCGCTCATGCGTCTTATTCTCCTTGTATGACGCCAAGATAGGCAGGCGCACCCCGCTTGTCATCGGCACGAAGGAGAATCCCCCCGATGCGTAAAGCCAGCCTTGCGGCACTTGCCCTGATTGCAGGATTTGGTTTGGCGGCTCCGGTTGCCGCCCAGCATGAAGGCCATGACATGGCGGCGAAGGCCGCGATCGATCCGGCGTTGGCCAAGGCTGTGGCCGACCCCTTGCGTGCGACCGACCGTGCGCGCGACCAGTATCGCCGCCCGGCCGAGACGCTGGCGTTCTTTCAGGTCAGTCCGACGATGAAGGTCGGCGAATATGCGCCCGGCGGCGGCTGGTATTCGCGTCTGCTCGGGCTTTACCTTGGTCCCAAGGGCAAGCTGGTCGGGCTCTATTTCGATCCTACCCCGGC
>JAZKBJ010000269.1:15655-17591 GCA_040388685.1 Pseudomonadota bacterium
CGAAGTTGCCGGATGGTCGAACCAGCCCGCCGACCGGTTTTCCGCCTTTGCGCTCGATGTGGTTCCCGAAGGCGAGAAGGGCACATTCGACCGCATTCTAGTGATGCGCATGATGCACAACCTGATGCGCTGGAATCTGGCCGATCACGAGATCAAGCAGATGCGCGACCTGCTGAAACCCGATGGCATGATCGGGATCGAGCAACACCGCGCCAGGCCCGACGCACCTTATGCCTTTACTGATGGCAACAAGGGATATCTGCGCGAGGCCGACGTCGTCGGCAAGAGCGAGGCCAATGCCAATCCGCAGGACCCCGCCAACTGGCCGGATGGCGTGTGGACGCTGCCGCCGGCGATGGAAGGCACAAAGGACGAGGCGGAGAAGGCCAGACTGAAAGCCATCGGTGAAAGCGACCGCATGACTCTGCTGTTCCGCAAGCGGCCCTGACGCACGCGGAGGAGGTTGAATTGAGGGCGGCGGCGGCTTAGGTCCGGGCGATGAGCCAGATCACCGTCGCCGCCCTGCAACTCTCCCTCAATGCGGGTGAGGCCGAGAATATCGCTGCCGTTGCCGCTCTGGTGGAGGACGCTGCAAAAGGTGGCGCGCAGATCGTGTTGCCGCCCGAACTCTTTGCGGGCCCGTACTTCTGCAAGGTCGAGGATGAGGCGCTGTTTGCGCTCGCCTATCCGCTGGATCAGGATCCGTCGGTGCGCGAGATGAAGAAGCTCGCCAAGGCGCTGGGCATTGCCATTCCGACCAGCTTCTTCGAGCGCGACGGGCACCATTACTACAACACGCTGGCGATGATCGGCCCGGACGGCGAAGTGATGGGCATCTATCGCAAGAGCCACATTCCCGATGGGCCGGGCTATGAAGAAAAGTACTATTTCCGCCCCGGCAACACCGGCTTCAGGGTGTGGGACGTGTTCGGCGCGCGCATAGGCGTGGGCGTGTGCTGGGATCAGTGGTATCCCGAATGTGCCCGTGCGATGGCGCTGATGGGGGCGGAACTGCTGTTCTACCCTACGGCCATCGGCACCGAGCCTTATGACGCCGAGCTTGACACCAGCCGCATGTGGCGGCGCGCGATGATCGGGCATGCGGTATCGAACTGCATGCCGGTGATCGCCGCCAACCGCATCGGTTCCGAAGATGGCCAGCGCTTCTATGGCCACAGTTTCATCTCGGACGAGTGGGGCGACTTCGTCGCGGAATTCGGCGCGAGCGAGACCGGCGGGCTGCTCGCCACGATCGACCTGACCCGCGCGGCCACGCACCGGGCGGGGATGGGCTTCTTCCGCGATCGCCGTCCGGAGCTTTACACGCGCCTCGCCGAGGACGTGTGAATCGATACGTTATCGCGCTGGGGTCGAACCAGCGCCATGCTAGGTCTGGCGGGCCAGCGGCGATATTACGCGCTGCGGCGGCGCAACTGGCGGTTCGCGGGTTGACGGTAGAAGCGGTCAGCCCTGTCCTGCGCAGTCGTCCGCTGGGGCCGTCGCTGCGGGAATACGCCAATGGTGCGGCGCTGGTGAAGACTGCGCTGGATCCGCCTCAACTGCTGGACCTGCTGCAAGACGTCGAACGTGATTTCGGCAGGAAGCGCCAAGGCCAGCGCTGGCGCGCACGCACGCTCGATCTCGATATCGTGCTGTGGTCGGGCGGGTGCTGGACCATCGGGCGCGCGGCCAGGCTCGGGCGACGGCGGAGCAGTTGCTGGCGCTGCGGACGACCGACGTGGCGGTGCTGCAGCCGGACGGGACGGTGCGCCGGTGTGGCCAGGAGCAGGTCGAGGCGGGCGCGCTTGTGCTGGTGGCGACGGGGGAGCGGATCGGCGTCGACGGGGTGCTGGAACATGGCAGCGGGGCCTTGGATACCAGCCTGGTGACGGGCGAGAGCCTGCTGTCCGGCTGCGGCCGCCGCAACCGATGGATT
>JAZKBJ010000269.1:17601-23888 GCA_040388685.1 Pseudomonadota bacterium
CCGTAGCTCAGTTGGTAGAGCAACGGACTTTTAATCTGTAGGTCTCGGGTTCGAGTCCCGACGGGTCCACCATTTTTTCACACGCTCAGAAGCTCGCCCGTGCGGTCACGCGGATGTCTCGCCCGGCAAGCGGCGCGAAGTCCTTGAGGAACGAGGCGTGGCGGCGGGCGTCGACGTCGAAGATGTTGTTGGCCGAGAGCGCGAACGACAGCGGGCGTTGCGTGCCCCACGGGCGGATGTTGATCTCGGCATTGACCAGCGTGAAGCTCGCGGTCCGGGTTTCGAACGGGGTAACGCGATTCTGACTCGCGCTCCATTCGACTTCGCCGCGCACGTCCACTTTGGTGCCATTGAGCGCGAGGCCGCCCTGGAGGCGCATCGGCGGGATGCGTGGGGCGGGGCCGACGCCGGTCACGTCGGCGTGGACATAGTCGGCAAGGCCATCGGCGACCAGTTCCATCGGGCCGAATTTGGCCAGCGTGGCCGAACCCTGGATTTCGAACCCGTAATAGCGCGCCTTGCCTTGATTGAACTGGTAGACCGGCAGCCCGTCTTCGACCTGACCAGTCAGGTCTTCGTAGATGAAATTGTCGAACCAGTTGTAATAGGCCGAGGCTTCGAGGCTGTAGCCTTCGCCCTTGCCCTTGAGCACGGCTTCAAGGCCGAGGGCGCGTTCGGGGCGGAAATCGGGGTTGCCGATCTCGAAGGCCTGGGTGCCTGCGTGCGGGCCATTGGCGAAGAGTTCGTCGGCGGACGGCGCGCGGATCGTGCGCGAGAGATTTGCGCCCAGTCGCCAGCCCGGCGCGATGGCGTAGGACGCGCCGACAGAGCCTGAAACCGTGTCGAATGTGCGCCGTCCGCTGAAGAATTGGGTCTGGGCAGACAAGGGGCGGGCTTCGAGCACGGTGTGTTCGAACCGCGCGCCGCCTTCCAGCTTGAGTTTGCCGAGATCGAACTCCTGCAAGGTAAACACGCCGAGCTGTTGTGTCGTGCTCTTGGGCAGGAAGGCCTCGTCACCGATCACGTTGAAATCGCGGACGAAATACTGGACGCCGCTGGCGCCTGCCCATGCCCCGCGTTTTTCCTGAACGAGTTCGACCCGGCCTTCGATGCCCTTGTTGTAGAACGCGGTGCCGACGCTGCCATCGGCTTCGAGTTCGAAGTGGCGGTAGCTGGCGAAGCCTGCGCGGGCGCGGACCGACTTGATCAGACTGCCGCCGGTTTCGACTTCGGCGCGCAGGTCGAGGCGGTCTTGCGCGACATCGAGGCGGGGGCCTTCCTCGCCTTGCCCCGGTGCGATGGCGTAGCGGACGGGAATTGCATAGAGGCTGTCGTAGTGGCTGTAGGCGATGCCGAGATTGCCGGTGTCGGTGATGAGCGCCGCGCCGACGCCTGCGGTCCACGTCTCGGCCTGTGAATTGGGCAGTCTGTTCCTGAGGCCCGCATTGGCGGCGAAGTCGATGCCCTCGGCGATCTGGTCAGCGTCTTCCGTCCCCGCATTGGCAAGGGCGGTTTGGCGTGCGGACGGGGCCAGCACATAGTCGCCGACGCGCATGTTGCCGGTCTTGAGATAGCTGCCATCGGCGTGGACGACGAACTGCTTGCCCACCGGCACATCGACCGCGCCGCCGACCGAGCGTTCAGTAGCGGCGGAGCCGTAGGAGGCGAGGATGTCGACGTGGGCGATTTCGTCCGGAACGGTGCGCGGGATGCGCTTGTCGATGACGTTGACCACGCCGCCGATGGCGGAAGAGCCGAACAGCAGGGTGGCGGGGCCGCGCAGCACCTCGATGCGTTCCGCCAGCAGCGGGTTGATCACGACCGCGTGATCGGCGCTGGTGTTGGAGACGTCGAACGCGCCGACGCCGTCGGTGAGGATGCGGACGCGGTCACCCTGAAGGCCGCGCAGGACCGGGCGCGAGGCGTTGGGGCCGAACGAGGTCGCCGAGACGCCGGGGGTCTTGTCGAGCGATTCGCCAAGTGTCGGGCGCAGGGCCTGGGTCAGTGCCTCGCCCGCGATGACCGAGACGCCCGAGAGAATGTCGATCCGGTCGCGCTGGATGGGCGCGGTGACGATGATCTCTGACGATGGCTGGGTGTGGTTGTCCTGATCGGCGGCGCCGTCCTCTGCCCGTGCGGGCGGGGCGAGCGCGATGGCTGCAAGCGCGGAGCAAGAGCCAAGGAGAACGGAAAACTTCATCGGTGCGAACCCTTTGCGTGGACGATCCCGGCGTGGGGGCGCGGGTGGCCTGACTATGGGCGCTCCATAAAACGAGTTGATCAATGATACAAGATAACATCACAAAAAGGGTGGCGATGGCGGGTCAACACGAATTTCGCTGACAGGCGTAATCGAAAGTGGTAACAGATGAAACGAATTTCAGGAGCGATGCCAGATGGAAGTTTCCCCCGCAACGGGCTTGCCCAACCCGCTCGGCCTTGATGGCTTCGAGTTCATCGAGTTTACCGCTCCCGAACAGGGCCTGCTTGAGCCGGTGTTCGCGGCAATGGGCTTTACCCACGTGGCCGATCACCGCACCAAGGATGTGCACTTGTGGCGGCAGGGCGGGATCAATCTGATCGCCAACTACGAACCGCGCAGTCCGGCGGCTTATTTCGCCGCCGAGCATGGCGCGTCGGCCTGCGGGATGGGCTGGCGGGTGAAGGATGCTGCCAAAGCTTATGCCGTGGCGCTGGAGCGCGGGGCGGAACCGGTCCATGTCGAGACCGGGCCGATGCAACTGCACTTGCCCGCAATCCGGGGCATCGGCGGGTCGATCATTTACCTGATCGACCGCTATGACGAGGATATCTCGATCTACGACATTGATTTCCGCTATCTGCCGGGCGTGGAACGCCATCCCGTCGGCGCGGGATTCCACACGATCGATCACCTGACGCACAACGTCTATGGCGGACGCATGGCGCACTGGGCCGCATTTTATGAGCGCATCTTCGGGTTCAAGGAGATCCGCTATTTCGACATCAAGGGCGAATATACCGGCCTCACCAGCCGCGCGATGACCGCGCCCGACGGGCTGATCCGCATTCCCCTGAACGAGGAGGGCAAGCAGGGCGGCGGACAGATCGACGAGTTTCTGCGCGCCTACAATGGCGAGGGCATTCAGCACATCGCCTTTGCCTGCGACGACCTGCTGGGGTGCTGGGACAAGCTCAAGGCGCTGGGCACGCCGTTCATGTCGCCCCCGCCCGCGACCTATTACGAGATGCTGGAGGAGCGCTTGCCGGGGCATGGCGAGCCGGTCGAGGCATTGCAGGCGCGCGGCATCCTGCTCGACGGGTCGACCGAGGATGGCGATCCGCGACTGCTGCTGCAGATCTTTGGCGAGACGGTGATCGGCCCGGTGTTCTTCGAGTTCATCCAGCGCAAGAAGGACGAGGGCTTCGGCAACGGCAATTTCACCGCGCTGTTCAAGTCGATGGAGCGCGACCAGATGCGGCGCGGCGTGCTGCAGGTGGAGGAGACGGCGAAATGACAACGGCCCCCACACTTTCGCGCATCCACCACGTTGCCTACCGTTGCCGCGATGCGGGCGAGACGGTGGCGTGGTACGCCCGCGTGCTCGGGATGGACTACGTCACCGCCTTTGCCGAAGACAAGGTGCCCTCGACCGGGGAGGACGATCCCTACATGCACGTGTTCCTCGATGCTGGCGGCGGCAACGTGCTGGCGTTCTTCGAACTGCCGAACCAGCCTGAGATGGGGCGCGATCCGGCCACGCCCGCATGGGTGCAGCACATCGCGTTCGAAGTGGCGGACGAGGCTGCGCTGCTGGCCGCCAAGGCGCATATCGAGGCACAAGGCGTCGAAGTGCTCGGCCCGACCTATCACGGCATCTTCCGCTCGATCTATTTCTTCGACCCGAACGGCCACCGGCTGGAGCTGGCCTGCAACATCGGCACGCCCGAGCAGCATGCGGAGTTGAAGGCTGTCGCGCCGGTCATGCTCGAAGAGTGGAGCCGGACCAAACGGGCGCCGCGTCAGGCTGCATGGCTGCATACCGACCCTGACGCGACGTAGAAATTCAGTGTGAGGTCTGGCCGCCGTCGATGGTGAACGTCGCGCCGTTGATGAAGCTGGCCCCGTCCGAGCACAAGTGCAGCACCGTCGGCGCGATTTCCTCGGGCCGGGCAGCGCGTCCCGAGATGTTCTGGGCGTAGAACATCTCGGTGAACGCGTTGCTGTCGGCCCAGTGCTGGGTCATCGGGGTGACGACGAAGCCCGGCGCGATGGCGTTCACGCGGATGTTCTGCTGCGCGTATTCCACGGCGCCCGCTTTGGTCAGGCCCGAGACGGCATGTTTCATCGCGCAATAGGCGCTCATGTTCGGGTCCGCGATCAGCGCGCCGACGCTGGCGGTGTTGACGATCACGCCGCCGCCCACTTTCAGGAAGTGGCGGATTTCGGCTTGCATGGCGAAGAACACGCCCTTGAAATCGACGTCGATGGCAAGGTCGAGTTCGTCCTCGGTCACTTCGTGGATCGGTCGCTGCGGGGGAAGAACGCCGGCGTTGTTGAACGCGGCGTCCATCCGTCCGTAACGCTCGACGCAAGCTGCGACGAGTGCGTCGAGATCAGCAGCCTGGCGCACATCGGTGTGGCGGAACGCGGCATTGCCGCCTTCGGCCACGATCATGTCGACCGTTTCCTGCGCGCGTGCATCGACATCACCGATCATCACCGTTGCGCCCTCGCGGGCAAAGGCGAGCGCGGTAGCGCGGCCGATGCCCGTGGCGGCGCCGGTGATCAGCACGGCTTTTCCGGCGAAGCGCTCCATCACATGATCCCCGACTTGCCGGGCGCAAGAATCCCGTTGGGATCGAGCGCATGCTTGATCTTGGCGTTGAACTCGCGGTTCACCGACCCGTACTGTTGCGCGACGAGTTCCATCGAATTGACCCCGGTGCGGTAGCTGGCCCAGCCCTGCGCGCCGAAGCGGGTGACCAGTTCGCGGTAGCAGGCATCGGCCTTGCGGTGTTCGTCCGCGTCAGATTTGTCGAACAGCAGGGCGAGGATGTGGTGCAGGTCGCGCCAGCCGATGGCGTAGGCGGCGGTATAGTCGAAGCCGTACTTCTCGACGATTTCCTTGGCGAGCGAGGTCTGCCGCTCAGCCTCGATCCCGCGCGCGGCGGCGACGGGCGCGAACCATGCAAGGCCGCCGCCAGCGCCGCGCCAGCGCAGCAGTCCGATCTCGTCGAGATTGAGGCCGCCTTCCATCAGCGTCGAATGATGGTGGAACCAGGGGTTCCCCTCCATCTCGGCGGCCGTCATCACCTCGCCGCCGCTGGCGGTGAGCTGGGCACGAATGATCGGCTCGATCGCGTCGACAGTCTGTTCGGTGCCGTAGAGCGCGAAGTAGGTGTTCCACATGCCGAGGCCATTGGCCTTGGCTGCCTTCTTGAGCGAAACCTCATCAAGCGGTGCGCCATCGGGCACGATTTCATTGCGGCGCTTGAACATGGCAAGCTGGTACGATGCGCTCATCATCAGGTTGCAGTTGGCGACGAGGCTGGACACGCGCAGCGGGCGCATCGCCTCGATGATCTTGGGCGTGTCCTCCATGTTCGGATGGCGCACCATGAAGGGCTTGTAGACCGGCGGTTTGGGCATCAGCCACAGACCCATCTTGGTGACGACGCCGTAGTTCGACTGGGTGAACAGCCCGTCCACATAGGGTCCGTAGCCCCACTTGAACGCCTGCCACGCGGTGCTGCCCTTGATCGAGCCCATGCCGGTGCGCATCAACTGGCCATCGGGCAGGACGACTTCCATGCCGCACTGGAACATGAAGTGTTCGCCATAGGGCGTGTAGCCAACGCCGCGATCAAGCGTATTGCCGACCGGCGAGGCGATCGGGCCGACCGTGGGCACATCGATCCACAGCGGGATGTTGTTCTCTACCAGATAGTCCTTGAGCTGCTGGTAAGTGACGCCGGGTTCGAGCAGGCAGGTGCCGAGATCGGCGTCCACCTCGAGAATGCGGTTCATCCGCTTGAGATCGAGCACGACCTGGCCGGGGGTGGCAGGCGCGGTCATGCCATAGCCCATGTTCTTGCCGGTGGAGACGGTCCACAACGGCTGCCGGTAGGTATTGGCAATCCGGACGATTTCCTGGACTTGCTCGACGCTTTCCGGGCAGACCGCGCCGACCGGCTTGTGATAGCCGTTGGGGTCGGGGATATAGGTCTTGGTGTAAGGCGCGACGGCGTCTTCATCGCCAAACACCCATTCCGCGCCGACGACGCCGCGAAATGCCTTCATTGCG
>JAZKBJ010000270.1:0-4338 GCA_040388685.1 Pseudomonadota bacterium
GCCGGTGCGACCGACGTGGCCCTGGCCGATGTCTATGGCAACGATCCGGCAGGCGGCAACGCGCTGGCCATCGTGCGAGCTCTGGGCTGGCTGCTTACACGCGAAGTGCGGGTCGTTTCGATCAGTCTTGTCGGCCCGCGCAATCCGGTGCTGGAAAGGGCGATTGCCGCTGTTCAGGCGCGGGGCGTGGCAATCGTGGCGGCAGTGGGCAACGATGGCCCCGCCGCACCACCGTCCTATCCGGCCTCCTATCCCGGGGTGCTCGCGGTGACGGCGGTTGACGCGCGCAACCGTGCCCTGATCGAAGCAGGGCGGGCGCTTCATCTCGATTACGCAGCGCCGGGAGCGGGCATGCTTGCCGCCAACGCGGCCGGACAGTGGAAACCCGTGCGGGGCACTTCGTTCGCCACGCCGCTGGTCGCGGCGCGCGCCGCCCGCGCGATGGCCGGCCGGGGGACCCAATGGCGCGCGGCGCTCGACAGCGAGGCGATTGATCTTGGCCGCAAAGGGCCTGACCCGGTATTTGGCCGGGGCTTGATCTGCGGCCCTTGCCGCCGGACGAAATAATTTTCATCGGCGATGAATTAAACCCGGAAGCCCATCCGTTTCCTTCTTCGAGCGGCACGAAGACCTCGTGCCCGCAGACGAACGAAAGGAAATTTCCGATGAAAATTCTCCTCGCAACCACGACCGCCCTTCTCCTCACCGCTATGCCAGCCCATGCGCAGCTCATCGGCGGCGGCGGGATTGGCGGTACGCTTAGTGGCACCCTGGGCGGTGCAGGCAGCATTGGCAGCGTGGGTTCACCGATGGACACGATCAGCTCCGCCACGCGCGGCACTGCCAGTTCCACCGCGAACACCACCGGCAGCCAGACTGTCAACCGCAAGAGCGGCGCAGTCCACGCCGATCGCAGCGCCAACGCCAACGGCGGCGGTAGCATCGCGCAGACTGTCTCGACGCCGACCCGGATGATTTCCGGCAGCGGTTCGGGCAGCGCATCAGGTAGTGCCAGCAGCAGCGCAGATGCACAGTTGATCGGCACCGATGCCGTACGCCAGACCGCCGGAAGCGTTGCCGGAACCGCGCGCGGCGCCGTGTCGGGCGCCGCCAATGCGGGGCGCAGCACGGCTGGCGCCATGGGTCAGGCAGCGGGCAGCGCTGCTGGCAAGGCGAACGGTAACGCCATGGGTTCTGCCAATGGCAGCGCCAACGGGCTGTTCTCGGGAGCCGCCGGGCAACTGGTTGCGGCCGGTAGCCTTGCCGCAGCCGGGGATGCCAACTTCGAAGTCAGCAAGGGCATGCGCGTTCTCGGCCCCGATGGTGACCGCTTGGGCAAAGTACGCGGCGTGATCGCCGATAGCCACGGACAGGTCCAGGCATTGCTGGTCAAGGTCGATGGCGCGACGGCAACGCTTCCTGCAGCCAACTTCTCGGGCAGCGGCAACGCGCTTGTTTCCGCGATGGGCGAGGGTCAGATCAAGGACGCCGCCGTACGCCAGGAGAAGGCACCGGACTAGGAAGCTCAGCCCCAATCATCTGGATGAGCCGCAACCACCCCTGGGTCACCACAAGGTAGCCCAGGGGTGCGCTGTGCAAATGTAAATGCATCACCGCCATGTTCTGGAGCACGCGCCCGGCGCCTCTTTGCCAGATCGCCACACAGAATCGTGTCCGCCTTCCATATCCAAATTCGGCTCGTCAGCGCCGTTGCGCCGGACCGGCGTCATACTATGGGCATGAACCACACGAAGCTCTACCGGCTATATCGGCGCTCGGGCCTCGCGCGAAATGGATGCAATGGTTCGCCTCTACGGGAATTCGCGCGCCCGCGCGACCTTCTTCAACCGCTTCGGGGAGTTGATCCTTCATTGTTCCCCAGCGGAGCCCTGACTGCCGACAACGCTTGCAAGCGCCCGGGCAATATTGCCAACGGTATAAGGCTTCTGCACCACCAGGCGTCCGCGGTGCACATCCGGAAACTTTGCCTGCTCGCCATAGCCCGTAGCAAACATGAAGGGGACGTTGCGCTCCAGAAGTGCATCGGCAATGGCAAAGCTCGTGGTATTACCCAGATTGATATCAAGGATTGCGACGGTCGGTGTCGCACTCTCAAGCAGGCCAAGTGCTGCATCGACCGATGACGCCGTTGCAACTTCGCTGGCGCCGAGGTGACCAAGGATGTCCTCTGCGTCCAGCGCGATTATTAGACTGTCTTCGACCAGCAGGACCCGCTCACCCGAAAGAAGATCCTGTGGCGGCTCCTCTGCATGTCCGGCTCCGGTTTTGGGAAAGCGGATTGCGCGCATGCCGGTCCGTGCTTCGGCCACGTGCCGCATGGGAATGCAAAAATCGGCTTCAAAGCCAGTTTCGAGAAAACGTGCGGTGGCTTCTCCGCCCAGATCGTAGGGGACCGAACGCTGAATAATCGTCGTGCCGAATCCGCGGCGTGAGGGTTCACGCGCCGCGGGGCCATCGATTTCGCGCCACAACAGGGTCAGGTCGCCTCGCTCCGTCCGCTCCCAGCAGATCCGCACGTACCCTTTGTCGACAGACAAACCGCCATACTTCGTGGAATTGGTAACAAGTTCGTGCAGGACAAGCGCCATGGTCGAATAGGCGAGCGGATTGAGCATTACCGGATCGCCTTCACTGCGAATACGGTCCTCACCTACCAGAAATGCGGCGGCTTCGGCGTCGATGAGCGACTGGAGCGGGGCCGGTCCCCAGTGGTCTTCCGTAATCTGATTGTGCGCGCGCGCCAGGGCGTGGATGCGCCCGTCTACGACCTTTACAAATGAGTTCAGCGCAGGATCGCTTGCCTGCGCCTGCCTGATCAGCCCACGGATCAGGCCAAGAATGTTGCGCACCCGGTGGTTCAGTTCCGCAATCAGCAATTCCTGGCGCGCGCTTGATTGTTGACGCTCGTTGGAAGCCTCGTCAGCCATCCTCAGGACAACCTCTATCAGCGTTGCCCTGAGCGTCTCGGCGACCCTGATCTCCGAGGCAGTGAAAGGCCGGGACTTGCCACGCACCAACTCTTTCCACTCAGCAAAGCTTTGTCGCGGGGTGAGCCGAGGGCCATTGGGCCCGTACTCCACCGGCTTGTGAGGATCGCCGGCCCATCGAACGGAACGCACAAGTTCCGAGCGAAACAACACAACATAATCGCGCGGCGAACGGGAAATCGGGATGGCAAGAAGGCCGGCCACGGAATCCGAAAACCCCTCGGCCTCGGGTATCAGCGATCCAATATGGTCAGTCGCATATACCCTGCCGGCCGCAGTTGTATTCAGCGCGCGTATTATCCGGCGGAAATCGTCCGTCGGCGGGCACAGGCCCGAGAAGGCATATCCCCCGGACAGCCAAACCCCCACGCCATCGGCGGCAATTGCGTGCGTCAGAATGTCCGCCAGCCAGTCAGGATCACGCAGCAAAGTTTCGTCGGATGCTACTGCGCCAAGCAACTGGTCGGAAATGTCGCGGGCGCGGCGTTCGAATTCAACCGTCTCCTGCCGTTCGCGGCTTTCGAGACGCATGCAGAACATCTGCGAAAAGAGTTCCGCCACCGCACGGCGCTCGAAATTCGGATTGTTCGCGGAATAGTGATGGCAGGCAAACAGCCCCCACAGCTTCCCATCGACAATGATCGAGATGGATAGCGATGCCTCGACCCCCATATTCTTGAGATATTCAATATGGATCGGAGACACCGATCGCAGCAGGGAAAGCGACAGATCGAGAGGGACGCCGTTCTCGTCCAGGGCCGGTTCGATGGGGACAGGCTTTGCATGAACATCGCCGATAACGCGCAGCAGGTTACGCAGGTAAAGCTGGCGCGCCTGTGCCGGAATGTCGCTGGCCGGATAGTGCAGCCCCATAAACCGGCCAATTCCCGGTCTGCACGCCTCGGCGACGACTTCGCCTGATCCTTCCGGCGCGAAACGGTAGACCATTACGCGGTCGAACTGGACAAGCGCCCTGACCTGACGGGCCCCTTCCCGATAGAACGAATTCATGTCCTGGCACTGATCGAGGCGCGCAAACATGGACCGGACGATTCCGGTCACGTCTCCGATGGTCCCTTGCGATGGCTCCGCCTCGATAATGATCTGCCCGACGGAATAGTGGATCGCGACATCAAACGGACCGTAGCCATCGACCAGCGAGACCCCGAACAAGCGTTCGACAGTGTCCCCGCTGCGCAGCATCGATGCGCGATTGCGCAGATCATGCACAGCCTGCTGCGTGAACACCTGATCCAGCGGCAAGCCTAGCGCTGCCGAAACATCGAGTCCGATGAATTGCGGCAAGTTTACCGAAGCGCGAGAAACGATC
>JAZKBJ010000270.1:4348-8343 GCA_040388685.1 Pseudomonadota bacterium
GGCCGTGAGAGCAACGAGGAATCCTGTCGGCTGAATGGCACCGAGCATATGGATTGGCTCGCGATCACAGTTCGTCAGATCAACGGTAAAGTCAGTGCTCAAGGACGCTTGCCTTTGCTTGCTTTAATCCAGCCGCAGCAAAGAGGCCGAAAACGTCACGGGCCGCCCGGAGGGCGACATCGCGCTGACGCCGGGAAACCAGCGTATCATCGATGAGACCGACCAAAGTCCGCCAGCGCGAAGAATCGGTGGCGCCCAGAAACCGCCGTGGCAGCGCGCTGGCGACCATGCGTTCCAGAACCGCTCCTCCGTGACGCGATCCCTCGATCACGTACAGCGCACCGAGGATCGCCTCAGGTGAATTCAGATCAGGAACCGGGCCATCGGAAGGAGCATCTGCGTTCAGGTCGACCAGGTCCGCCCGGAGCAGGTCGGAACGACGCCGGGTTTCCCAATCATGGACCACAGCATGCGCGCCGAGGTCATCCAGCGCCTGTTCAAGCGGCAGAAGTGCTGCTGCCTGCGCGCGAAGAAAACACCGATATCCCTCGGTGGTGCCCAGATCGAAACGCGCGAATGCTTCATCGACGCGGGTATGATCCGCACGTGTCTGGACACGCAATTCCTGTCTGGCCGTAAGATTGCCGCCGTCGGATACCAAGATTGCCCCCGTTTTGGACTTCCCCGCGCGTCAATGAACGAACAGTTGATCGGGTTCCCGGCTTTTGCACCTTCCTCACCTGAACCGCGGCGTGAGATGCGGCATCGTGCAAGCCCCGGCCATCGCGGCGGCAAGCAGCGCCCGCAGCGTGACGCCGATGGCTGATGCCCCGATCAGCCAGCTATTCCCAATCGACGAGGACGTAATCCCGCTTTTCCGACCCACACTCCGGGCAAATCCACTCGTCCGGCACGTCTTCCCATAGCGTGCCGGGGGCAAGGCCGGATTCCGGATCGCCTTCAGCCTCGTCATAGATGTGCGAACAGTTGAGGCATTTGTAGCGGCGAAACCCTTCAGCCATTGATGCCTTCCCCCCGGCTCATCGTCACCATGATGCGTTCATAGCCATTGGTGAAGCAGGATGGCAGGCGTTCAGGCTCGCCCACAATTTTGACCTCCATGTCGCGCGCGGCCATTTCCTCGATCAGGGTCACCAATTGCAGTTCGGCAAGGCGCGCACCAAGACAGCGGTGAATGCCGTAACCAAACGACAGGTGTCGGCGCGAGTTTTCACGGGTGGGGTCCCACCGGTCGCCATCGGGAAAGACGCTTTCGTCGCGGTTGCCGGAATTGTACCACAGGACGACCTTGTCCCCCTTGCGGATGGTCTTGCCGCCAAAATCGACATCGCGCGTGGCCGTGCGCCGC
Source organism: Pseudomonadota bacterium (assembly GCA_040388685.1). Lineage (GTDB taxonomy): Bacteria > Pseudomonadota > Alphaproteobacteria > Sphingomonadales > Sphingomonadaceae > Novosphingobium. Next base: position 5,718 of record JAZKBJ010000270.1, read on the forward strand.
ATGTGCGCGATCGGCGTCTGCAGCCGGATGGTTTCGGTTGCCGCGCCCGACGCGAGGCCCTTTACGTCCGCTTTCACCGCGTTCCAGGCATCCGGGTACTGGTTGATCCGCTCGATCAGGCCCGACATGGAATTGCGCGTGGTGTCGTTGCCACCGACGAGCAGCAGGGCGATCGCGCCGATGAAGCGCTGTTCGTCCATCTCACCGAATGAAGCCGAATGCGCCATCATCGACAGCAAGTCCGCCTGCGGCGGCGCGACGCGGCGCTCTTCGTAGAGTTCCCTGAAACGCGCTGCCATTTCAAAAACATGGCGTTCACGTTCAGCATTCAGGACAGGGTCCGGGCCAATGTCGATCTTCGCTGCCCAGTCCGACCATTCGGGCAGCTTGTCGCGCTCCTCCCACGGGAAGTTGAACAAGGTGGCAATCATCGCCGTTGTCAGCGGAATCGAGACCGAATGCACCCAATCGAAGGCTTCGCCGACGGGCAGTGAATCAAGAATTGCGGCGGTCCGCTCGCGCAAGGGGCCTGCCAGCTTGGCAATTTCGCTTGGCGCGACTACCGGCGCGATGGCCTTGCGCTTCTCTCCGTGCTCCGGATCGTCCATCGCGATGAACATGCGCAGTTGCACGCCGGTATCCTGCATATCGAAGATGACGATGCCGCCATGCTCCCACGATGAGGAGAAAGTCTGCGGATCAGCCTCGACCGCGACGATATCCTCATAGCGGGTGATCGACCAATATGGGCCGAAGATGCTGTTCTCGCAGCGGTTCACAGGGTCATGCTCACGCAGACGGGCAAACATCGGCCGCCACGCGCTTGCAGCCCAAAGCGAACCTTCGGACACGTCGATCCCTTCGCGGGGCAAAGCCTCCACTATCGCCATTTCGTCCTCCTCTCAGCCGTCAAAACTAGTTTACTGCTTTACATTATTGACGGAGTGCATTGTAAGCACGTCACACGCTACCATAAATTTGCGTTTAGTCTATACGTAAAATTGAACTGGGCGACGAGAGGACCTGAACGATGCTGGAAAGAGATGGCAGCCACCTGTTTGGCGAAGAGCACCGTGCCTTTCGCGACATGGTGCGCAAGTTCATCGCGCGCGAATTCGCGCCGCGCCTGACCGCGTTCGAGGACGCCGGGATCGTTGCCCGCGACTTCTGGCTCAAAGCCGGGGAAGCGGGCCTGCTGTGCCCGACCATGCCGGCCGAATATGGCGGGATCGGCCTGGACTTCACCTTCAACGCGATCCTCAACGAGGAATTCACCTATGCCATGATGTCGGACAGCGTCACGCTGCAGAGCGATATCACCATGCCCTATGTCCTGCGCTATGCCAGCGAGGAACTGAAACAACGCTGGCTGCCCCGCATGCTAAGCGGCGAAACCATCGGCGCCATCGCGATGACCGAACCGGGGGCCGGCTCAGACCTGCAAGGGGTGCGCACCACGGCCAGACAGGATGGCGACGCGTTCGTCATCAACGGATCGAAAACCTACATCACCAACGGCCAGAATGCGGACATCGTCCTGACCGTTTGCAAGACCAACCCCGATCTTGGCGCAAAGGGCACCTCGCTGATTCTGGTCGAGGCCGACCGCCCCGGCTTTGAACGCGGCCGCAACCTTGACAAGGTGGGCCAGTGGATGGCCGACACGTCGGAACTGTTCTTCAACGATGTGCGCGTGCCCGCCAGCAATGTAATTGGCGAAGTCAATCGCGGCTTCATCTATCTGGTCAGCGACCTTCCGCAGGAACGGCTGTCCATTTCGATCACGGCGCAGGCGGCGGCGCAGCGCGCGTTCGACGAGGCGGTGGGCTTTACCCGCGACCGCACCGCCTTTGGGCGCAAGGTCATCGATTTCCAGAACACCCGGTTTTCGTTGGCCGATATCAAATCGAAGCTGCAAGTCGGCTGGGCGCATCTGGATTGGGCCATCGCGCGTCATGTGGCGGGCGAATTGACCGCGGATGAAGCCGCCGCATCGAAATATTGGCATACCGAAATGCAATGGGAGGCCTGTGACGCGGCCCTGCAGCTTCACGGCGGCGCGGGCTATATGAACGAATATCCGATTGCCCGCATCTGGCGCGATGCCCGCGTTCGCCGGATCTATGGCGGCACCAGCGAGATCATGCGCGATCTGGTCGGCAGGTCGCTGTGATCGCCTAGCCGGTCAACCTTGCTGCAAGCGCGCCGAGATCGGCAACGGTGATGCCGGCGGAGAGCAGGTAGCGCTCGATCCCGGCAAATTCCCGGTCAATCGCGGCAAAGCTCGCCGCCAGATAGGCTTCGTCAACCGACATCAGGCGATCTATAGCCGCATCTGGCAAGGCAAGCCCGGTGCGCGCGCAGGCCAGATGCTCGGTGGCGGCGCGCGCCGCAGGGTTGGTCCTTCCCCTGCTTTGCAGGTAGTTTCCGAGAACATCGTCGCGGTTCGTGCCAAGCGCCGACAGCAATATGGCCACGAGGAAGCCGGTGCGATCCTTGCCCGCCGTGCAGTGGATCAGCGTGGCGCCAGGCCGGGCGAGCATGCGCTGCATGATCATGGCCAACTGTCCGTGCAGCGCCGCCGGAAAACCGCTGTAAAGCGCCAGCATCGCCTGCTCCGCGCCAT
>JAZKBJ010000271.1:0-337 GCA_040388685.1 Pseudomonadota bacterium
GGTGCAGTGTGGGCAGCGTTCCCTTCTGCGCCTCGGCAAGGATGGCGACGAGCGTGGCGGCATCGCCCGCAAAGAAGCCGTAATCGACCGTGGCATCGGCGTGATAGGCCGCACCGAGCAGGTTCGCATCGGCGCGGTCGACGCCGCGGCTGTGGAGCGCCAGCGTATTGGCGATGGCGGCGCGAGCGATGAAGTCTTCAGTTCCGATCAAGGGGCAGTCCTCTGAAAAAAGTGCCCCGGTTACGATGAAGTAACCGGGGCCAGGGAGGATTTCAGATCAGAAGTTGTAGCCGACCGAGACGCCGAACTGGCGCGGCGGGGCATAGCCGACGAGGCC
>JAZKBJ010000271.1:347-4408 GCA_040388685.1 Pseudomonadota bacterium
GCGACATGCACCTCGCCCGGCTGCAGGGCGATTTCGCCCAGCATGAACGTGGCCTGTAGACCGTGGAGATGTAGCGGTTGTCGAGCAGGTTCTTGCCCCACAGGCCCACCGAATAACGCTTGTCCGGACCGTAGTAGGTCAGCAGGGCGTCGACATAGTAGGTCGGCTGGATGGTCGAACGCGGGGTGTTGACCACGGCGGTGTAGAACTTGGATGCGGTGTACATCCAGCTCACGTCGGCGACGATGCTGGCATCGCCCGGCAGCTTCGTGGTGAAGTTCGCGCCGAGTGTGGAGGCCCACTTCGGTGCGTTCTGCAACGCATAGCCCTTCAGGTCGAGCGTCTTGGCGGTCACCGGATCGAAGTAGAGGAAGTTCTTGTACTTGGTATCGAGGTAGGCGAGCGAACCGCGCAGGGTCAGGCCTTCTGTCGGCACGGCCTGCACTTCAAGTTCGAAGCCCTTGATCTCGGACTTGGCGGCATTGAGAATGCGGTTGCCCTGGACGTTGGTGGCGCTGTCGAAATAGATCTGCGCAACCTGCATGTCGCGGTAGTTGGTATAGAATACCGAGAGGTTGGTGCGCAGGTGACGGTCGAGGAAATCGGCCTTGAGACCGGCTTCGAAGGTATCGACCTTTTCCGGATTGTACGGCGCATTGCCGTCTGCCGCCACGCCGATACGGCCGGTGAAGCCGCCAGACTTGAAGCCGCGCGCCCAGCTTGCATAGACGAGCTGGTTCTGGCCCAGTTCGTAATCGAGGCCGACTTTCCAGCCGACATTGTTCCAGCTCTTGGTGCCGCCAACGTCGAGGCTGCCGGGAAACAGCACGTCGAACTTGGCCCAGTCGGCCGACGTCAGCGCCTTGCTGCCGAGGCCGGTGTCGAGCGTCGAGCGCGCGTCCACGCTGTCATGCGTGTAGCGGATGCCTGCCGAAAGCTTCAGCGCGTCGGTCAACTGGGTGTAGGTCTGCAGGAAGGCCGAGAAGCTCTCGGTCTGCTGGTCCTGCACGTTGAACTGGATCAGGCCGGGCAGGGCGAAGTCCAGGTGGTACATCTGGTAGTGATGGTAGTCGGTCTTGAGATAGAACAGGCCCGCCGTGGCGTTGAAGGCATCGCCCGCAGAGACCGAGGTGCGCAATTCCTGGCTGAACTGGTAGCCGTGGGTGCGGCGGCGGGTGGCGTTGTTGGTCTTCGCTGTGCCGTCCTGATCGGTATATTCGAACAGGGTGAAGTTCTTGTAGCCGGTGATCGCGGTGATGTCGCCAATAGGCGTGTTGTCATACTGGATCGTGCCGATGAAGAACTTGGTCGTCATGTCCGACTGGTCGGGTACTTCGTTGTTGCCCGAAAAGTACTTGTCGGGCGCAACGCACGGTTTGCCTGCGGCAGCGCAGGGGCTGCGGTACATCGGCAGCTTGGCGCCGTTCCAGAAGGTGCCTTCGGGAACGTAGTTCGCCTCGCCCGGAAGGCCGCCGTTGACGACGACCGGCGCGCCGTTGCGTGCGGCCACATATTCGCCCTGCAGCGTGATCTTGAGATCGGCGTTCGGCGTGATGTAGAGCTGGCCGCGCACCGCATCGACGTTCTTGCGGCCCATGTCCTCGCCGTTCCACACGTTCGTTACCCAGCCATCGCGCTGGGTGTGGATGCCCGCAACCTTGAGGCTGACCACGTCCTTGACCAGCGGCGCTTCGATCGCGCCGCTGACATCGAAGCGGGTCCAGTTGCCGTAGGTGGCCTTGATGTTGCCGCCGAATTCGCCGGTGGGCTGATTGGTCACCACGTTGACCACGCCGCCGGTGGTGTTCGCGCCGAACAGCGTGCCCTGCGGACCGCGCAGGATTTCGACCCGGCCGGTGTCATAGGTATCGAGCAGCGCGCCCATCGAGAAGAACTGCGGCACGCCATCGACCACGATCGACACGGTGTTGCCGGCATAGGGATCGGGCTCGATCACGCCGATGCCGCGAATGGTGAACACCGCGTGGTTGGGGGTGTTGGCGAAGTTGTCGATCTGGACGTTGGGGACCGAGCCCTGCAGCGCCTGCAGCGTGGTCACGTTCATCGCTGACAGCGTCTCGCCGCTGACGGCGGCAATCGAGATCGGCACCGACTGGATGCTCTCGGACTTTTTCTGCGCGGTAACAATGATTTCGCTGATGCCGCCGGTGGCAGCGTCTTCGGCCTGAGCGGCCTGGGCTTGCGCGGCAGCGGGAGCCGCCGCGAGTGCGATGGCCGAAAGCCCGGTCATCAGATGGATTGCGTGAAGCGCCTTCATTTTTCCCTCCCATGGCGGATGCCGCAATTGCGCTACGGTCACCCTCGCTGTCGCACGATTCGGTGATAACCGGCGACACTGCCTGTTTTATCGCGCCGACTGCGTTTTGCGCCTACTGGCGGTTTTGTCAGGAGGTCTTGGCAAGGCCGTGCAGGCATGACAGGACCATGACGATGTCCGGTTCCACCATGCAGAAGCGAATGCTCGCCGCGATGCGCCCCGCCGCGCTGGGCGACGAGCCTGTGCGCTGGCAGCAGCGCAAGTCGGCGCAGACGCGGCTCAGGATGCTTGAAGCGGGCGTCGATGCGCTGGTCGAGGGTGGCTACGCCGGACTGACCACCGCGCAAGTGGCAGAGCGCGCGAGCGTTTCGCGCGGCGCGATGCATCACCATTTCGCCACGCGGATCGATCTGGTGAGCGCGGTCGTCGATCACATCTTCTTCCAGCGCATGAGCCTGTTCCTCGAGGACTATCTGGCAACCGTGGCGCAGCGCGGCGATGCCGAACTGATCGATCTTGCCACCGAGGCCCACTGGCGCAGCGTGCAGACGCGCGGATATGCCGCATACCTCGAACTTGCGGTGGCCGCGCGCACCGACGCCGAACTCAACGCCGCGTTCGAACCGGCGGCCCGCCGTTATGACGAGGTATGGACCGCCGAGATGATCGAATCCTTCCCGCAATGGCAGGACCAGTGGGAAGCGATGAAGCTTGGCAACGATTTTGCTATCGCCGTCCATTCGGGCCTGCTGTTGCATCGCCCGGTGTTCGGACCGGAGCGGATAGACCGCGTGCTCGCCCTCACCATGAAGGCGATACGCGGCCTCTACCGCATGTGAGCTATACCGTGCCCGCATAACCGATGATCAGGCACGATAGGGTGAGCAGGCCGAGCCGTGCCCACGATGCCTGCTCGCCCAGCACGAAGACCGCGATGCCGATCACGATGATTGGCACCGTGGCCGAAAGCGCGGGCAGGATCATGCTGAGCGGCCCACCTTCGCGGATCATGGTGGCCAGGGCCCAGAACGACATCATGTAGCAGGCAAGGCAGGCCACGCTCCAGCCGGGATTGCGGAAGGCCTCGGTGCGGCCGAGCAGCAGGCTCCCTCCGACCTGGCCCAGGGCTCCGATAATGAAAAGCACGATTATGCGCGCGGTAAGTCCGGCGGCAATAGACATCAGGCATCCCCCTATTTTGTTTTCGGCGTTTGGCCGCAAGCAGGGGTATCGGTGCCGCCACGGTCTTGCCGCAACTGATCAATGTCCGAGCGGCGTGCTATCTCCTGCCCGCTCTCCGAAAGGTCAGTATGCGGGAGCGGGCTTGCCCGGCAGACTTGGGGCAACACGCCGCAATGCGGCGCAGCATGGGAGAATCGACAATGGCAACCGTGGCAATCACCGGCGCAGGGCGCGGGATCGGGCTTGAACTGACGCGGCAGCATGTTGCGGCGGGCGACCGCGTGCTGGCGCTGGTGCGCAATCCGGGCGGCGCATCCGCGCTGGCGGACCTTGCGGCATCGTCGGGCGGCAAGCTGACCGTGCACGCGATGGACGTGGCCGACGACGCCTCGGTCAAGGCGGGCGCGGCAGACAGCGGCAGCGAGGCGGTGGACATCTTGTATAACGTTGCAGGCGTTGCCGGGCCCGAAGGCGCCGAACTCGAAAGCGCGGATTGGGACGCGTGGGATGAAACCTACCGCATCATGGTGCAGGGACCGCTCCGCGTGCTGCAGGCATTCCTGCCGCGCATGGGTGCGGGATCAAAGGTCATCAACATCAC
>JAZKBJ010000271.1:4418-10320 GCA_040388685.1 Pseudomonadota bacterium
AAGGAGCGCGGCGTGATCGTTGGCGTTGTGCACCCCGGCTGGGTCCAGACCGACATGGGCGGCGACGCTGCCGAGATCACCCCGACCGAGAGCGCTGCCGGCATCCGCAAGGTTGCAGCCGACTGGACGCTCGAAACCTCGGGCGATTTCCTCAAGTGGAACGGCGAAACCCACGCCTGGTAAGGAGCATAATCGCATGCCGTTCACTGGCCCGGTCGCGGAACTGTGGGGCTCGATCTGGGCCGAGGACGCCTATTGGGAACTGCCCGACTACCCCGATCTTGGCGCATTCGTCGGCAAGAAGGTGATCGTCGATGGCTGGATTGAATCGATGAAGGTTTACGGCCTCGACAATTGCACCAAGCCGATGATCTACTTCATGCAGCCCGGCTCGATCGAGGTGGACGGCGATGCGGCAACCGCCGTCGCCTACACCATCGAGATTTTCGACGACCCCGCCACCGGCAAGCGCATCCACACGACCGGGCGCTACAACGACGAGTTGCGCCGGATCGACGGGGCGTGGAAGTTCACGCGGCGGGCGTATCGGACGGTGTATGCGGATTGATTGAGGGGTGGGGGTTGGATGGTGCGGCTCGATCTGGATAAGGCGACGATCGGAACATGACCGCAAAGCAAGGCAATTCTGAGGGAGGCGGTATGCACCCCACCTCCCAAACCCAAACCGCGATGAGCCGCGTGCAGGCCCGTCTGCGCGCGCATGTCGATGCAAATGTTTGTCTTTCGGAAGAATTGATCGCGGACCGCAGGCGCGCGTCCGATGCTGAATAAGGCTGCCTGTCGCTTGTTGGGTGTGGCCAGCGTCGGGAGCGTTAGCAGTTTTTCGGGAGCAAAGTTGCCGTTCCGGACACGACGCCATTGCCGCCCTTTCAAGACAAGGCTACTTTGCGTCAGTGGTCCGCACTTCGCTCCTACTGGTTCTGTCCCTTGCCGTGGCCGCCTGTGATGATGCTTGCTCCAATGAAGTCATAACTCGACTTGCTTCGCCAGACGGCAAGCGCGAAGCGGTGATGTTTCAACGCGACTGCGGCGCGACCAGCGGATACTCGACGCAAATCTCGATTTTGGATGTCGGACAAGCCCCAGCAGGAGGAGGCAATACGTTCCGTGCGGATGACGATCATGGCGCGGCAAAAGTCGGAGATTGGGGCGGCTCATGGGCGGAAATCAAATGGCTTGCTTCAGACCGCCTACTCGTCCGGTATGCCGGTAAGTCTCGGATTTTTGAACAGGACGCTACGGTCTCTAGCGTATCGGTCAGCTACGAACCCGTCGCGATCTAATCGGCGACTTGCCACGACATTCCTGCATTAGCGGCTGGCCGATAGTCTCGGCGGAAGCTGCCGGTTGTTCAGGCACCAGATTCCGTTCGTCCTGAGCCTGTCGAAGGACGCGCGCGACCTATCCTTTGACCTTTCATTCACGCTGAAGGCGAACCTTGGCGCGTGTCCTTCGACAGGCTCAGGACGAACGGGGGTGGGGGTATTTGGTGCGGGGGTTTTGAGGGTTTGGGGCGGCTTGGGGGTATGGCTACCCACCGACCCCCGGCAAGACCGAGGCGTATTCCTCTACCCGGTAGGTCCGCATCCGGGCGCGGTCGAACAGCTTTTCCTCGTCGGTGACGATCTCGTCCATGATGGCGGGGTCGGACATGGCGGCGAAGCAGGCGTCGCAGGTTTGCTGGTCGGGGAAGTCTATTTCGAGGACGACGTCGAAATCGTGCGCCATGTCCGTGCCGTCCAGCGGGTGGAGGTGTTTGCGGACGTAGCGACTGGCCCAGCCGGACAGGACTTTTTCGCCGATCACGCGGTGGCGCGATTCATAGTAGGCGATGAAATCGGCCTTGGTCATGCCTTCACGGCGCTTGAGCAGGGTGAGGACGGTGACGGTCACGTATAGGCCTCAAGCCAGCGCCGCGTTGCATCGCCCACCGCGCGGGCGCGCAGGGCGGGGTGGGGGAAGGCATCGCGCAGGGCTTCGGAGCGCAGTTCGATGGCCAGCGGAATGTTCGCCGGAAGCGCCTGATAGAGCGCGGCCAAAGGCAGCGCACCTTCGCCGCATTGTTCGCGCAAGTTGATCGCATCGTGGATCACTGCGGCAAAATCGGCGGGATCGGGGCGCAGGGCAGGCGCATCGCAGAACTGCGCATAGGGCAGCAGCGCGGGATCGACCTTGGCGATGTCCGCGATGCTGCTTCCCGAGCGGTCGACATGGATCGGATCGATCAGCAGCGCGCGCAAGGGGTGCGCCACCTGATCGAGCACGGCGAGCGCGGTGCGAAGATCCTTGACCTCGGTGAAAATCCCGAACTCCAGCGCGACGCGCATGCCCGAGCCTTCGGCGTGGAGGCACAGTTCCGCCAGACGCGCGGCGGTGCGGGCGTGATCGGGATCGGACGAGACGCAAAGCACGTTGGCCGCGCCCAATTCCGCGCCGACGTCGATCACCTTCTTGTGATCGTCCATCACGCTGTCGGGCTTGATCCAGATCACCTCCACATCGAGCAGCGGCAGGCCGGTGGCGGCGAGCGCGGCGCGGGCGTCCTGCGTGTGGTGCACCGTCCATTCCGCCGGATCGACCCACAGCCCCACCATGTCGAAGCCGCCCGCGCGGGCAGCTTCGATGGTATCAACGGGCCCGAATTCGGGCACGACGCCCGATGCGAGAGAGATCGGGTTCACGCCGCTGCCGCTCACATCTGCGGTTCGGGGAGGTCCGCGTCATCCTGCAAGTACCAGTCGAGCCATTCGTGGAAGAACTGGTTGCCGCGCTCGTTGCGCCCGAACACCAGTTCGTCATGCGCGCCCGATTCCAGACCCTTCTGGATTTCAAGGCCGATCACGTAGTCTTCCTCATACGTCACATCGCGGAAGAAGTTCATCGAGGCTTCGACAGCGGCGCGGTCTTCCTCGTCGCGGATGGGATCGCGGCGCAGGTAGTTGAGCACGGTGCGGTTCTCGCCCGGCGTCGGTCCGGGGAAAAGCTGGGCGACCTGGGTGATTTCGGGCGCGATGAAGGCCGAGACGTTGGGGAACATGATCCGCACGAAATCGAAGCCGTTGTTTTCCTGCGTGCCCCACTCCTCGCGCGGGACGTCCTTCAGCGCTTCGGCAATACGGTGGTGCGGGAAGCCGATGCGCTGGTGCGGGCCAAAACCTTCGTAATGCATGCAGTTCGACGGCGTGCGCGGGAAGATCGTTTCGGGGTGGAGCGAGGCGAAGTGATAGCCTTCAAGGTAGCCGTCATAGGCGACTTTCCAGTTCGCGCCTTCGATCACGCGGCTGCCGAGGTAGGTCCAGTTGCCGAAATCGAGCGCTTCGAAATCGTCTAGGAAGCCCTTGAAATAGGTTTCGACATCGATCGGGGCATTGGGGGTGAGGACGACGAAGATCATCCCCGCCTTTTCCTCACACGGCAGTTCGCGCAGGCCGAGTTCGGACTTGTGGACTTCGCCGAACTTCGAGGCTTCGGAAATGCCGATCAGCTTGCCGTCGGGACCATACGTCCAGCCGTGGTACTTGCAGGTGAAGCGCGGGCAATTGCCGTGGCCTTCCGACGCTACCGGCGCGGCGCGGTGCGAACAGACGTTGAGGAAGGCGCGGACCTTGCCGGCCTTGTCGCGGTTGATCAGCACGGGCATGCCGACCGCGTCCATCGCCTTGTAATCGCCCGCATTCGGCAATTCGGCGGTGAAGGCGAGCATCAGCGGAACGCGCTTGAAGATGAGTTCCATCTCCGCCTTCCACTGGTCCGGGTCGGTATAGCTGCGCGCGGGCACGCGCTTGGTGGTGTCGGTCAGGAACGTCTGCTTGGTTTCGACATAGTCGCGCATGATGGCGGCGACATTTCCGATTTGCTCGATACGGTCCATAAACGCTTATGCCTCTCCGTGCCCGCGGGGTCGGGTTCAAGCCATGACCATGCCTTGTGCGGGGGAGGGGGGGAAGCTGTGACAGGGGTTAGGTTTGGGTCTCTCTCCTCGCCTTTTCGCCAATTGCGGCGCATTGCGGGGCCGGGGGACATGAGACGATGACCGATAGCATTGCAAAGCCGTGGGACTGGCTCCCGATTCCTGCGCCGCATCAGGCTGCGTTTGCCGCAAATGGTGCCTGGGGCCTGAAGACGCTGGCCGATCTGGCGCGCGAGCGCGCTGCCGCCACGCCCGACTTCGTGTGTTTCGTTGACGGTGAGGGCGAATATACGTTCGCCTCGGTGCTGGCCGAGGCCGAGGCACTGGCGGCGGCGCTTCAGGCGCGGGGGCTGGTGGCGGGGGATGTGATCGCATTCCAGGTGCCCAACTGGCGCGAGGCGGCGGTGATCAATCTGGCAGCGGTGATCGGGGGGATGATCGTCAACCCGATCGTGCCGATCTACCGCGATGCCGAAATGCTGATGATGCTTGGTGATTGCCGCGCGGCTGCGATCTTCGTGCCGCAGGTGTGGCGCCGGGTGGACTATGCCGCGATGGCCGGGCGCTGCCGCGATGCGCTGCCCGATCTGGCGCACGTGTTCACCGTGCGGGGCGATGGGCCGGATGATTATGCTGCGCTGATTGCTGCAGGTCATGGCGCAGCATTTTCCGCGCCGCAGGTCGATCCGATGGGCGTCAAGATGGTGCTCTACACCTCGGGCACCACCGGCCGTCCCAAGGGCGTGCTGCATAGCCATTGCACGCTGACGCACATCGTCGCGGCGAGCGGGAAGCACTGGGGCATGGCAGAGGGCGAGGCGACACTGATGCCATCGCCTGTCACGCATGTTTCGGGCTATGCCAACGGGCTGGAGGCACCGTTCATCTGCGGCATCCGGTCGGTGTTGATGGAGGCGTGGAATGCGGACGACGCGCTGGCGCTGATCGAAGCGCACCAGTGCGTCGGCACGGTGGCGGCCACGCCGTTCCTTGTCGAACTGGCGGCCGCGGCGCGGGGGGCGGGCACCGGTCTGCCGTCGTTCCGCTTCTTCGCCTGTGGCGGCGCGGCGGTTCCGGCGGACCTGATTCCGGCTGCCAATGCGGCGTTCGACAATTGCAAGGCGTTCCGCGTGTTCGGCGCGTCCGAAGTGCCGCTGGTGACGTTCGGTTGGCCGCATGACGAACGCCTTGCCGCAACCACCGATGGCGAGGTTGTCGATTACGCGGTGCGCATCGTCGATCACGAAGACAACGATGTGCCGCGCGGGAGCGAAGGCGAAATCCTTGCGCGCGGGCCGGGCATGATGATGGGCTATGCCGACGCGGCCCAGACCGCCGAGGCGATCACCACCGACGGCTTTTTCCGCACTGGCGATCTTGGCGTGTGGTCGGCAGATGGCGCGATCACCATCACCGGGCGCAAGAAGGATCTGATCATCCGCGGCGGCGAGAATATCTCGGCCAAGGAGATCGAGGATGTGCTGCACGCGCATCCGGCGGTGAAGGAAGCCGCCGTCGTCGCCATGCCGCACGAACGGCTGGGCGAGGGCGTCTGCGCCTACATCATCCTGTGCGGCGATGCCGACGCGGCGGTGCTGGCCGCGCATGTCGGTGCATCGGGCATGGCCAAGCAGAAGATTCCCGAGCGCTTCGAACTGGTGGACGACTTCCCCCGCACGGCGAGCGGGAAGGTACGCAAGGACTTGCTGCGGGCTGAGATCAAGGGCAAACTCGCCTGAAGCCGAAGCGCTGAAGGAACGCCGCAATGCAACAATTGGTCAACACGGAGCGCGGGCCGAAGTGGCGTCTGGTGATGTGGGCAGCCATAGCGGCTCTGCTTCTGGCGCCCCTGGTGGCCATGCAGTTCACCCGCGAGATGGCGTGGGACGGCGCCGACTTTGCATTTGCCGCGTTGCTGTTGATCGGCGCGGGGCTGATTGGATTGACGTTCGTTAAAAGGAGAATAAAAGC
>JAZKBJ010000272.1:0-3318 GCA_040388685.1 Pseudomonadota bacterium
CACCTTCACGTCATCGCGGAATTCGAGGTCGGTGATGACCTTGCCCATCTGGCGGTTGAGCTTGGGGCTCATGCAGTTACGCTTCTCGGGGCGGTTGAACTTCACCCAGGCAATGCCGTTCTCGACGGTGAAAGCGACGGTATCTTCTTCCGCGCGCTCGATCTTCTGTTCAGTCATGGTCTGTCCTCTCGGGATGATATTGCAAGTTCAGATCGGGAAGTGGGGTCAGATCGGGAAGTGGCCGGGCTGGGTTTCCATCGTGATCCAGCGCAGTTCGGTGAAGCTGTCGATTCCGGCCTTGCCGCCAAAGCGGCCATATCCAGAAGCGCCTACGCCGCCGAAGGGCATCTGTGCTTCGTCATGCACGGTCGGCCCGTTGACATGGCAGATGCCAGACTTGATCTGACGCGCCACCCGAAGCCCGCGCGCGGTGTCGCGCGTAAACACGGCGGCGGACAGGCCGTATTCGGTGTCGTTGGCCAGCTCGATCGCGTGGGCCTCGTCGCGGGCATGGATGATACCGACGACCGGACCGAAGCTCTCGTCACGGAACAGCTTCATTTCCTGTGTCACGCCATCGACGACATGCGCGGGCATCAGCACGTTGTGCGTGGTTTCGCCGCCGGTCAGCACTTGCGCACCATGCGCGACAGCATCGGCGATCAGGCTCTGGCAATGCGCCACCGTCTTGGCATCGACGACCGCGCCCAGCGGCGTCGTGCCTTCGCGCGGATCACCGACGGCCATGGTCGCAACCTTGGCTTTGAACCGCGCCGCGAAATCATCGGCAATGGCATCGACGACGATAATCCGCTCGGTCGACATGCAGATCTGGCCCTGATTCATGAAGGCACCGAATGCGGCGGCTTTCACGGCTTCGTCCAGATCGGCATCGTCCAGAACGATCAGCGGCGCCTTGCCGCCCAGTTCCAGCAGGCAGGGCTTCAGATGCTCGGCTGCACGCTTGGCGATGATCCGCCCCACTGCAGTCGATCCGGTGAAATTGATGCGCTTCACGTCCTTCGCATCGATCAGCGCGCCGACCACATCCGCAGCATCGGCCGGGGCATTGGTCACCACATTGACGACGCCTTCGGGGAAGCCCGCATCCATGAACGCTTCGATGATCAGCGCGTGGGTGCGCGGGCACTGTTCGGATGCCTTGAGGATCACGGCATTGCCACAAGCCAACGGCACGGCAATCGCGCGCACGCCCAGAATGATCGGTGCATTCCATGGCGCGATACCGAGGATGACGCCGACCGGTTCCCGCAGCGCCATGGCCACGCAGCCGGGCTTGTCCGACGGAATCACCTCACCGGCGATCTGGGTGGTCAGCGCGGCGGCTTCGCGCACCATCGACGCAGCCAGACCGAGATTGAACAGCGCCCAGCCCTTGGTCGCGCCGATTTCGCCCATCATTGCTTCGACGAATGCATCGGCGCGCGCTTCAAGTGCCACGGCGGCCTTCATCAGGACCGCACGGCGTGCGTTGGGGCCCATCGCTGCCCAAGCGGGAAAGGCTACCCCTGCACGTGCGGCAATTGCAGGAATATCGCCGGGCTGCATCGCTTCTGCCTGCGAAGCCACAGCGCCCGTCATCGGATTGATCCGCTCGAACAACATCTCGTCTCTCCCGTTATGTTATGATTTATAGCAATCTTGAATTGACCATGCAACAGGCGATCGCAAGCACGCCCACCCTGTCAAAAAGTGCAGTTACTGCATGTTACGGCAGCCAGCTGAGGCTCCGCCATTTTACCAAAAATGGCGTTATCCCTCTGATTACCCTTCCGAAAACTGCCTTCTAGCGGCACGCCCGCATGCATTGACCAGGTCGGTTGCAATATATGCAACTATCTTGCCGCGTTTCGCACTTGCGAAACAACCACCGACCGACCATCTCGGTGAGGCCTTTCAGGCATCCTCTCCCAAACTATTCAGGGCCGCCCCGGCAACGGTGCGGCCCTTTTTTTGCCTGCATGAGGCGTGCATCAATGTTCGCCCGAATCTTTGAGCGCTGGAAGGTGCCCAGCCTTAAGGCAACGCCTCACCTCTGGCCGCCACGAACACGGTGTACCAATCCTGCCTCGTCCATTGCACGGACTGAGCATCCATGGCTTCGACCACGCGCTCCGCCTTTTGCGACCCTACGATTGGAACGATGCCGGACGGATGCGCCATCAGCCACGACAAAGCCGCAACCGTCCTCGGCACGCCTTGCGCCTTCGCGACAAGGTCAAGCGCGGTTGCCACGGCCTTCTCACGCGGGCTTTGCGGTGCAGCGATTCGCCCACCGCCAAGCGGGGACCAGGCCAGCACGGTCAGCCCGTCCTTCATCGCCTGATCGAGTTCTCCGTTTTCCACGCAGTCGGTGCGCAGGACGCTGACTTCGGGCTGCGTCGCCACCAATTTGTGGCCAAGGAAATGCTGCAGCGCGTCGATCTGGCTGCAGGTAAAATTGGACACGCCAAGCGCTCGCACTTTTCCCGAGACGACCGCATCGTCCAGCGTCCGCGCGAGTTCCTGCGGATGCGTCAGGATGTCAGGCCGGTGGACCTGCCACAGATCGATTCTGTCCGTCCGCAGGCGGCGCAGAGACGCGTCGATAGCCTCGTTCAGATACTTTGCAGACTGATCGTAAGGCGCAGGCGGGCGAATGCCGCCTTTGGTGGCCAGCACCATCCGATTGCGCAACTGCCCGTCCGCCCCGAGCACTTCCCCCAGAACGGCCTCAGCGGCACCGAAGCCTCCTGAACCGTCGAAACCATAGATATCCGCCGTGTCGAACAGGGTAATTCCGGCGTCGAGAACGGTCCGGGCGATCCGGTCCACCGCCGCTGCGTCAAGTCCGCTGTCGACCAGCCGCCACATGCCCCAGCCCAGTGAAGAAATCACGATCTCCGATTTCCCGAGCTGGCGTGTCGCTGGGATGGCTGGAAGTGCTGACATATGGGTGAACCCTCGGTGGAATGCGGACTTCCCGTCTGTAGGAGCAGCCCGGCTCCATGACCACAGATCGCATACGAATGCTGCAAGGCACAATCGCAAGTCACGGAAATCTGCGGTTTTTCACATTTACGCCCCTTGCGCTTACTGAACAACCGTCCTATTTTTAGGTGCGGATCAGGAACAATCGGGAAAACCCGAAGGTCCGACACAAGGGGGCTGCACAGTGGCCTTCGATAAAAGACAAAATGCAGGAGAGTGTGACATGAAAACGCTTTTCGCCGCCGCTGCAGCGGTCGGCTTGCTGTCTGCGCCGCAGATCGCTTTTGCTGCTGACCCTGCCGAAACCGTCGCTATATCGGTATCGTC
>JAZKBJ010000272.1:3328-5363 GCA_040388685.1 Pseudomonadota bacterium
CGCGCGCGTATTTCCGATGCGGCAGCGGAAGCCTGCGACCCATCGGACCGCATGATCGTGACGACTTTGCCGGACTATCAGTGCCGCCGCGCCGCGATTGCCAGCGCCGAGCCGGTCGTGCAGAAAATGGCCAATGCCGCCAAGCGCACCGCCGTGGCGCGCAACCGCTGACCGGCCACGCCTTGCGCCGGGCGATGAGGATGTTTCCCCCCTCGCGCCCGGCGTTTCGCGTTAGGGTCAGGACCTATTAGCCCCCTAGAACCTTGATCGCCATGGCGGCGGCAGCGGCGCGGGTTTCAACGCCCAGCTTTTCATAGATCCGTTCAAGATGTTTCTGCACGGTGCGCGAACTGATCAGCAGCACCTCCGAAATCATGCCGTTCGATTTGCCATAACTGATCCACAACAGCACTTCGGCCTCGCGGTCGGTCAATGACAGGCGTTGCTGCAGCTTGAGCACATCCGCTTTGGGATTGAGTTCATTGAGGCGGATCAGCACCTCGTTCTCACGGTATTGCGAGATGATCACCAGTTCGAGCGTGGTCTCGCCCCGGTCGATCTTGGCCGAGGCACCCTGCGTCGAACTTCGCACCAGCAGGCGCTCCACCGTGCCGCGAACGGCATCGGGCAAGGTTCCCTTTTCGCGGCCCCATTCAGGACTCACCCGGCTGATCGCCTGTTCGGCCAGCGGCGTGCACCACAGCAGCAGCCCGCGCGTATCGGTCGCCATCATCAATCGGCCGGTGGCATCCAGACCAGCCGCGCCTGCCTGCATCGCACGGGCGTGGCCGATATGCACGCGCACGCGCGCCATCAATTCGTGCACGTTCACCGGCTTGCGCAAGTAGTCGACCCCGCCGACCTCGAAGCCCTCGATGACATGCTCGCTCTCGGTCAGACCGGTCATGAACACCACCGGGACATGGGCCAGCGACGGTCGCGCCTTGATCCGGGCCGTCACTTCGAACCCGTCGATCCCGGGCATGACGGCATCCATCAGAATCAGGTCAGGCACCACATGCTCGAGCAGATCGAGCGCAGCATTTCCTGAAATCGCGACGAGCACGGTGATCCCCGCACCCTCGAGCGTATCGGTAAGGAAGCGCAGCGAATCCGGTTCGTCGTCAACGACGAGAACCGTATCGCGCCGCGCGCTGCCGCCACTCATCTCACAATTCCTCCAGCGTTCGCGTCATTGCGGCCAGATCGAACCGGTCGAGGCAATCGAAAAGCCGCGCGACCAATACACCAGAACCGGGATCCGCACGCTCCAGGCTGCGAATTTCGCTCTCCAATGCGCGCACGTGGCCAATCCGCACAAGCGATTTCAGACGGTCGACATGGTCACGCGCCTGCGCGGAGATGGGCACGCCATGCCTGGCCTGTTCATCCGGCGCCCCCACAGCTCTTTCGGGCCAGGTCCATTGCAGTGAAAGGATTCGCCCAAGCGCGTCGATCAGCAAGGACAAATCGACCGGCTTCAACAGGAAGTGATCGTGATCGGCCTCCTTGCGTTCAAGTCCATGCCGCTCTTCCGCGTTGGCCGACAGCATCATGATCGCCAGATTGCGGCCGTGCGCTGCGCGCAAATGCGATGCCAGTTCCCACCCCGACATGCCGGGCATGCTGACGTCGAGGATCGCGGCGTCGAAATCTCCCGCCTCTGCCATCGCCAAAGCGGCAGGGCCGCTGCTGGCGGGAGACAGATCGAAGCCCAGTTCGCCCAGCGCCGCTTGCAGGAGCGACAAATGATCGGGGTTGTCATCAACCAGCATGATCGAGCGTCGCTTGCCGACGTATCCGGTCGGCCGCCGGGCCTGCTCAGCGCGGTCGATGAAGCCCGAAACCTGCGGCAACATGATGCTGACGCGGAAGCACGAGCCCTGTCCCGGCGCACTGTCGACCTGCATGTCGCCGCCAAGCATCTGAACGATTGCCCGGGTTATCGCCAGCCCGAGCCCTGCGCCCTTGGCCCCGGTGTCGTTCGGCTCGCCGACCTGCGCATATGGGGCGAACGCCTCTTCGGCTTGGGCCT
>JAZKBJ010000273.1:0-2128 GCA_040388685.1 Pseudomonadota bacterium
CTGTGGGACCGCACCATGGCGGTCAACGTCAAAGGGCCGATGCTGTGCGCCAAGCACGTGATCCCGCACATGATTGCGCAAGGCGGCGGATCGGTGATCACCACCGGTTCGACCAAGGCCTTGCAGGGCGATATCGCGCAGACGGCCTATGGCGCGTCGAAAGTCGCGGTGCACAACCTGACCTACAACATCGCCGCGCAATACGGGAAATTCGGCATTCGCGCCAATGTCCTGATGGTCGGCCTGATCACATCGGGCGCGACCGAGGACAACATGCCGCCGCCAGTGCGTGATGTCATGCTGCGCCATATGCTCACGCCGTTCATCGGCACGCCCGAGGATTGTGCCAAGGCGGCAGTTTTCCTCGCCTCGGACGAATCGCGCTACACCAACGGGCAGAACCTGCATGTCGATGGCGGCTATGCCAGCCACGCGCCGTCGCTGGCTGATTTCCGCGACATGATCGCCGCGATGCAGGCGGGTGCGGGGGCTTAGGTCTTCTATCGACAAGAGGGCAGATGCCCACCCCCAACCCCTCCCGCAAGCGGGAGGGGAGCGAGACTTGCGGCTCCGGAGGAGGCGTTAGTCGCAGCGGGGTGGGCCTGACCCGCCCTCAGTGCTTCAGCAAATCGCCCCGGTCGCGCTGCGCGGTGCCTGCCGCAGCGATGCGCGCGCGGGCGCGTTCCTCGCCGGCAAGGCCGGCTGACGCGGGGTGATGCACGGCGTCTTCGGTCATGCGTTCGGTCAGGATATCCCAGCAGGTGACCGCCAGCGACGCCTGATCGATAAACGGGCAGTCGCGCAGTGCATCCGAGCGCCAGTGCGCGCGCGCCGCATCGTCGGACAGGCGCCAGATACCGACGTGGTCGTGCTCCGGGCTGAACTCCACAAGCTGGCCGTGACCGTCAAAGCCGAGCAGCGCGCCGGTGATGATGCCCTGTTCACGGAAGCGGGCAGGCAGATAGGTGTCGTTGTACCAGTCGCGGAACGCGGTTTCGTGCCCCGGTTTCGCCTTGATCTGTTCAACCACCACACTGCCGGTCTGGAAGGTGCGCGGGGCCTTGTCGCGGTATTGCAGCGGGTAATAGTGGAAGTCGTCCATGCGCGACATGTCGATGGAATTCTCGACCATCATGCGCGTGGTCAGGGCATTGTCGATATGCTCTTGCACGAAGCGTTCTGCATCGAACACTTCGTAAAGCGCCAGATACTTGGCGAAGAACTGACCGCCCGCAAATTCCTGCACCTGTTCGTCCGACAGGATGAAGCGCTGCTGCGCGATAGAGCCGCGAAAGCGCAGCGCGTCGCGGGTGTGGACATGGGTGTACCAGTCGTTGAAATCGTCGTCGCGGCCCTCGGCAGGGTTGGTGAAGACGACGAGCAGCGCTTCGATCATGGTTTCACTCCCCTGCCCGGTTCAGGCGGCTGCAAAGAAGGTCAGCGGCGCGCCCATGGCATCGCTCCAGCTGCGCGGCTGCTTGCCGTCGATATCCTTGATGCCGTATTTCACGCCGAGTTCCGCGCCGATCAGCGCCTTGCCGGAAAGCGCCTTGCGCTCGGGATCGGCGAGCAGGCCCGCGATCACCAGCCCGGTGAATTCTGGCGTCTCGAACTCGGGCAGCATCGCGCGCAGCGGTTCGGGGAAGTATTCGTCCGGAATCATCTTGGATTCGTCGGTGCGGACGTAGCCCGGCCAGTAGGACACGATCGAAACGTCGGTTTCGGCAAAATCGATGGCCATGTCATGGACCATCTTGTCGGTCCCGGCCTTTGCCGCGCCGTAGGCAGGGCCGCAGAAATAGGACGATGCGCCGTAGAACGAGATATTGGCGATCAACGATGCACCGGTGCGGATCATCAGCGGGGCGGCGTAATAGGCCGCCACGTAATCGGACCGCAGCCCGACCACGAGCATATCGGCCAGCTTGAGGTCCTTGTCCCAGAATGCGCCCGGGGTGGCCAGTTCCTGCCCATAGACCGCCGCTGCATTGTTGACGAGCAGGTCGAGCCTGCCCTGTTCGCGCTCGATCCGTTCGAACACCGCCTTGACTTGGGCGTCGTCACGGTGGTCGCAGACGATGGCGATACCCGTTCCGCCTGCAGCGGTGACTTCGGCAGCGGCTTCAGC
>JAZKBJ010000273.1:2138-9719 GCA_040388685.1 Pseudomonadota bacterium
GCCGCCCCCCGGCCCACGCCCTTGCTCGCCCCGGTCACCAGCGCCACGGTCTTGGTCATAGAGTCCTCTTCCACGTTGGTCTGCGGCAGGTGGCTGCCAGCCTTGCAAAAGGGCTATGCCGCGGCATCTGTGCATGGTCCTCCCGCCCGATAGGGGCACTGCACCATACGGATCGCGGAAAACGTCAGCTCAGATCAGGCCCTGCCTCGGTGCCTTCGATGATCTCCGCCCAGGTGCGCGTGAGATGGAGCGAGGCGATATACCATGCACCGTCCGCCAAGACATAAGTCTCGTGATAGTGCCCGCGCCCATGGATGTGGAAGCCCGGCATCCTGACGACGTCTTCCATCGCCCAGATCGCCTTGGCGCTGGCCGGGGACGTTACCGTGATGATCGGGGCATGGACCTGATGCACGGTATCGGCAGGATCGAGCAATTTTGGCATGAACGCGCGGATCGCGGCGCGCCCGGTGATGCGCGGCATCGGGTTGGGCGCCCGCCCGCGCGTGGAAACGGACTGGTCTACGTCAAGGACCGCGTCTTCGGTGAACAGGCCCGCGTAGAGCTCCCATTCCTTGAGATCGATATGGTAGCAATAGCGGGCCTTGAGGTCCTTGATGGCCTCGCGGATGCCGAGTTCTTCCAGTGTCACAAGCCTTGCCTCCGGTTCATCCGAGCGCGCGGATCAGCGCGCCGGTATCGTGATCCTCGAACGCCGTGGTCAGGCGCAGATGGTTGAGCACGGTGATTTCCCAGCCGTAATTGGCGATATTGGTCGTGAGCCAGCCGATATAGACCCCCCACACCAGGCAGCGGCGGTATTCATTCCAGGTCTCGTCCCAGCCGGGCATCTCGGACACGCCATGCGCCTTCAGCCGGTCGAGATAGTAGGCGAGCAGGTCGCGTTCGTGATCGCGCCGCACGTCGATCGGCAGAGCGGTGGTGATCAGGTAATTGACGTCGTGCATATGGTGCCCGCGCACGGTCAGCTGCCAGTCAAGCAGCCCGGCGCGACCACCGGGCAAGAGGTAGGTATTGCCGATGTGCGTATCGCCGTGAAGCACGGTGTGCGGCAAAGTCTGCTGGTGCTGGTGAAGGCGGGCAACCCCGCGCCGCAACTCGTCGCCAGAGGTGCGCAGGCGCGCGACCATTTCGCGCTTGAAGTTCTCGGTGTCGATTTCGTGCTGGATCGCGCCGGGCACAAATTCGTGCATGAAAGTGGCCAGTTCGCCCTGCGTATGCGTTTCAAGGAACGCAAGATCGGTGGCGAAGCGCGGCGATTGCCAGTAGCGGGCGTGGAGCCGCGCCAGTTCCTCAAGGATGGCGCGGACTTCGTCGAGCGTCGTTTTGGCCAGCACGTTGGGGAAGCGCGCGCCGTGGTCGGTCAGGTCGCCGAGCAGCAGTGCGAAGGCCTGCGTTGCGGGATCATAAGACCCGCCAAGCGTGAACGGGGCCTCGATATCGGTCACTTCGGGCCGCAGCACGTTATAGAAACGCACCTCGTTCTGGTAGAGCGGCCCGATCATGAAATCGGGCGAGCGGCCCAGCTTGAGCACCAGATTGCGCGGCAGGTCTTCGGGCGATCCGGCGGCGTAGTCCACATCCAGAAACGCGCGCGCAGCGGTGGATACCATGCCGTCGCCATAGCGCTTGGCGTCCTTCACGCGGACATTTGCGATTCGCACATCGGGTCGCCATGGGGCGATGATCGCGTTGAGCAGATCGGCGTCATAGGCTTCCGGGTCGAATGGAATGCCCTGTGCCGGGACGATGCCGTTCGGCGGGGTGGCTGTCATCGCGGGTTCTCCGGGAAAAGGTGCATCAGCAGATCATCGCGCCATCGATCAGGAATTCCGCGCCCGACACGTAGCTGGCGTCGTCGGACGCGATGAACACCACCACGCGCGAAAATTCGTCGGCCCCGCCCACCCGGCCCAGCGGGATCAGCGCGGCGGCGTTCTCGCGCACCGCAGGCACCAGCGCGGGCGTTTCGATGGCGCCGGGGGTCAGCGTGACTACGCGGATATTGTCGGGGCTGAGTTCCTTGGCACCAAGCTTGGTCATGCCGCGCACGCCCCATTTGGACACGCCATAGGCGAAATATCCTGGCAGGCTGGTGAAGGCGAGGCCCGATGCGATGTTGATGATCACGCCGCCGCCGTTGTCCTTCATCGGCCCGCGCACTGCTTTCATGCCCAGAAACGACCCGATGATATTCACATCGAGCATCCGGCGCATGAACGCGACGTCGGTATTGTCGAAAGTGTCGGACTTGGTCAGCCCGGCATTGTTGACCAGAACATCGATCTTCCCGAAGGTTGCCAGCGTCGTTTCGATCACGCGGGCCCAGCCCGCTTCGTCGGCCACATCATGCTCGATGGCGATGGCCGATGGGCCGATTTCGGCGGCAAGCTGGCGGCAGGCGTCGCCGACGATGTCGGTTATCACCACTTTCGCACCCTCGGCGGCGAACATGCGTGCTTCTTCGGCGCCCATACCGCTGCCGGCGCCGGTGATGATCGCAACTTTGCCTGCAAGCTTCATTCCGGTGACCTTTTCGTGAGGCTTCAATTGAGCGTGGCGTGCGAGCCGCCATCGACGCGGTAATTGGTGCCGGTGATGTAGGAGGCGTGGGCACTCGCGACGAAGCAGATGACCGCCGCGATTTCCTCGGTCCTCCCGGTGCGGCTGACGAGGCTGCGCCACTGCCTGGCAAAGCGCCGTTCGAGCGCGGCGATATCGGTCTCCTCCCAGCCATTGGCCTTGCCGATCATCGGCAGGTTGGAACGCAGCGCCTCGGTCAGGACATTACCGGGGCTGACCGTGTTGACCGTGATTCCGGTGTCGGCAAGGGATTTGGCGAGGCCGACCGACAAGTTGACCAGCGCGGCCTTGGACGGGCCGTAAGTCGGGAATTCGGGCGGCGGTTCGGTATAGGCACCGCTGGCGATATTGATGATCCGGCCCCAGCCTGCGGCCTTCATCGCGTCAACGCTGGCGCGGATCGTGCGTACGGCGGCGATCACGTTGGCGTCATAAGTCGCGGCCCATTGCGCGGGCGTGGCGTCGGTCCATACCGGGGCGAAGGGCTCGTACTGGCCGAGATTGTTGACGAGGATGTCGATCCCGCCGAATGCGCTGTGAGCGACGCGCATCACCGCCTCGGCGCCTTCGTCAGTAGCAAGATCGCCCAGCGCGATGGCGGCGCTACCGCCTGCCGCCACGATGGCGTCGCGCACCGCTTCGGCCCGCCCGGCGTTGCGGCCATTGATGATCACAGACACGCCTTCGGCGGCGAGCATCTTCACCGTTGCAGCGCCGATGCCCGATGTACTGCCCGTCACCAGCGCGCGCTTGCCTGCTATCCCGAGGTCCATCCCGTCGTCCCAAAGCTTGTGTCAGTGACAGGCTGGCCCCTTGTGGGCCCTTCTCCGCCTATCCTTGGACTGGCAGCATTATTGCGCAGCGATCCGCGCGGCCTCGGCGTCGTTCGCGGCGGCTTCGGACACGGCGGCTAGATGCTTGCACAGCGCTTCCTGTTCGCCGAACTGGACGATCTTCTTCGCCCCGCTTTCCATGACTTCCTGCTGCTGCACCAGCGCGAGGTTGTCTTCCATCAGCGTATCGCGGTTGAGCGCGAGCGAATATTGCACTGCGAACTGGTTGCGCAAGGATTGCGGGCGCTCGAAGTGGTAGACCGCTTCCCAATAGCACTTGTCCGGCGCGATCGGCCAGAAGCGGTGCAGCCACCACCCGCCCAGCGACATGTGGAAGATGAAGTGCGGGTAGAGCACATACTGGTCGTTGCCCCAGAGGTTCGACCGGATCGGATTGATGTCGGGATGGCTGGCGAAGGTCTCTTCCGGCTTGTCCTGCGCGCCCGTGTCAGCGATCACCATCTGCTGCGCGTTCATGAACGAGAACGCCTGCACCAGCTTTTCGGGCGACAGCGCGAATTCCGGGTTGCGCGGAACCGAGTTCATCCGGTGCGCCCCCAGAAATTCGGTGTGCAGCGGATGGACGAAGGGGTTCTCCGCCGACGAGAGCATCTTGGACACGGTGCGCGAATGGAGCGCGCGCACGTGATAGGCCTCGCACTGCGCCTCGATCGCCAGTTTCCAGTTGGCATCGATCATCGATCCGACGCGCGCGGTATAAGGATAGCTGCCGAACGGCACGTCCTTCAGCCGCTCTGCCACCGGACCGAGGAACTCTGCCAGCGGCTGCGTGCTCTGCGCATCGAGGTTGACGAAGATCATGCCTTCCCAAGTGTCGCACCGCACCGGGGTAAGACCGCTCGCCTGCTTGTCGACGTGGGGGAAGCAGCCTTCGTCGGGAATGTGGAGGAGGTCGCCTGCCGAATCGAACATCCATGCGTGATAAGGGCACGAGAACTTTCCGCCCCGGCCCTTGTCGTCCCACACCAATTTCATGCCGCGGTGCGAGCAGATGTTGTGGAACGCGCGGACGATCATGTCCTTGCCGCGCACGATCAGGATGGACGAGGACCGCACTTTCACGTCACGCACGATCCAGTCGCCCGCATTGGGGATTTCCGATGTTTCGGCGATGTTGAGCCAGACCCGGCCGAAAATCTCGCGTTCGGCGTCGAAGCGTTCCTGCGAGGTGTAGACGGAGAGATCGACCTTGCCCGTTTCCATGATGAAGGCGTCCGGCATCAGGGGGCCGGTGCCAAGATCGAAGGATCGATGAACCGGTTGTTCCATTCCCATGCTGTTCTCTCCTGTCCGGATCATCATTATGCACAGGATCTATAGGACCTGCCGCCGACCTTGCCCAATCCTGTGGCTTGACGGATCGTCCAACAGAGCGTCGCGGGCAGAGGTCAGACCATGCCCTCGCCCGGTCGCCCGGCCTTCTTGGTCAGTTGCGCGGTGTCGAAGTACTCCTCACCGCGAATGACCAGCCCGTCGCTGATCCGCGCGATGAAGCAATAGGGCGAGGAAATGGCCTTGCCGTCCAGGATTCCGGTCATCGTCGCCTGCAGCACAAAGCCGTCCTCGGTCACCGTGATGCGGGCGTTCTCGTTCTTCTGGTTCTGGAAGATCGCATGCGCGGATTTCAGCGTCTCGATGAACTCGGCGCGGGTCCGATCCTGCGGATCGAAATTGTACCACATGACGAAATCGTCGTGGAGAATGGTCTGGAACTTGTCGGTATCATGTTCCTCGGACACCGTGGCCCAGAACCGGGCGAGACGCAGCGCCTCTTCGCGATCGACCACCACCATCCCTCTCCCCTTTGCAGTTCTATATTGCCGTGACAGTCCCTGCGGCGCCTGCCCGGTAAACCTGTCCCCGGGCAGGAAGCTTCCGCTTCAGCTGGCGGCGGTGAGGTCCGCCGCACGCTTGCGGGCCGCGTCGATCCCTCGCACAAGCGCGGTGGTGTTGCCGGCACCGGCATAAAACAGCATGAGCAGCTTCATTTCCTCGAACTGCGCGTCGGTGATCTCGCCGTTGACGATGGCGCCCGCGATCTGGATCTCCAGAAGGTCCGCGCGTCCCAGCATTGTGGTGGCGCCGATCACCATCAGGCGCTTGTCGCGGATGGACAGTGCGCTTGCGCCCCAAATGTCGCCGAACAGATGCTCGACCGTTTCGTCGAGGTAGGGCGAGCGCGGAGCGGCTTCGACCATCGCCGACGATCCCTTGCCATAGACGGCGTCGAATACTTCGATACCCTTTGCCCACTTTTCGGTCATTCCTGCGTCTCCCGTTCTTGATGCCATGATGTGGCGCGTGGCCATCCGGACCTTGCGCGATGTGTCCTGCTCCAATCTATCAAGCAGGGTCGCCCCTGTCGAAAGATGGGTTTTGGCGACCCCGTAATTCCGTACCAAGGTCCACGCCGCGAATGGGTCGGCAATTGCAGGGTTAAATAATGCATGGAATCGCGCAAAAATCGTCTGGCCGGGGTGCTTGCACCAAGGCGGGCGCGTGGCCTGCGCAGTTCCGTTCGCCCCGCAAGTGCCGGTCATTGCGCGGCAAAGTCGCAAAACCAATCGAACGAAATTGCTGTTTCACGACGGTCAATGGCAGAATGCCTACAGAGTTCCGCATGCACGATCTCGCATGCCTCACGTATGATCGCCGTCGTGACTAGCATGCTCTGATGCGAAGCGGACGGGTCCGGACTTAGGTCGGACATCACCGTTTGCGGTTCGCAATAAAACTGCCGGGTACGCCAATACCCGAGCGTCAAATGGGAGGGATTACCGTGATGAGGATTTCAACATACAATCGGATTCTGCTGTCGACGGTTGCACCGGTCGCGGCGTTTGCGATTTCCGGCTCGGCACACGCGCAGGCAGCCCAGACCGCCACGCAGTCGGAAAGCGAAGCATCGTCGGGCGGCATTGCCGACATCGTCGTGACCGCACGCCGCCAGAGCGAAAATCTCCAGACCGTGCCGGTTGCGGTTACCGCGCTCAGCACGGAAAAGCTTGAAGAGCGCCAGGTCCTGCAGGTCACCGACCTTGCACGCACCGCGCCAAGCCTTTCGATCGGAACCGGCGGCACTGGCCCCGCCACCATCGTCTACCTTGCCATTCGCGGCCAGGCGCAGAACAGCCCGAACTCCTATTCGGACGCTGCTGTCGGCATCTACATCGACGGCGTCTATGTCGGCCGTCCGATGGTCGGCAACCTCGGCTTCCTCGATGCGGCCGGCGCCGAAGTTCTGCGCGGTCCCCAGGGCACCCTGTTCGGTCGCAACACGACCGGCGGTGCGCTCAACCTGACCACCCAGCAGCCCAAGCTCGATGTGACCGAAGGCTACATGAAGGTCGGCTTCGGAAACTACTCGCAGAAGGCCATCGAAGGCGTCGTCAACCTGCCGCTCACCGATGAACTCGGCGTGCGCCTTGCCGGTCGCTACAACGATCGCCACGGCTACTTCCCCAACCTGTCGACCGGCGGTGCCAATGGCGGGATCAAGGGTGAGTACTACGCTCGCGGATCGCTCAAGTGGGCGCCAAGCTCGGTTCCGCTGACGCTGAACCTGTCGGGCGACTACATGAACTACCGCGACACCGGCAACCCCGTTGCCGTGTCGGCGATCAACCCCACCGGCCCGATGGCTACGTTCTACGGTATTTCGCAGGGCGTCCGCTCTGGCGCCATTCCGGGCAATGCACCGATCCCGCTTTCGGCAACCTTCTCGGTTCCCGCATCGACCTTTGCGAACTTCTCGAAGGGTCCGATCGGGCCTGTGACCCAGTATCTCAACACCGAGTTTGCAACCGCTGCCCAGCAGGCGACGCTGCTTTCGCGCGATTGGCGGGTTAACTACTCCGCGCCGTTCACCGGCGTGAAGGCGATCGACGACAGCGGCACGTTCAACGAGGCCTACTCGCTTTCGGGCAACCTCTCGGTTGACGTGGGCGATCTGACCGTCAAGTCGATCACCGGCTACCGCAATTCGAACACCACCAGCAACCTCGACTTGCTGGGCACCAACACCGGTGCAGGCGCGTTCATCAGCACCTACAAGCAGCACCAGTTCAGTGAAGAACTGCAGATCTCGGGCAAGACCGGCAACCTGCAGTACATCTTCGGCGGC
>JAZKBJ010000273.1:9729-13352 GCA_040388685.1 Pseudomonadota bacterium
ATTTCCGCGAAGCTGGTACCGAGCAGTCGTCATCGTCGATCTTCTACGCCACGCCGATTGCAACGGGCGGCGACAACACCTTCGGTTCGTTCGTTTCGACCTCGAAGGGTCTGTTCGCGCAGCTGTACTACAACGTGTCCGATGCCGTTCGCCTCACCGGCGGTCTGCGCTACACGTGGGACACGCGTGAAATCGATCGTCAGGGCACCACGCCGTTCATCCCCCGCCCCGGCCAGGTAATCACCTGCCAGGCTGGTGTGAACGCCGGCAAGCCGACGCCAAACGGCGCTGCCGCTCCAAACAGCGGTTGCCACGATGCTGCCTCGGCAAGCTTCAAGTATCCTGCATGGACCGCAGGCATCGATGTGAAGCTGTCGCCCGACATCTTCGTCTATGCCAAGACCAGCGGCGCTTCGAACTCGGGCGGCTTCAATGCCCGTCCGGTGCCGCCGCCGTATTCCAGCTCGTTCAAGCCGGAAGCCGTGCGCGACGTCGAAGCCGGTATCAAGGGTGAGTTCTTCGATCGCCACCTGCGCACCAACCTCGCCGTGTTCCACGCATGGCAGTCGGATGTGCAGCGCATCATCAACGCCACGTTCGTCGATGCTGCCGGTGCCACGCGCCTGACCCAGTTCGTGACCAACGCGGGCAAGGCAAAGACCTACGGCTTCGAATTCGAAGGCACGGTCGTCCCATATGAGGGCCTGGAAATCGGCGGCAGCGTCGCTTACCTCCACGCTCGGTATGTGGCGGGCAGCCGCTTCGAATCGCAGATCGTGGGCGGCAAGACCGTTCAGGTCGATCGCTCGGGTGAACCGATCACCCAGGCGCCGAAGTGGACCGCCAACGTTTCTGCAACGCAGACCATCGAAATGGAAAGCGGCGATCTGAAGCTGCACGCCGACTATTCCTACATCGGTTCGCGCTACTTCGACTTCTTCACGACCGGCAACCCTGCACAGGCTGCCGCCGTGGCGATCGCCAACGAAGCGTCGCGTGTCCGCGCTTATGGCTTGGTCAACCTGCAGGCGAGCTTCACCTTCAAGGAACCCGCCATCGAGCTGACCGTCTGGGGCCGCAACGTCGGCAACAAGGCGAACTTCACCAACGTGTTCAACAGCTATACCGGCCTTGGCGCCACCGTGCAGTTCCAGGGTGCCCCGCGCACTTACGGTGCAACGGTCAAGTACAGCTTCTGATTTGATCTGACCGACTTAAACGAAGCGGCGGTCGCCTGGTGTGGCCGCCGCTTTTGTGTGTGCGCAGTACCGACGGCAACGGGCATTGACCGGCGGCAACACCCTGTCGTCCGGCATGTTGCAACCCCCACCCCTCCGGTAATCTCCTGCAAAGAGCGCTGGTGCCGCAGGCATCGCGCGTAAAGGGGGAGTGATCCAGAGATGAGAAACGGCGCACTGAAACTGAGCGTTTTTGCCGGCCCGCTATGGGGAACCTTGTTCTTCATCGCGCTGTGGCCGCTGATGCATATCTTTCCGCCATACAGCCCGATGAACAGTGCGGCACAGGTCGCTGCCCATGTGCGCGAATACCAGACCGGCTACCTCGTCGGCGGTATCCTGCTGATGACGGCATCGGCCATCGTCTGGCCCTTCATCGCGATCATCCTGCTCTATCTCAGGAAGATCGAGCGCGGCTTTCCATTGTGGACCACTGTCACTGCGCTGGTCTTTACGTATGGCCAGGTCACCGTGTTCCTTTGCGGGCTCGCCTTCACCATGGCGGCTTTCCGGCCCGATGCATCGGACGAACTGATCCGCGCGTGGAGCGACCTCGGCATGTTCCTGCTGGTCATTCCCGCAATCCCGGGCACGACGCAGTACCTCGCCACGGGCGCGATCATTCTGCAGGATGATCGGCCTCGCCCGATCCTGCCGCGCTGGTATGGCTATCTCAACATCTGGACGGGCATTCTCAGTGCGCCGGGCGCTGTGGTCGGCCTGTTCAAGATTGGTCCGTTCGCGTGGAACGGGATTGCCGCGTTCTGGATTCCGGCGGTCGTCTTCGGGGTGTGGATCACCGCGACCCAGATCGTGCTGCTCTCGGCAATCAAGCGCAATGCCCTGCAGGACAATCAGCCTTGAACGGCGCTGACAGCGATACGCCTAACCTCTCCGGGCATGTGCCCGGAGAGCCCGGCCTGTGGGTGCTGATTTTCGGAGACCTGCTGGTCTTCGGTGTGCTGTTCGTGACCTATGCGGTGGAGTTTGCGACCAACGGCGCGGCGGTTCACCTGTCTCAGATCAAGCTCGATCGCGGGCTTGGACTTGCCAATACGGCGCTGCTGCTGACGAGTTCCTGGTGCATTGCGCACGCCGTGATCGCGGCGCGAAAGGGCCTACCGCAGGTGCGGCGGTTCATCTGGGCCGCCACGGCACTCGGCGTGGGCTTTGTCGGCGTGAAAATCGCCGAATGGAGCCACCACATTGGTAATGGCGATACGCTCAACAGCAGCAGCTTCTTCACGTTCTACTTCATGTACACCGGGATTCACCTGCTCCACGTGCTGATCGGACTTGGCGTACTGACGTGGCTCGGCCTGCGCTGCGCCCCCGATGGCCGCTGGACCGGATCGTTCGCCACACTGGAGGGCAGCGCGGTGTTCTGGCACCTCGTCGATCTGCTCTGGGTGATGATCTTCGCGCTCATCTACCTGCTGCGATAGGGGGCCGGCATGACCTGGTATTCGAAACGCCTGACCCTGTTCTGGCTCGTGCTGGTGGCAATCAGCGTGCTGTCGTTTGAATCTTCATTGTTCGGATCGCGCTATGCCGCTGGAATCGTGATCGTGATCGGGCTGGTTAAGGCAAGCATCGTCGGCCGCGAGTTCATGGAAATCCGCGCCGCGCCGCTGGTCCTGCGCCTGCTGTTCCTGGCGTGGACCCTGATCCTTGGCGGCGCGCTGCTGGGAGTCATCTACGGTTTGCGTCCCTGATCGATGCACAAAAAGGGGGGGCGACCTGTGCGGGCCGCCCCCCCTATTCTTTTTGCGTAAGGCGCCCGGGGTCAGTGGGTAATCTGCGCCTTCATCGTCTTGGCGTCGGTGACGTAAGAGACCATCTCGAGAAAGCTGTACCACTTGCCGTCGACGCGGCGCATGCAGTCGCTCTGGCGCAGGGCGACATTGCGCTTCGATCCGTCCTTCATCGTCAGGGTCAGTTCCTGCGTATCGATCTGCACCCCGAACGAGCCATCGGAATCGACCTCGAACATCGGCATGGTCAGTGAGATGCCGGTGTAGCTGCTCATGATCGGCGCATAGAAATCGGCAATTTCCTTCTTTCCAATCACCGCCTTGGGGCTGAACGCATCGTAGAGCAGGGTATCGTCGCCCGGCCCATAATAGTTCATCAGCTTGTCCAGCCCGACCGACGCGCCGCCGACGTCCATGTATTCCTTGATCTCGGCCTTGGCCTTCTCCGGCGTGGTCGAAACCGGGGCGAGTGGCTGCGCCGACCACGTCAGCGTGCGTGGCTGGATCGGCGCGTCGGTCAGCGCGTTCATTGTGGCCGGATCGACCGGGAACGACAGGTGTTGCTGCACCACGCGCCACTTGCCGTCGATCTTCTTGAACGCATCGAGCACGCGCACATTCATCGCGAACT
>JAZKBJ010000274.1:0-1159 GCA_040388685.1 Pseudomonadota bacterium
ATTGCCCGCGAAACCGCGCAGTCCCTTGTCGGCCAGAAAATCAAGTTCAACCGTCGCCGCACCTGATTGCACGCCGCCCTCGCAGGCAAGCCCGGCCAGCCGCAGCGGTCCGAACAGCGAAGGTCGTTCATCACGGATGGATACCTTGCCGAACAGGCTGGCGCCATTGCCCACGCAGCCCTCGCCCGCCACGCGCGGCGCAATCGCAGCCAGCGTTCCGGCAAATCCGTTTTGCAATGCCCCGCTGCCATCCAGCTTCAGCCCAACCTTGCCGAAGTCCGTCAGCATCAGCCCGCGCCCGTCCTCGACCGTAAGATCGAGTTTGGGGAAGGCGAACGGTTCATTCGGCTTGGTCGGCGCAAACAGCACCTTGTCGAGCGACCCGAAGCTCAGCTTGCCTTGCAGATATTGCCCGTAAACCCTTGGCCGGACGAGCTTGACCGATCCGATCACCGGCGTGCCGAGGCGATATTCAATCCCCACCAGCACGCGCTCTACTGTCAGATCGGGCCGCTTGAGGTCTCCCACGACAACGTTGCGCAGGACCTGCGTGCGCGGCCCGATGGATTCAATTTCATAAGTGGCAGGCAAACCGTAGGCTTCGATCTGGCCCATGATGATGCGGTCGGCCAGTTGGTTGCGTGACAGCCAAAGCCCGCCGCCAGCCACCAGCACGATGGCGAGCGCAGGCACAGCGATCCGTTGCCAGCGCGAGCGCCGGCTACCCTGCACCGCAACCGGCAGCGCGTCGGATTCCGCCATTTCGAAACGATCTGCCATCTGCCCCCTTCTTGCGCACTCCCCCCGCTTCGGCAATGCACGGCACTGAACGCACGACAATAATTGTGGTGCCCGCCGAACGGACTCATGGCCGACCAAACCCGACTCTTTCCTGAACAGGATTCTGGCGAAAGCAGCGCCAAGGGCTTGGACGGTTCCGACAGTAGCGGCCACCGCGCCCGCCTGCGCAAGCGACTGATGACCGGCGGAGAAGACGCCCTCGCCGATCACGAAGTCATCGAATACCTGCTGATGGTCGCGCGGCCGCGCATCGATACCAAGCCGATTGCGCGTGCGCTAATCCAGCGCTTCGGCAGTTTGGCAGGCGTGCTCAGCGCCGATCCCCCTTGGTCGTTTGGAGACGCGCTGCCAGGCCCAA
>JAZKBJ010000274.1:1169-2640 GCA_040388685.1 Pseudomonadota bacterium
GGCGAGACCAGCGCGGCGGTCTTGCGCATCGTCGCGCTCGCCGCCCGCCGCCTTGCCCGCGCTGCGGTGCGCGAACAGCCGGTCCTGTCGAACTGGCAGGCCTTGCTCGATTACCTGCACATCGACATGGCGCACCTGAATGTCGAGCGGGTGCGGGTGCTCTATCTCAACACGCAGAACATGCTGATCCTCGATCACCTCGTCAGCGAAGGGACGCTAGACGAAAGCCCGATCTACACCCGCGAGGTCATCAAGAAGGGCATGGACGTGGGCGCGGCCGCGATGATTCTTGTCCACAACCACCCATCCGGATCGCCCAAGCCCAGCCGCGCCGACATCCAGATCACCCAAAAGATCATGGAAGCCGCGCGCCTGATGGGCATGTCCGTGCACGATCACATCATCGTCGGCCGCGAAGGCCACACCTCGCTCAAGTCGCAAGGGTTGATCTGAACGCCCGCCCCGATGCCTGAATTATTGCCACGCCCGCAAGGTCAGCCCCACCGTGCGCGGATCGCTGGGCAGGCCAAGGATCAGGCCGGAATTGCCCGCCTGAATCGTCACCGACTGGATATAGTCAGACGCGAACAGGTTCCGCGCAAACACCGAGAGTTCCCAGCCTTCACCGCGATAGCCAAGACTCGCGTTGGTCAGGTTGTAGCCGTCAATGAAGGTATAGCGCGACAGCGTTGGCTCGCCCGGCGATCCGCTGCGCCAATTGCTGTCGGCGTGGAACAGCACCGATCCTTCCGCCAGCGGCAGCACATAGTCCGCTGATAGCGTCTCGGACCAGCGGGGCAAACCTGAAAGGCGTTTTCCCGTGAGATCGCAGGCTGTCGTTGCCGCCGTCTGCACCTCCAGCGGACAGGGTCCGGCGGGATAATCGGCGTATTCGCCGTTCGCATAGGCCAGCGCGCCGGTCAGGGTCAGGCCATCAAGCCGCACCACCGCGTCGGCTTCGACTCCTTTCACTTCAACCGCCGGGATGTTCGAAAGGTAGCCGCGCAGCGCCACGGTTTGGTTGGAATCGACAACGGTCGCCTGAAAGTCGCGCACCCGCGTATCGTAAACGGCAAGATTGAAGGTCAGCGCCTTGCCCAGCCACTGGCTTTTGATGCCCGCTTCCCAGGTTGTGTTGCGTTCAGGCCGGATCACCGCCGTCGTCAGCACCGGCCTGTTCTGCGCGTCAAGCGGCAGGCCCGACATGTTGATCCCGCCAGATTTGTAGCCCCGCGCGAAACTGGCGTAGACCATGGCTCCTTCGCGGATGGTCCAGGCAAGGTTTGCCCTGCCTGAAAAACTGCCGCCGCTGTCGCTTGCCGCATAGCTTTGCGGGCGGATGATCGAAAGCTTGGCGCTCTGCAACGCGGTGTTCGCCGTTTGCAGCCCGCCAAAAACGGTCGTGTCATAAGTGCCGGATTTGTCCTCGTGCGTATAGCGTAAGCCGCCTGTAAGCACGAGCGACTGCAAA
>JAZKBJ010000274.1:2650-3413 GCA_040388685.1 Pseudomonadota bacterium
CGGCATAACTGGTCGAGGTAAATTTCGTGGTGCCGGTTGTTCCATAACCGTCGAGCAGATTGGCCGGAACCGGCGTATTGCTGGTGCCCGTGGTCGGGCCAATCAGCCAATATGCGGCCTGCGGCCCATAAATGCTTATCGGCGTTCCGGTCAGCTTCTGATGAAAGGCATAGACCCCGGCAACGTATCCCAGCGCGCCATCGCCGTTCGAAGCGATGCGCAATTCCTGGCTGTACTGGTCCTGACGCGAAGGGATATGTTGCACCAGTTGTATCGGCACGCCCGTGTAATCGCGGTCGTTGTCGGCGTCCCAGTTCCAGAACCGCCACGCGCTGATCGATGTCAGCGTGACCGGCCCCGCATTCCAGTCGAGCGTTGCGGCCACCCCGCCTTCATTGGTATTCACCCCCAGCGCGGCGTCAATGTCGGTTACCCGGTCATAGGGGTTTGTGCTTGGCGGCGTGTAGCCCAGCCCAGCGGCCAAAGCGGGATACTGCCGGGATGCCCGGCGCAAGCTTTCGCCGACACGCAGGTAGACTTGCGTGCAGCAATTGCTTTCGAAGTTGGTGAAATCCGCGCTGACCCGCAGACGCAGGTCGGCAGACGGCGTGAACAAAAGTTGGCCCCGTACCGCCTGCGTACCAAGGCCGTTGTGATCGCGGCCGGTATTCACATTGCGGATCACGCCGTCGCGCCGGGTCAGCGTCCCCGATAGGCGATAGGCGAGCGTATCGCTGATCGGCCCTGTTGCCGAAGCACGGGC
>JAZKBJ010000274.1:3423-3808 GCA_040388685.1 Pseudomonadota bacterium
CGACGCGTGCGGGGTGAACTCTGGCGCGCGCGAAATCACATGAATTGCGCCTGCCGTGGTGTTCTTGCCGTAGAGCGTGCCCTGCGGCCCGCGCAGCACCTCGATGCGTTCGATGTCGGAGAAGTCAAACGCGGCAGTGGCAGGGCGGGCATGATAGACACCATCGACATAGAAACCCACGCCTGCTTCGAGCCCGTCATTGGCCTGGCTGACCGCAACCACGCTCGACCCCAGCCCGCGAATGGTGAACGCGGTGTTGCGAGGGTTCGCCGACGAATAGTTGAGGACCGGCACCAGCGTGGACAGCCCTTGCGTGTTCACGGTGTAGGCGCGGTCGAGCCAGTCGCCCCCAACCACCGAAACCGCAACCGGCACCTGCTGGTTG
>JAZKBJ010000274.1:3818-5279 GCA_040388685.1 Pseudomonadota bacterium
CGCGCCGTCACCACGATCGACCCCGCCGCCGGATCGGCGCGGAAAGGCGCCTCGTTATCCTCGGCACGGGCGGCGGACCCTCCAGCCAGAACCGCGCCAGACATCAGCACATGCAAAAACTTGGTCCGCAAGACAATTTCCCCCTGAAGCGAATCCCTATATTTCTTTGTATATAGCATAAGCGGAGCACCGCCAGTCGTGAGGGTGAAAAAGAGCCGGGTTATCCAAGCTGATCCCCGTCAGCCCTTGCCTTTGCCGCCCCCCCGCCGTAGCGGCCCCGGCATAACGCACGCGCACGCATTGCATCGGAGTCGAACATGGTCCCCCGTTACGCCCGCCCCGCCATGACCGCGATCTGGGAGCCTGAGGCGCGCTATCGCATCTGGTTCGAGATCGAGGCACACGCCACCGAAAAGCTGGGTGAACTGGGCGTCGTGCCGCCTTCGGGTGCCAAGGCGCTGTGGGACTGGTGGGCAACGAACCCCACCATCGACGTGCCCGCGATCGATGCGATCGAGGCCGTGACCAAGCATGACGTTATCGCGTTCCTCGATTGGGTCGCCCAGCAGGTCGGCCCCGAAGCGCGCTTCATGCATCAGGGCATGACCAGCTCCGACGTGCTCGACACCACGCTCAGCGTTCAGCTTGCCCGCGCATCGGACCTGCTGATTGCCGACATCGACGCGCTGCTTGCCGCAATCAAGCGCCGCGCGCTCGAACACAAGTATACGCCGACCATCGGCCGCAGCCACGGCATTCACGCCGAGCCAACCACGTTCGGCAAGAAGCTCGCCGAGGCCTATGCCGAGTTCACCCGCTGCCGTGCGCGCCTAGTCGCCGCGCGCGCTGAAGTGGCCACGTGCGCCATCTCGGGCGCGGTCGGAACGTTTGCCAATATCGACCCGTCGGTAGAGGAATACGTCGCCGAAAAGTTGAGCCTCGAAGTCGAGCCGGTGTCCACGCAGGTCATCCCGCGTGACCGCCACGCGATGTACTTCGCCACGCTCGGCGTGATCGCCAGCTCCATCGAACGTCTCGCAATCGAAGTTCGCCACTTGCAGCGCACCGAAGTTCTGGAAGCGGAAGAATACTTCTCGCCCGGCCAGAAGGGTTCGTCGGCGATGCCGCACAAGCGCAACCCGATCCTGACCGAAAACCTCACCGGCCTTGCCCGCATGGTCCGCTCGGCCGTCACCCCCGCGCTCGAAAACGTGGCGCTGTGGCACGAACGCGATATCTCGCACTCGTCGGTCGAACGCTTCATCGGCCCCGATGCCACGATCACGCTCGACTTCGCACTGGGCCGCCTCACCTCGGTGATCGATAAGCTGCTCATTTACCCCGAGCGGATGCAGAAGAACCTCGACAAGATGGGTGGCCTTGTTCACTCGCAGCGCGTCCTGCTCGCGCTGACGCAGGCAGGGCTGGAGCGCGATGCCTCGTACCGCCTTGTCCAGCGCA
>JAZKBJ010000274.1:5289-5724 GCA_040388685.1 Pseudomonadota bacterium
AGGTCTGGGAATCGGATGGCCAGCTTTCGCTGATGGAACTGCTCAAGGCAGATCCCGAAGTGGCCGCCGTGCTGACCGCTGAGCAGATCGAGGAAAAGTTCAACCTCGACTATCACTTCAAGGCGATCGACACGATCTTCGCGCGGGTGTTCGGAGAGACCTGAATAGCCCTCGCGCCGGAGGGACTGGCCAAGCGCGTCTGCCTGCCCTAGCATCGGCGGCGGACGGGCTGGTCATCGAGCGAGAGGCGTGAGCATGCTGCGCACAATTTTCTGGGTTCTGGTCATCTCTGCCCTTGCCGCGTTCAGCGCGGCCAACTGGGTGCCCGTAGAAGTCCGCATCTGGGAAGGCCTGCTGCTTGAAACGCGCCTGCCCGCGTTGGTCATCGCCGCCTTCCTGCTTTAACTGATGCGACGACTTGGTTTTGGTTTCCGC
>JAZKBJ010000275.1:0-963 GCA_040388685.1 Pseudomonadota bacterium
CGTCCATGATGCCGCCGCACAGCGCCTGGGCGTTGCGCGCCGCAATTTCCGCGCCCGTGCTGCCGATGCAGAAATTATACAGGCCGGCAAACAGGAAGCCGGTAGTCCCGGTGGGGTCGAAGGCCATACCGGGCAGGTTGGTCGTGCCAGCGAAATTGCCCGGTACGAATTCAGCCGTGCCGATCAGCTTGTTGGCGGACGTCCCCTTGTCCTTGCTATAGTCGCCGGAGAAGGTCGCCCGCACAGCGCCGCCATTGTCCCAGCGCAGCTTTCCGCGCAGGTTCCAGTTATCGTTGGCCCCTTCCTTGTTGGCGCTGTCATAGCCAGCGGCGGAAAAGGCGGTGAAGAGGGGCGCATTATTGGCGCGCTGGTCCGGAT
The DNA here is from genome assembly GCA_040388685.1 of Pseudomonadota bacterium. Classification (GTDB taxonomy): domain Bacteria; phylum Pseudomonadota; class Alphaproteobacteria; order Sphingomonadales; family Sphingomonadaceae; genus Novosphingobium. The sequence goes on from JAZKBJ010000275.1 coordinate 379, forward strand.
AGCGCAGGCGCTTGAGGAACCCGTCGCGCGACTTGATGCCAAAGGTCAAGGCAGAGCTGAGGCCATCGGTGATGGGGACGGTTACCGATCCGCGCGCCTGGAACAGATTGTAGCTGCCCACCGTCACATCGCCCTTCGCCTTGAACGCGTTGCCCGGATCGGCAGTGACGATGGAGATCGCGCCGCCGATCGTGTTGCGACCAAACAGCGTTCCTTGCGGCCCCTTGAGGATTTCAACCCGTTCGACGTCCAGCAGATCCTGGTTCGCGCCGACGGTACGGGCGAGATAGACGCCGTCCAGATAGATGCCGACGCCCGGATCGATGTTGAAGGCGAAATCGTCCGAGCCGATGCCGCGAATATAGGCGGACAGCACGGCGGTGGAGCCGGAGAAAGGCGTGCCTGCGTCCAGATTGACGTTGGGGGTGATAGCCGAGAGCTGCGCCACGCTGCCGACGGCCCGTTCCTGCAAGGATTCAGAAGTAAAGGCCGAAATGGCGATCGGCACGTCCTGCACATTTTCCGCGCGTTTCTGCGCGGTTACGACGATTTCTGCGATGCCGCCGCTTTGTTCGGCATCCTGCG
>JAZKBJ010000275.1:973-2449 GCA_040388685.1 Pseudomonadota bacterium
CATCGCAATCATGGACTTGCCCATCTTCATCTCCCCTGGAACATCGCGCCTGTATCGGCGGCTTGATGTCCTGATAGGCGCTATGGAGGCAAAGGTCTTGGATTCAGACGAACCTGGGATCAGGACGCAAGCGAACGCCCGTTGGTGCTTCGCCATTGGCTCGGCGCGACGCCAAAATGCTTGCGAAAACAGCGGGTGAAGAAGGCGGAATCGTTAAAACCGACTTCGAACGCAACGTCGGTAATCGTGCGTCCATCATCGCACGCCAGCAACGCGGCGGCGCGTTCGAGGCGTCGCACGGTGATGAAGGCGGTCGGCGTCAGCCCGACCTGACGGACGAAATTTTTCTGCACGGCGCGCGGCGACAGGTTCAGCGCCTGGCCGATCAGCGCCGTGCCAAGGTCGGGATTGCCCAGATGTTCCAGCGCATATTCAATCGGCGAGCGCAGCTGGTGGATGGATGGCCTTTCCAATGTGCTGCGACGGCACATCATCTGCGCCGCATCGGCCAGCAATATCCCGGCATCGTCATCCAGATGATCAAACTGGTCGCGCTGCGACCACAGGCCGTGGAGCATATGGGCCATGAACAGGACATGGGGGTTGGTGGACGGCAACAGGCAACCATGCCAGTCGCGCCCCGCAATATCATCGCCCATCATCGCAACCGGTATTTGCAGGATCAGGCAGTCGTTATACTGCGAAATGTCGATGGAATAGGGGTGGCGGTCATCGGCGATCACGATGTCGCCCACGCGGGCAATACTGCTGCGATCGCCGTGCAACATGGTCACCGACCCGCGATGGAGCAGATGGAGCAGCAGATGCCGTTCCTCTCCATCGGTTGCGATCCGGCTGACCTGCGCCCGTTCGCTGCGTGCCCGCGCCAGCCCCACGCCGCCCAGCGACCAGCGCGCCAGATCCGCCTTGATGCCTTCGGGCGCGTGGGCGGTCATGCCGGGGAAGGCTTCGGCAACGACCTCTCGCCAGAAACGCTGGCGACGCGGTGGCGGCACCAGCCGGGTGGAAAAACGCTCGACCGCGCTCAGCGGACGCACTCCACACGATCTAGAACATCATGAGCCATGCCCTGCATCCCTCTCTTCGCCCACCGCGACGCTATTGCTGGTCGTCAGCGAGTCATCCCACAGGACGAAAAAGTATCCCAAGCATACGAAACTGGCAATATGGCCGATATATCACAGGCTACCAACGCAGCAGGCCGATCAATTCCCTGCGCCATGGCCAGAGCAGGATGGCGTTGAGCAATAGCGTGACGATGCCGAACGCATATTCGACTACGCCCGGATCCAGCACGAAATTCCAGTAACCGATCACGACATTGAGCGGCACGCTGGCGGTGGGAGTGGATGCCGTGCCAGCGACGGACTGGTGCGCTACTGAGATCATGTACGCCCCATGGCCTTGTTGGTGGCAGCCTGCATCGCATACGTGCCGTCATCTTTAACCCCGTAG
>JAZKBJ010000276.1:0-2272 GCA_040388685.1 Pseudomonadota bacterium
TTGCAAACGATTGCAGTCGGGTCTATCAAGTTATCGACCGATTCCTGCAATTCAAACGCAGGAGCTTCTTGGTGGGAGGATTTTATGAAGCTGACACCCTTGCATACCTGCGTCTCGTTCATTGCGCTTTCGAGTGCTTTGATGGTTTCACCCGCAATGGCGCAAGATGCAGCGCAGGCCGAAAGCGCGGAAGTTGCTCCGGAATCGGTTGGCCTCGACGCGATCGTCGTTACAGCATCCGGGCGCGACAAGACGCAGCTCAATTCGTCAGTCTCGGTCAGTTCGATCTCGGCTGAGACGATCCAGAGCCTCAAGCCCAGCTCGGAAGCAGAAGTCTTCCGTACAATTCCGGGCATTCAGGTGGCAGGTACGTCAGGTCCCGGCGGCAACTCGAACATCGCGGTGCGCGGCCTTCCGGTGGCCACGGGTGGTTCGCCTTTCGTCCAGATCCAGGAAGATGGCCTGCCGACCGTGCTGTTCGGCGACATCCAGTTCGGCAACAACGACTACTGGACGCGTTTCGATCCGTCGGTTGCCAATATCGAAGGCGTTCGCGGTGGTTCGGCCACGACCTTCGCCTCGCAGGCTCCGGGCGCCGTCATCAACTACATCAGCCACACCGGAAAGCAGGAAGGTGGCTTCGTCTCGGTCGGCAAGGGCTTCGGTTATGACGAAACCCGCGTAGATTTCCGCTATGGCGGCCCGATCAATGACACCACCTATTTCCATGTCGGTGGATATTTCAAAAACGGCCGCGGGCCGCTTCATGCCGATTACACCGTGTCGGATTCGATCCAGGTAAAGGGCAACCTCACCAAGGAATTCGACGGCGGCAAGGGCTTCTTCCGCCTGAACTTCAAGTACGCCGACACGCAGGAACCGAACTACACCGGCGCGCCTGCCCTTGCCAAGATTTCGGGCAAGAATGTCGGCGACATCCGCCCCTATCCCGGCTTCGATGGCCGCGACAGCTCGAACTACTCGATCTACAATCAGGACTTCCTGATCTATAACCGCGACGGCAATCTCGAGCGCGTCAAGATGGACGGGATCACCACCAACGCCAAGGCGTTCGGCGGCCAGCTCCACTATGAATTCGACGGCAAGACCGTCGCTGCGATCCGCTATGCCAGCGGCCTTAAGGCGGGCGAGCTGTTCACCGACGCCTATCTCGACAACAACGTCAATGTCCGTACCAACATCCGTGACATCGGCAGCTTCGCCAACGATCTGACGCTGGCCGGAAAGTACGAATTCGGCGCCGGCAAGGTCACGGCGCGCGCCGGTGTGTTCTACATGAACCAGAAGATCGCGATGGACTGGCATGTGAACAAGTCGCTGCGCGAACTCAGCGGCGACAATCCCTCTCAGCTCGACCTGTTCGACAGCGCGGGCAACAAGCTGACGCAGGCGGGCACGTCTGGCTACAACAACAACTGGGGCAATTGCTGCGCGCGCGACTACGACCTGTCCTATGCCAACACCGCACCCTACCTCTCGCTCGATTTCGACCACGACATGTTCGACATCGACGGGTCGGTCCGGTTCGAGCGGGTCAAGGCCAGCGGTTACGCGCTTGCGGGTGGCGCGGAATTCAACGTTGTCAGCAATGGCGTGACGATCCCGACCATCACTTCGAACGGCACGCGCGAGCAGCTCAACTACACGCGCAGCTACACCTCGTACACGTTCGGCGGGTTGTTCAAGGTTTCGCCCAACATATCGATCTTTGCCCGCACGTCGCGCGGTGGCCGCTTCAACGGTGACCGCCAGACCCTGGGCGGAAAAATCCGCGACGATGGCGCGCTGTGCACCTCGGCCGATATCGGCTCGAACGGCTGCACCGCCGATGGCATCACGCCTTCGGTGGATTTCGTCAAGCAACACGAACTCGGCATCAAGAGCCGTGGCGATCTGCTTGGCGGCCGCTTCACGATGGAACTGACCCTGCTGAAGGGCAGCTTCAAGCAATCGACATTCGAACTCTCGGCCACGAAGTGCCCGGGCGGCGCGGGCGGCTGCGTGATCGATGCCAAGTATAAGTCGAGCGGGGCGGAATTCTTCGGCACCTATCGCAACGGGGGCTTCAGCCTTGTCGGTAACGCCACCTACTCGAAGGCGAAGAAGCAGGGCGCAGGTGCTGCAACCTTCGTCCGCGCAGATGGCATTCCTGACCTGATCTACACTGTCTCGGCCAACTACGACATTGGCGAGATGGCGACTGTGGGCATGGCCATGACCGGGCAGACCAGCGCGATTGACAGCAACGGCT
>JAZKBJ010000276.1:2282-3160 GCA_040388685.1 Pseudomonadota bacterium
CGATCTTCAACCCGTCGCTGCGCGTCTATCCGATCAAGAACCTCGAACTGGGTCTGCAGGTCTACAACCTGTTCGATACGTTCGACTTGCGCGGCAACGGCGGCATCGCAGATGCGGCGGCCAACCCCGTCGTGATTGGTGGCGCACCTGCGCTGGGCCGTACATTCTCGGGTTCAGTTCGCTACAACTTCTGATTCCGAAAGCCCCTCGGGTCGCATGAGGGGCCATGAACTGGAGGGTGGCTGCGCGTGAAGCGTTGCCGCCCTTCCGTTCCACTATCATTAGGGTCTATCGGGTTACGCGTGAGGAGAGGCGTTTCATGAGCAGGTCCGACCAGATGATCCGTTCGCTTGCCGTGATCGGCGGCGGCACTGCCGGATGGATGACAGCAGCCGCGCTGGCGCAGGCGCTTCGCCACAATTGCTCGATCACACTGGTCGAATCCGAAGACATCGGCACGGTCGGCGTGGGCGAAGCCACGATCCCGCCGATCCGCACTTTCAATGAGACCCTTCAGATCGACGAGCGAGAATTCATGCGCGCGACGAAGGGCACGTTCAAGCTCGGCATCGAATTCGTCGATTGGGCGAAGCTCGGCAACCGTTACTTCCATCCCTTCGGGCCGCATGGCCGCGCGTTCGACATCGTGAACCTGCACCAGTATTGGCTGCGGGCGAGGGAAGAGGGCGAGAACGCACCGCTTGACGATCATGCCATGGCATGGGTGCTGGCGAAGCAGAACCGCTTCGCCCCGCCATCGCCCGATCAGCGTAGTGTCATGTCTACCTACGATTACGCCTACCACTTCGACGCAGGCCTCTACGCCCGGTTCTTGCGCACTTATTCGGAGGCGAAAGGTGTAACCCGGGTCGAGGGCA
>JAZKBJ010000276.1:3170-7336 GCA_040388685.1 Pseudomonadota bacterium
CTTCGTCACCGGGGTAAGCCTTGAAGATGGACGGCGGGTCGAGGCCGAGTTGTTCATCGATTGCTCGGGCTTTCGCGGGCTGTTGATCGAGGGTGCGCTGAAAGCCGGTTACGAGGACTGGACGCATTGGCTGCCGTGCGACCGGGCAATGGCCGTGCCTTGCGAAAATGCCTATCCGCTCACGCCATACACCCGTTCCACCGCGCGCGAGGCGGGGTGGCAGTGGCACATTCCGCTGCAGCATCGCACCGGCAACGGCTACGTCTATTGCAGCCACTTCCTGTCGGACGGGGAAGCGGCAGAAAAGCTGCTTTCGCGGCTTGACGGCAAGGCGCTTGGCGAGCCGCGACCGCTGCGCTTCGTGACCGGGCGCCGCAAGACCTTCTGGGAAAAGAACGTCGTGGCTATCGGTTTGTCGAGCGGCTTCATGGAGCCGCTGGAATCGACTTCGATCCACCTGATCCAGACCGGCATCTCCAAGCTGCTCGCGCTGTTTCCCGATCGCACATTCGACCCGCTGGTAATCGAGGAATACAACCGCATCGCCACCAGCGAATATGAGCGCATTAGAGACTTCCTGATCCTGCACTACAAGCTGACCGAGCGCGACGATTCCGAGCTGTGGCGCTACTGTGCAGCCATGGGCATTCCCGATACCCTGGAAACGAAGATCGAACACTTCCGCCGCTACGGCAGGCTGGTGCAGCGCGATGCGGATCTGTTCGGGCCGCCGTCATGGCTTGCGGTGCATGTCGGACAGGGCAACATGCCCCAGCGCACCGACCCGCTCGCCGACTATCGCGGCGTGGATGGGCGCGAATGGCTGGGCAAGCTGCGTGCTGCGATGGTGCACGCCGCCGATCAGCAGCCGACGCATGAGGACTACATCGCGGTGCACTGCAAGGCGTGATGGCGGATGCTGCGGCCTTGCTGCAACGCGCCATAGCCCTGCGTGAGGTGCAGGACCTTGGCGGCGCGCTTGACGCGATCCGCGATGCAGCGCGTCTTGCGCCGAACGACCCCAATACCGCTCTCGGTCTGGCCCAGATATCGTTCGAGGCGGGGCTAGAAGCGGCGGACTTTTACGCCCGTGCGGCCGACCTTGCGCCACAGCGCATCGACCTGCAACGCAGCCGGGCGACAGCGCTTGCGGCTGAGGGAAGGCATGCGGAGGGGGAAGCCGTGCTCGAGGCTGTCCTTGTTGCCAACCCCGGTTGGATTGACGGTCACCGTAGCCTCTGCGGCATGCGCGCAACAGCGGGAGACGCGGATTTCGCGCGCAGCTTCATCCCGGCAATCGAACGTGATCCGGGCAATTTCGGTTTGCGCATGGCGTGGTTCCACATCCTTGCCACCGCGCGAGAGTGGGACGATGCACGCGCGGTGATTGCCGATGCAGAGGCGCACCTTGGAGAGCGTCAGGCCTCGCTGCTCGGCAAGCTGTTCATCGCCAGCGAAAGCGGCGAAGGCGAGGACGATCCTGCGCTGTTCGACGGTGTGGAGCAGATAGAGGACGTGGGGCTCGATCTCGCCCGGGTGCGGCATTTCCTGCGCGGCGGACAGGTGGAACGGGCGCGGAGTGTCTGCCTGAAACATGCGGGCAGGCCTGCCATGCGCGCGTTCTGGTCCTATCTGTCGCTGACGTGGCGGCTGCTAGGCGATGCGCGGGCTGATTGGCTCGACGGCGGCATGCGTGATGTTCGCAGCTTCGACCTCGACTTCAGCGCCGGTGAACTTGTCGAACTTGCCGCAACCCTGCGCCGCCTGCACACGATGCAGCAACCGTGGCACGAACAGTCGGTGCGGGGGGGCACGCAGACGGAACGCCCGCTGCTACTGCGTATCGATCCGGTTATCGCGGGTGCCCGCGTGAAGATTGAACGGGCCGTGCGGGCCTATATCGACGAACTGCCCGCAGCCGACCCCGCGCATCCGTTGCTTGCCGCACCGCGCGGGCCTTTCCTGTTCGCAGGAAGCTGGTCGGTTCGGCTGCGCCCCGGCGGTTTCCATGCCATGCACACCCATCCTATGGGCTGGATCAGTTCCGCACTTTACGTGACCGTGCCAGCAATTGACCAGCTCGGAGCGCCGCCTGCCGGGCGTCTGCAATTCGGCGCGCCTCCGCCCGAACTCAAACTACCGCTCGAATCTTACGGACATGTTGTCCCCGTACCGGGCCGCCTAGCCTTGTTCCCTTCGACCATGTGGCACGGCACCGCTCCGTTCACCGACGGAGAACGGATGACCATCGCCTTTGACGTAATACCTTCAACGAGGCCCTGAGATGCGCCCACGCTATCACTATGCCCCCGCAGCCAACTGGTTGAGCGACCCCAACGGCCTCGTCTGGCACGATGGGGAATGGCACATGTTTTATCAGTACAACCCGTTCGGCGAGGAATGGGGTCACATGTCGTGGGGCCACGCGGTCAGCGTCGATCTGGCGCAGTGGCAGGAACTGCCGGTGGCCTTGGCCGAGGCTGACAGCACAATGATCTTCTCCGGCTCTGCCGTGGTCGATCATGCCGATACCGCCGGGTTTGGCCGTGATGCGATGATCGCGATCTATACCGGCGCCCGCACCGATCGCCCACACCAGTCCCAATCGATCGCCGCAAGCGCCGACGGTGGACGAACTTTCACGAAGTATGCCGACAATCCCGTGCTTGATCGGCAACTGGCGGATTTCCGCGATCCCAGCGTGTTCTGGCATGAGCCGACCCGTAAATGGATCATGGCGGTGGTGCTGTCGGACGAAAACCGCGCGCTGATTTATGGCTCTTCGGACCTGAAACACTGGACCGAGCTTTCCGAAGTGCCGACCGGCGGTGCGCCGGGTCATCTCTGGGAATGTCCCTATCTGATTGAACTTCCGGTAGAAGGCACGCGCGAAACGCGCTGGCTGTTCAAGGTTGATGTCTTTTCAGGTGCTCCCGGATCGGGCGCGCTTTACCGTGTCGGCACATTCGATGGCATGCGGTTCGTGCCCGAAACGGGGTGGCAGCTTGCCGACTACGGCAACGAATTCTACGCGGCGATAGGCTGGCAAAACCCTCGTGATGATGCTGGCAGGCCGGCGTGGCTTGGCTGGATGGGCAATCACCACGTGCAGAAACACCTCCCTCTGCAGGGCTGGCGCGGAGCGATGAGCCTGCCCCGGCGCATGGCGCTGCGCCGTGTCGGTACTGGCCATGTGCTTGTGCAAACGGTTGAGCCTGCCTGCCGGGCCCTGTTCGGAGCGCCCGAGCGTCTCGTCCTTGCCGATGGATGCCATCCGATGCCGGCAGCAGCCTTGCTCCTTGTGGATACCCGCCACGATTGGACATTTGCGTTGTCGGACGATGCAGGCAGAACAGTTCGTTGCGCAATGGCGGCAGGCAAGCTCTCGGTGACCCGCGCTGACCCTGTCACGCCGCAACTGGACCTGACCAGCGCGATGCCAGTGGCTGGCAATGGACCCGCCGAAATCTGGCTCGACAGCGGCAGTATCGAAGTGCTTGCCGATCGCGGAGCTGCCTGCCTCACGCAGCAGCACCGCCTTGCCGGTGAAGCCTGGGCCTTGCGCGGCACAGGCGAAATGCAGGTGGCCTATCCCCGCGCCAAGGCCTGACGGCCCAGTTCGATCGCACCGGTGATCCCCGCATCGTCGCCAAGGCCGGGGGTGACGATATAGCGTTCCAGCCCTTCGTCGAGCCGGGGATGGCTGACATAGCCATTGAGCTTTGCGCCGGTGGCGGTGCGCACCGCTTCGATCAGTCCGGGCGCCTTCATCACGCCGCCGCCGAATATCAGGCGATCAGGCATGTGCAGCAATACCAGCGTCGCGGCGAGGTGGGCGATGTAGTCTGCGATCAGTGCGACCGCGCCTGGCTCTGCCGAGAGCTTGTCGAGGCTGCGCCCCCAGCGCCGTTCGATGGCGGGACCGCTGGCCAGACCTTCAAGGCAATTGCCGTGATAGGGGCAGATGCCGGGGAAGGGATCGGCCGCGTGGTTCTGGGGCGGCACGATATGGCCGCTCTCGAAATGTGAAATCCCCATCAGCGAGCGGCCATCACGGACAACGCCGGTGCCCACGCCAGTCCCAATGGTTGTATAGGCGAGCGTACGGCAGCCTTGACCAGCGCCAGCCATCCACTCGCCGATAGCCGCGCCATTCACGTCGGTAT
>JAZKBJ010000276.1:7346-12789 GCA_040388685.1 Pseudomonadota bacterium
CACCACGCACTACGGTAGTGAGTGGGTCCAGAGCGACCTTGATCGGCACGCCGAAGTTTGCCAGCGCATCGTGAAAACGCGCACCGGACCAACCCGCCTTTGGCGTGGTGGTGAAGGTGCCATAGGCAGGCGATACGGGATCGATGTCTATCGGGCCGAAGCTGGCGACACCAAACGCAGCGATCGGACCGTGCGCTGCGGAGGCCTGCGCAAAGAAATCCTGCATCGCGGGCCATGTTTCGGTCGGCGTATTCGTGGGCATCCGCGTCCGGGCGAGAATGTCACCGTCCTGCGTGGTCAGCGCCAGCAAGAATTTCGTGCCACCCGCTTCAACCGCGCCGATAAGTCCTTGCGTGCTCATTACGTCCTGTCCTTGTCAGCTTCGCGTACCAGTATCATTGCAGCGGCGGCGGCAGCCATCATCAGCGCGCCGACCAACATCGTCCAGCGCGGTTCGCCGGGGAAGAAGCTGCGCATGATCCCACCCATCAATGTTGCAACGACGAGTTGCGGTATCACGATGAAAAAGTTGAATATTCCAATGTAAATTCCAAACTTGCGCGGCGGCAGGGCGCGAGTCAGGATCACGTAGGGCATCGAGAGCACCGAAGCCCACGTGATGCCGATCCCCACCATCGGCAGCATCAACAAGTTAGGATCGCGGATCAACAGAAGGCCGACAAAACCTGCCGCGCCACATAGAAGTGCGATAGCATGCGTTGCGACATTGCCGATCCGCCTTGCCGCCCACGGCAGGGCAAATGCGGTGACTGCGGCAACGCCGTTGTAGAAGGCAAACATCACGCCCACCCAATCGGCACCCTGGTTGTAGGCCGCGCCGGTGCTATCGGTCGCACCGAAGGCCTGCACGGTCACCACCGGCGTCGTGTAGATCCACACGATGAAAAAGCCGATCCACGTGAAGAACTGAGCGACCGCCAACTGCTTCATCTGCACCGGCATTTGCGCAAGGTCGCTGACGATCCGGGCGAGGGCGCCCTTGGCCTTAAATGTCCGAACGCCAAGCTGGATGGCGCCAAAGATGGTCAGTGCCGCTCCCAGCACGTAGAGTTGCTTGTCGAGGCCAAGACAGGGCACCACGGCGAGCAGGACTATGCCGAGTGCCATCCATGCCGGTCCCGTCCGAGGATAGAACAGCGGATCATGGTCTTCACCTTCGTCATCGGGATGGCGTCCCTCGAATGCGGCAAATTCCTGCGGGCTGTATTCGCGCACGCGCAGCACCGTCCACGCCACGGTCAGCACGATGGCCGCTGCGCCGAGATAAAAGCTGTAGCGAACCGAAGGGGGAATGCTACCCGGCGGGGCGACGTTGGCAATGCCGATCCAGTTGAACAGCGCGGGCGCAAGGCTTCCCAGAACCGCGCCTGACGCAATGAACCACGTCTGCATGGCAAAGGCCTGCGTGCGCTGGTCATCCGGCGTCATGTCTCCGGCAAAGGCGCGGAAAGGCTCCATCGAAACGTTCAGCGACGCATCGAGCATCCACAGGAACGCTGCCGCCAAGAGCAGGACACCGGCGTTGGGCATGCCAATGAGGGCAAAAGCAGCGAGTACCGCGCCAGCGAGGAAATAAGGTCGGCGTCGTCCGAGGCGTCCCCAGGTCCGGTCGGAATGATAGCCGATCAGTGGCTGCACGATCAGGCCGGTGACCGGCCCGGCAATCCACAGAAAGGCGAGATCGTCGACATCGCTGCCGAGCGACTGGAAGATGCGGCTGACGTTCGCGTTCTGCAGCGCAAAGGCGAGCTGGATGCCGAAATAGCCGAAGCTGATGTTCCACAGGCCCCAGAAGTCCTGCCGTGGTTTTGCGGTCATCGTTCCTCCCCTCCCGTCCGCGCAGCCGTCTGTTGCGGCCGTTACGAACGCACGCTTACCTCATGCTCGTCGCAAAATCCCGGCCCTACTGCAATCGATGCGCATACGAATGACGGACCGCGTCGCCAACATCAGCCGCCGCTGCTGGCGCGCACGATGAGCCTTGCGGGGAGGATGCGCGGAACGGGTGGGCGTCCCTCGACCTGACTGAGCACGCTGTCGACCAGCGCTTCGCCGGCAAGCCGGGTGTCCTGCATGACGGTCGTCAGCGGGGGGGTGGTCAGGCTGGCGGCAGGTATATCGTCAAACCCGACGACCGCCACATCGCGCGGCACCGAGAGCCCGGCTTCGGCCAGTGCGCGCATCGCTCCGATGGCGATCAGGTCGCTCCCTGCAAAGATCGCATCGAATGGTTTTCCGCGTGAGAGCAGGGTTCGGGCAGCGTTGTACCCGATCTCCTCGGATGAAATGGCATCGACAACGAGGTCACGATCCAGTTCGAGGCCGGCAGTGACGATGGCTTTGGCGAGCCCGCCATAGCGTTGCTCGAATTCGGGATAGTGTGAATCCGCCTGCCCCAGAAAAGCGATGTTCTTGCGTCCACGCGCGAGCAGGTGTTCACCGGCCAGCCGTCCCGCGCCAAAGTTGTCCGACCCTATCGTGGCGCCGATCGTAGCCTCGTCCACCGAACCCCAGCGGACGAAGTGGGTGCCCGATCGCATCAACTGGCGTAGCCGAGGTTCGTAGTGGGTGTAGTCGCCATATCCCAGCAGGATGAGGCCATCGGCGCGGTGGCTATCCTGATAGCGCTTGTGCCAATCGTCATCCAGCTTCTGGAACGAGATCAGCAGGTCCAGCCCGCGATTGGCGCAATGCCGGGTGATCGACCCGAGCATGGCGAGGAAAAACGGATTGATGTTTGATTCGTCAGGTGTGGGATCTTCGAAAAACAGCAGCGCCAGCGTGTTCGATCGCTGCGTGCGCAGGGATGAAGCGTTCTTGTCGACCGTATAATTTAGCTGACTCGCAATCGCCTCGATCTTCTGCCGCGTGGCAAGGCTGACAGAACTGCTGCCCCGCAAGGCGCGGCTGACGGTGGGCTGCGAAACGCCTGCAAGGTAGGCAATGTCGAAACTGGTCGGTTTATTGGATGGCTTGCGCCCCATGTCCGGTGATCTCCCGTCGCCCGGTGTATCCCCTGGGTCGACAGTTCCGGACTGTATGCGTGATCTGCGGCTCATGCAATTGACTCTCTTTGTCCGCCCGAAACAGCCGTTTGCACAGGTTCGTGCAGCACCGCACACCACCCCCGGACGATGGCATACGTATGCCGAAAAAGGGAGTCGATTGGTCGCAGACTTGGTGAGAAAACGTCAGGAATGGACGGTTTCAGGCGGAATTGTGTCATAAGTCCATGCGACATCGTGACGCTGACAGACAAGCAAGCAAGTCTAGCGGTCTTGCCTGATCACTGGCTCAATGGCAGCGCTGCGCCTGACGACGTTCTAATTCCGGAAAAGTGATCTCATGAACGCAATTCACGTCGAGCCCATGTCACCCTCGCAGCCCCATCAGGCTCCGTGGTGGAGAGGGGCCGCGATCTATCAGATCTACCCGCGCAGCTTCTGCGATTCCAACGGGGACGGGATCGGTGATCTGCCCGGTATTACTTCGCGGCTCGATCACGTCGCGCGGCTGGGGGTGGACGCGATCTGGATCTCGCCGTTCTTCAAGTCGCCGATGAAGGACTTCGGTTACGACGTTGCCGATTATTGCGATGTCGATCCGATCTTCGGTACGCTGGGCGATTTCGACACGCTGGTGAAGCGGGCGCACGAACTAGGCCTAAAGGTCACCATCGATCAGGTCTTTGCGCATACCTCGGACGAGCACGCGTGGTTTACCGAAAGCCGGCAGGATCGCTCGAATCCCAAGGCGGACTGGTACGTCTGGGCCGGTCCCAAGCCCGACGGTTCACCGCCGTCAAACTGGCAATCGGTATTCGGCGGGCCTGCGTGGACATGGGATGCGCGCCGCCGTCAGTATTACATGCATAATTTCCTCTCGAGCCAGCCGCAAATGAACGCGCATAATCCCGAGGTTCAGGAAGCGCTGCTGGCGATGCGGTTCTGGCTGGATCGCGGCGTGGATGGCTTCCGGCTCGATGCGCTCAACTTCCTGATGCATGATCCTGCCATGCGCGATAATCCGCCTGCGCCCGATGATGGCAGGCGCAAAACGCGACCGTTCGACTATCAACTCAAGATCTACAACCAGTCTCACCCCGATATCCTTCCATTTCTTGAGCGGGTGAGGGCGCTTTGCGACCAATATGGCGCAGTGTTCACCGTCGCCGAGGTGGGTGGCGATCTGGCCGAAACCGAAATGAAGACCTACACCGAAGGCGAGAACCGGCTCAACAGCGCTTACGGCTTCGACTTCCTCTATGCGCCCCAACTCACCCCCCGGTTCATTGAGCAAGCCGTGACGAAATGGCCAGACGAGCCCTGGATGGGCTGGCCGAGCTGGGCTTTCGAAAACCACGATGCGCCGCGCGCGCTATCGCGCTGGTGCGCGCCTGAGGACAGCGCGCCGTTCGGCCGGCTGAAGGCCATGCTGTTCGCAAGCCTTCGCGGCAACATCATCGTTTATCAGGGCGAGGAACTCGGCCTCACGCAAGTCGATATCCCGTTCGAGCAGTTACAGGACCCCGAGGCCATAGCAAATTGGCCACTCACGCTTTCCAGGGATGGTGCGCGCACGCCGATGCCGTGGCAAGTGCAACTCAGTGAAGGCGGCTTTACTTCGGGCGCGCCATGGTTGCCAGTGGGCGAGGATAATCTGGGTCGGGCAGTTGACCGTCAGGAGGCCGATTCCGGCTCGCTGCTCAACCTCACGACCGAGCTCCTGCGCCTGCGCAAAATCCACCCTGCGCTTCGGCTTGGGGACTTTTCCGTAGTGATAGCAGACGTATGCCTTCTTGTGGTCCGGCGCGTTTGTGGCAACCAATCGATCGCGGGCTTTTTCAACTTGTCGTCCACGCCCGCTGACTGGCCCGAAGGGCTGGTACAGGACGGAATAGTGATCGCGTCGGTCAACGGCGCATGCCCGGGACAGCTCCCGCCATTCGGCGCGTTGCTGATCGAAGAGAGGATCTGATGCGTATCATTCCAGCTTTTGCAGCGCCGCTGGCGCTGACCCTTTCGTGCGCCCTCGTTCCGGCTGCCTTTGCGCAGGATGCGGGCAAGCCCATTATGGCGGCGTCGCCCGACGGCAGCCTTGTCGTCAGCGTCAGCGTCGATAACGATGGCCGCCCGGTCTATACACTCACCCGAAAGGGAAAGCTGCTGGTCGGCGCGTCCATGCTCGGCTTCATCGTGGCAGATGGCCCGACGATGGCGCGCGGCAACCGCATCATCGCTTCTGAAACCGGCAGCGGCAAGGAAACCTGGGAGCAGCCCTGGGGCGAGCGCCGCTTCGTTGTCGGCAACCTGCGCGACGGCGACACCTTCCATGACCCGGTCAGCGAAGAGACCCTCGTCGCGCGGCGCATCGAGGCGCACACCGACCCGCGCGGCAAAGAGCACGGCTTGCGGATCGTGCT
>JAZKBJ010000277.1:0-8767 GCA_040388685.1 Pseudomonadota bacterium
CTTCGGCCAGATCAAGCCCCAGCGCATGAGCATTGGCCCGCGCCGCCTCGATCGCACTGGCAGGAGCCAGATCATAGAGACGGTCAAACCGCTCACCCGGTGGATAGGCCTCCCAGACCGGTGGCTTCATCCGCGCGACCCGGCCGCCTTCCTGGTCGATGCAGATGAACGTCCGCTCGCGCCCATGCAGCGCGCGCAGTTCGTCGGTCAGCGCCCGAAGCTGCGTCCGGCTCTCCACGTTGCGCCCAAACAGGATATAGCCAGCAGGGTCGGCGTCGCGGAAAAAGGCGCGCTCGTCATCAGTCAAGGATAGGCCGGAAAGCCCGAAAATTACGGGAAGCATAGTCTGCAAGAGTCGCGCAATCCCGGCGCTTTCTCAAGGCCGGGATCGTGCTTGGCGGGGGAAAACTCTTGACTGCGTCTGCGTGTCAGCGCTTGACTTGGCACTTGAGGCCACCGGCCTGCAGCTTCTGGCACAGCGTGCTCGCCGAAGACAGGTCACCCGCCACGGCCTGCAGACGATAGACGGTGCCGATATCGGCCTTGCCCTCGATCACGCGGTGCGAAAGGCCCTTGAGCGCTTCGTGGGTCGAGGCCAGCTTGCTCCACGCCGCTTCTGCCGTGGCGTTTGACGAAAAAGCGCCGATCTGCACGCCGACGCCGCCGGTGGCAGGCGCAGGCTTCGGAGCACCAGCCGTCGCCGCTGCACTTGGCTTGGCCGCAGGGGCCGCAGTCGGCGTCGGTGAAGCTGACCCTGCGAGGTTGGCACCTGGCTTTTCGCCTTCGCTCACCTTGAAGCTCGAATCGCCCGTTCCGGCAAAGGTCTTGCCGCCCGGATCGCTTGGCGCGACCTTGTACGGCTCCTTGCTCGCTTCGATCAGGCTGCCATCGGCATTGGCCGGGCCGCTGGACTTGTTGGTGGCATACCAGATGCCGCCGATGAGAGCGGCCAGAACGATCAGCCCCATCACGGCAAAGCCGATCAGACGGCCATTGCCGCTGTCATCCTCTTCGCCATCGATGTCGTCCGCGCTTTCAAGCCAGGGCAGGCGTTCCTCATCGCCGAGCGCCAGACGCTCGCCCACAGGTTCCGCAGTTCCCAGTTCGGCGGCCACATCGAACGGCTTGCCCGCGCCTGTGTCCTGCTCGTCCCAGGAATTCTGTTCGTCACCACTCATGCCCTGCGCCCCAGCCGGTTAACTGTCTTGTCAAAGCTCTTGCGCGGCCTCGACACCCAGAAGCGCCAGACCGTTCTTTACTACCTGCCCGATTTGCGCGGCGAGGAAAAGGCGGGCTGCAGTCAATGCGGAGTCATGTGCCACAATGAACCGCTTCTCCGGCCGGTCATTCCCCAGATTGTAGTAGGAGTGAAACGCCGAGGCGAGATCGTTGAGGAAGAACGCGATCCGGTGCGGCTCGCGTGCCACCGCCGCCGCTTCGACCATACGCGGGAACTGCGCAGCCAGCTTGACCAGCGCCAGTTCTTCCTCGCCCAGCAGGGCAAGGTTCTCGCCCGAAGGCGCAAAACCCTCGTCCGCGCCCTTGCGAATGTTCCGGCAGATCCGCGCGTGGGCATATTGCACATAGAACACCGGATTGTCCTTCGATGCCTCGACCACCTTGGCGAAATCGAAGTCCATCTGCGCATCGGGCTTGCGGGTGAGCATGGTAAACCGCACCACGTCCTTGCCCACTTCATCCACCACATCGGAAAGCGTGACGAAGTTGCCGGACCGCTTGGACATTTTCACCGGCTCGCCATCGCGCAACAGCTGGACCATCTGGACCAGCTTGATCTCGAACGGCTTGGGCGCACCGCCTTCGGCGCTGGTCAGGGCTGCCACCGCCGCCTTGATCCGCTTGACCGTGCCCGCGTGGTCCGCCCCCCAGATATCCACCAGCGCGTCGGCCTTTTGCGCCTTCTGGAAGTGATAGGCGAGATCGGCGCCGAAGTAGGTCCACGCCCCGTTCGACTTCTTGATCGGGCGATCCTGATCGTCCCCGAACTTGGTCGAGCGAAACAGCGGCAGTTCCACCGATTCCCAATCTTCCAGCGTCTTGCCCTTGGGCGCTTCGAGCACGCCATCATAAACGAGGTCGTGCGCGCGCAGCCACGCCTCGGCCTCGTCCACCTTGCCCGATGCCTGAAGCTCCGCTTCGGATGAGAACAGGTCATGCCGGATGCCGAGCGTGGCAAGATCGGCGCGGATCATGTCCATCATCGCCGCCACAGCACGCGCACGGAACAACAGCAGCCAGTCGCCCTCTGGCGCGGCGGCATACTTGTCACCAAATTCGGCAGCGAGCGCGTGCCCGACCGGCACGAGATAATCACCCGGGTAGAGGCCCGCCGGAATTTCGCCGACGGCCTCGCCCAGCGCCTCGCGGTAGCGGATATGCACCGACCGCGCGAGCACATCGACCTGCGCGCCCGCATCGTTGACGTAATATTCCTTGATGACCTTGTGCCCGCTGTAGGCGAGCAGGTCGGCCAGCGCATCGCCAACCACCGCGCCGCGGCAATGGCCCATGTGCATCGGCCCGGTGGGATTGGCCGAGACATATTCGACATTGACGACCTTGCCGCCACCCATGTCCGACCGGCCATAGTCAGCACCCGCCGCCGCGATCAGCGCGAGTTCGCCGCGCCACGCCGCGTCGGTCAGGCGCAGATTGATGAAGCCCGGCCCGGCGATTTCCGCCGAGACAACGCGCGGCTCCTTCTCCAGTTCGGCCACCAGCAGCGCGGCCAGCGCGCGCGGGTTCGTACCCGCAGGCTTGGCCAGCACCATCGCGGCGTTGGTGGACAGGTCGCCATGCGAAGGATCGCGCGGCGGCTCGCAGGTCACCGCGCTTCGGTTCAGCCCGCCAGGCAGCGTGCCCGCCGCTTCCAGCGCACCCAGCGCAGCGTCGATTACCCGAGCGAAGTCGGCATGAAGGTTGATCTGGCCAATAGTCATGGCCGCGCGACTAGCGGAATCGCAGGAAAAGCGAAAGGGCGCGATGCACCCTCGTCCTTACCTCCGGACGTTGTACTGCAATTGCGCGTCGGTCAGCTGGAAGCCGACCAGCAGTTCGAAGTTCGCCCGGGCCAAGGCAGCCTTAACATCGGGCTGCGACAGCGGATCGACCGCAGCGTCCTCGTCGCCTGCACGGCGCTTGCGCGAGATGCGCTTGACGATGTCCTCGGGCAGCGCGGCCTCGGCCTTTTCCACGTAAGCGCCAGCCTGAGCCTTGCCGGTCGCACGGTCCTGACCATCGGCAAAGTCGATCACGACCTTGCCCACGCGCTTGGCGACGACGATGTTGCCGCCGCGCACGACGGTCGAGAAATAGGGCAGCTCGACCCGGCGCGCGCCGCGCGTGTCGGTGCGGCGGGCCAGCACGTCGAAGCTCGCCTGCGAGTAGAGCTTTTCGCCGTCGGTGCATTGCGAGCGGACATTGGTAAGCGAGGCAACGATATCGACCGCCGCCGAATCAGTCCGGGCGGGGTCGGAAAACAGCGTCACATCGCCGGTATAGTCAGGCACGCCCACGCGCGGGCAAGGATCGCGCAGGGCCTTCACGCCAACAGCTTCGTCCACCACCAGTTCGCCGCGTCCGCCACCACAGGCCGAAAGCGCAAGCGCCGCCACGAGCGGGGCGCCCAGCAGGGCCATTCGACGGGCGGATGCGATCATGGGCACTCATTCCTTGGCAAAAGCTGCACAGACAGCGCCGAAACGCCACCGTTCGCGCCACCTCTACTCACCAAGGCCGCTTTCGGCAATGGCAGGCGCGCGCGCTTGCTGCTAAGGGCCTCGGCATGAACGCCAGCTTGCCAGAAACACCCGCCGGACCCGCTCCGCTTCGCCTCCTCATCGCCGCCCCGCGCGGCTTCTGCGCCGGGGTGGACCGCGCGATCGAGATCGTCGAACGGTCGCTCGAACGCTATGGCGCGCCGGTCTATGTGCGGCATGAAATCGTCCACAACCGCTTCGTCGTCGATGGGTTGAAGGCCAAGGGCGCGGTATTCGTCGAGGAACTGGATCAGGTGCCCGATGGCGCGCCGGTGGTATTTTCCGCGCACGGCGTGCCGAAAGCCATCCCCCAGACCGCGACCGAGCGGGGGCTGGACTGGCTCGACGCCACCTGCCCGCTGGTCAGCAAGGTCCACCGCCAGGCCGAACGGCAGGTGGAAGCGGGAAGGCACATCCTGTTCATCGGCCACAAGGGCCACCCCGAAGTGATCGGCACGATGGGGCAGGTGCCTGAAGGGTCGATCACGCTGGTCGAGACGGTGGAAGATGTTGCCGCGCTCACCTTCGGTCAGGAAACGCCGCTGGCCTTCCTCACCCAGACCACGCTTTCGGTGGACGACACCGCCGAGATCGTCAGCGCCCTGCGCGCCCGCTTTCCGGGGATCGCCGGGCCGAAGGCCGAGGACATCTGCTATGCCACATCCAACCGCCAGGCCGCGGTCAAGGCGATTGCCGAACAGTGCCAGCTTCTGCTGGTGATCGGCGCGCCCAACAGCTCGAACTCGCTGCGCCTTGTCGAAGTCGCCGAACGGCTCGGCACCCCTTCGCGCCTGATCCAGCGCGCCAGCGAGATCGAGGCGTCGTGGCTCGATGGCGTGAATACGCTCGGGCTTACCGCCGGAGCCTCCGCGCCCGAAGTGCTGGTCCGCGAAGTGGTCGCGCGCATCAATGAATTGCGCCCGGTTGCCGAGGAGACGGTGACCACCGCCGAGGAAAAGATGGTGTTCAAACTGCCACGCCAGCTGGTCGACTGATCATGGCGGTCTATACCCAGATCGGCGCGGAAGACATGGCCGCGCTCATCGCAGAATTCGGCGTCGGCGAACTGGTCTCGGCCAAGGGCATCGCCGAGGGCGTCTCGAACAGCAACACGATCCACGACCGCGCGGGCGCGCTCTACCGGATGCGCGGCGATAAGGCGTTGGCGCTCATCGAATTCCTGCCCGGCGTTTCCGTCAGCGATCCGACGCCCGCGCAGGCGCGCGCGGTCGGCAAGGCGCTGGCCCAGTTGCACATTGCCGCCGCCGACTTTCCCGGCACCCGCGCCAACGGCATGGGCCTTGGCGAATGGCAGCGCCTGTTCGGTGCCTGCGGGCCAGACGGGCTGGCGGCAATCGACCCGGCGCTTGCCGCCATCGTCGCCGATCACCTGCCGGGGATCGCCGTCGCTTGGCCGACCGACCTCCCCCGCTCGGTCATCCATGCCGATCTGTTCCCCGACAACGTCCTGATGCTGGGCGACAAGGTGACGGGCCTGATCGACTTCTACTTCGCCTGCAACGATCTCATGGCCTATGACGTCGCGGTCACTCACGCCGCCTGGTGCTTCGATGCCAGCGGTCGCGCGTTCCGCGAAGACCTCTCCGCCGCGCTGCTCGAAGGCTATGAAAGCCTGCGCCCTCTGCTGCCCGAAGAGCGCGCCGCGCTGCCCTTGCTCGCACAAGGCGCGGCGCTGCGCTTTACCTCGACCCGCGCCTACGACTGGCTGAACACGCCCGCCGATGCGCTGGTCATGCGCAAGGACCCAATGGCTTTCGCCCGCCGCCTGCAGTTCTATGCCGCCAATCCGCAGGTGTTCGCATGAAGCACGTCGAGATTTTCACCGACGGCGCCTGCAAAGGCAATCCCGGCAAGGGCGGCTGGGGTGCGCTACTGCGCATGGGTGAGCGCGAGAAGGAAATGGCCGGCTCCGAAAAGGACACCACCAACAACCGCATGGAACTGATGGGCGCGATCCGCGCGCTGGAAGCGCTCAAGCAGCCCTGCCAGGTCACGCTACACACCGACAGCAAATACGTGATCGACGGCATCACCAAGTGGATCTTCGGCTGGCAGAAAAAGGGCTGGAAAACCGCCGATAACAAGCCGGTCAAGAACGAAGACCTGTGGCGCGCGCTGGTCGAAGCCGTCCGCCCGCACAAAGTCGAATGGGTCTGGGTCAAAGGCCATGACGGCCACCCGGAGAACGAGCGCGTGGACAAGCTGGCGAGCGACGCCGCGGTGGCGGCTTGAGGGGTTTGTAAGGACTGCTTTGCTCTGCTCCCCTCCCCATTTACCATTGCCCCACTAACGTCATCCCATCCCCACTTGCGTCATCCCGGGCTTTACCCGGGATCCCGCTGCCTTTCTCCCTTCAGGCCGCAGCAAGCAGCCCAAGGAAAAGCGGGCCCCCGGGTCAAGCCCGGGGGTGACGGCGGGTTTTGGGGTTTGGCTGTGCGTTATTGAATGGCTGTGATTGGGTGGCAAGCGGACGCTTATTCTACGTCGCTGTATTCGGCTACGAGCTTCGACGTCTCTTCCGATTGGAAGAAGCCAGCCTGATAACAATATACCGGTGAGCCTCCCAAGTTTCCCGGCTTAAGTTTAAGTTGAACGCACAGCATTCCCTGCCCTTGATTGCGTGTTGGTATGAACATCACTCGGGGCGACCAATTTCGCCGCACGTCTCCTTCAGACATCGCCGCCTTTGACGACCACCGCCGTATAGCATCTTCGACTTGCCGTTCAGCGCCGTTAATGTCTTCGGCGTGGTTGAAATTAAGCGCGCTACTGTTGGTTGGCAAAAGCGCGTTTGCCAAGCCAAGCCAATAACCCGCGATAAATAGTGTCCCACCGGCGAGGCTCAGCAGTGCTATCTTACCGATCCGCATATCGCCGTGTCGCTCCTAAATCGAACGTCCGCAATGGCGTCATGCCCGGAACGGCAGCTTTTGGACATTTCCATTGGTGATCTGCGCTGATTCCGCCCTGCGTTTGCCGATGCCGAACTCTTCGAAGCATCAAACGTTACGCGGGCGTCATTCGAAAGGCCTGAGAGACATTGGCCCTCTCCCCTTGAGGGGAGAGGGTTGGGAGAGGGGAGCGCGCTCCGCCCGAGCCCCTCTCAACTTCGGCTAGGCAGGCAAGCTGCCAAGCCTTCGTATCTCTCCCCTCAAGGGGAGAGAGCGCAAATCAATCGACCGTCGTATCAACAATCTCAGCACCCGGACCATTCTTCAGAATCGACTCAATCGCGTTCTTCGCGCTGGCCTTGCTCTTGTAGCCTTCGGTCCAGAAGATCGTTTCGCTGTTGTGGCAGAAATAGGCGACGAACTCGCCGGCCTTGTTTTCGCGGATTTCGAAACGGTGTGCCATCGTGATTCCTCTCAGGTGATCCCGAAGCAAGCCTATCATGCAAAGCCGCGCAGAAAAGCGCCAATCCACTCCTATCCGGCTGTGAAACGCTCCGGTGCATAGACGGCGGCGTCGATTCCGTCGGTCAACCCGTCTCGGCCCAGCCCCAGCAGCAGTTGCGCGGCCAGTCTTGCCGCCGCAGGCGCAGTCTGGATGCCGAAGCCGCCCTGCCCAGCGAACCAGAACAGCCCGCTCACATTTGGATCGAACCCGTAAACCGGCAAGCGGTCAGGCGCGAAGGAGCGCAAACCGGCCCAGCGCCGCTCCATCGCCGCGATCTTCCAGTCCACCACCTGCTCGAACCGGTCGATGGCAACGGCAACGTCCAATTCCTCGGGCGCGGCATCGCCCGCCACATCGGGAATTTCGTCGTGCGGCGATAGCCAGAGCCGCCCGCCCTGCGGCTTGAAATAGAAGTCTTCGTTGATGCCCAGCGTCAGCGGCAGGCTCTCGTCGGGCACCGGCTCGGTGCGCAACTGCACGATCGTACGCCGCAGCGGCTGGATGCCTAGCGCCTTCGCTCCCGCCAGAACCGCAACGTCATCGGCCCATGCCCCGGCGGCATTGGCCAGCACCGCGCAACGAGCCTTGCCGCCATTCCACGCAATGCGCCAGCCACTGCCCTCGCGCTCGATCCGCTCCACCCGCGCACGCACTCGCAGCACCGTGCCCGCGCGCTTCGATGCGGCAAGGTAATGCTGGTGCAGCCCGGCCACATCGATATCCGCGCATTCCGGCTCCCACGCGCCCACGACCCAGTCCGGGCGGAGGCCCGGCACGCGTCGTTCCAGTGCGGTACGATCCTGCAAGCGTATCGTCGCGCCCAATGCGGAGAACTTCTCGACGAACGCCTCGACCTTTTCCCGGTCCCCTGCCCTGCCGATGTTGAGCGCCCCGCGCGGGCTGAGGTAGCCACCCTCGCGCAGGAACCGCCCGGAGGCCATGGTCAGCGGGAGCACGCCCGGACCGCCATACGTCTCCTCCCAGAATGCGGCCGAACGCCCCGTGGTATGATAGCCGGGCGTATCCTCAGCCTCGACCAGCAGCACGCGCGCATGGGGCGCACATTCGGCGGCAAGGCTTGCCCCGGCAATCCCCGCTCCAATGATGGCAACGTCAAAGTCTTCGGCAAGCTGGCTCACGCGGGCGCATCCGGCTCTGGCGCTGGCGCCATGCGATCAAGGAAGTCGTCGATCAGCTGCATCGCCTTGTCCCGCACGGGGTCGACCTCGCGCAGCAGTTCATGCCGTGCCTCGCGGCCCCATGTCACCAGTTGCGCGCGGGGCAGGCGGCGTGCCGCGCGGTCGATCGCCTTCCACGAAACCAGTCCATCG
This sequence comes from Pseudomonadota bacterium, assembly GCA_040388685.1. Lineage (GTDB taxonomy): Bacteria > Pseudomonadota > Alphaproteobacteria > Sphingomonadales > Sphingomonadaceae > Novosphingobium. Next base: position 8,528 of record JAZKBJ010000277.1, read on the forward strand.
AAACGCGCTGCCAGCAACAGGACAGGCACGTCCACGGCCTCGAGCAACCCCGGCGTATCGAGCGCGAGCATAGAGGCGTAGCCCCGCTCGACCCAGCGCCAACTCCCCGGCCCCATGCCAAGGTAAGGCCGCACGGCCTTCCAGTGCGCCTCGTCCTCGTAGCGCGCCTCGTCATGCGTCAGCAGCTTGCTGCGCGCGGCGATGGTCGCGCCGGGCTTCTCGCTGGTTTTCCACGCCGGT
>JAZKBJ010000278.1:0-23401 GCA_040388685.1 Pseudomonadota bacterium
AAGTGGGGAATTTTACTTTGCCACTTCCGGGGATTTTTACAGTGCCGTTGACACCAGTTCTACATCGCGCCACTCGAGCGCGACCAGTTCCGACCGGCGCAGCGCAGCCGCCAGGCCCAAGGTGAGGATCGCCCGGTCGCGGACCGCGCGGGTACCTTGCCCATCGGCGGCCGCGATCATTGCCGCCAAATCATGGGCAGAGATCGCCGCCTTGCGGGCGCTGGGCCGCGCTCTGGCCTCACGGCGGATCCCGGCGAGCGTATCGGCGATGACCATGCGTTCGTCGCGCTGAACTGGCGCGACCAGCCCGTCCTGCCGATGCTTCCACCCGATCGCCGCGAGATGGCGGCCGATGGTCGTGTCCGCTTTGCCGGCCAGCGCGAGCGAAGCAAGGTACGTTGCCACCGCCTCGGGCCTTGCCGGCAATGGGTCGAGCGAACGTTCGTCACACCAGCCTTCGAACTGGATCCAGTCGCTGGTGTAGGCACGTAGAGTGTTGGATGCCTTGGCCTGAGCGCGGTAGAACCGGGCTGCCGCGATCTCCGCGCCCAGCCTCCCCCCGGGATCGAAAAGTGCGGCGGAGGAAGACGGCACGCCCGGGTTCATCGCCACCTGGGAGCTGCGTGCGGCGGCATCTTCGCTTCCAACCGCCATTTTCCGCCCTTCTTCGCGCCAAAACCAGCGCCATCCTACCCACATTTCTACTGTCCGTGAAGAGCGGTTATCAGACAGTGAAATTGCGAGTGATCAGATCGTAAAGGCGACGAATTTCTCTCCCAAGCCGTTGAAAGGCGTGGTATCTTCCGACCAGAGGTAGATGATCCATGCGCAGACACGCTCCAATGTGGGAAGCAGAGCTTCGCGGGGACAACAGCGTTAGCGACTTTGACGTATATCTCCGCAGATCACTCGACGATGCGGAGATGCTGAACCAATCAGAATATTCCAGTCGGCCGAGCTGGTTTCAGCTTCTGCTGTTTCTGGCAGTCGCGGCGATACTCATGGCTGTGATCCTAAGCTGGAAACCTGGCGGCTAATTCTTCCGATCCTCAAACCACTCGGCGTTGGTGCGCCGCGTGTGTTCGTCATGCAGGCCTTGTGCACCGCGAACTGCCTGACCGTGTTCGTTCTGCCGGTTGTGTTGTGCGCGATCGAGTTCAGCTGACCCCTGCTGCAATTCCCTCGCAACCCCGTTTTCGGTGGGCTGCGGGGGTTCCGCTGGCGAGATAGAGTGGCTCCCTGACATGTCCGCATGCGGGGGCTTCATGCTCAACTGCGCGGGGCCTTCGACCGCTCCCATAGCGATAGTCGGATCGACGAGACGCGACTGCACGGTCTCGACCTCGGTGCGGACGTAATCCTCGAGAATCTTGCCGACCACCAGGTCGCGCGCGGCGCGTTGGGACGGCGTGGACGTGGTGTCGAGAAGCGAGGGCGCGCCAAGACCGCGATAGGGACCGCTGGCCAGCTCGTAATAACGGCTGGCCACGTACTGCGACATGTCCTCGCTCAGCTGGTAGCCGTGCGTTTCACTGTAGGAGGCAATGTCCTCGAGCCGCTTGCCAACCTCATCCATGCGCGAGGCCTGGTGCTCAAGGGCACGCGCGTGCTCGTAATAGCGTTCCGATGAAGTGCGCGCTTCGGCGAACGTCTCGCTCCGGCTGAAGTCGCCGTTCCGCGCATAGGTGCCGTCGCTGCTGGAGACATCGCGGCCGCCGGCGTGGTCCTCACGATAATGTTCACTCTGGCTTTGCGAGGAACCATCACTCCGCGAACGGTTGGTGCCTTGTTCAAATGACACGCCATTCTGGGCATTGATTCCAGCACTGCCGGTGACGGCTGCAGGTATCCCGCCACCGCGGATGCCTGCGGCTCCGCGTCCTCCTCCGCTCAATGTGCCACTGAGGCTCCAGTTCGTGGCCGTACCTGAGGCGTAATTGTCGCGAGCCCCCTCGCTGGCTGAGGTCGTGTCGCTGATGGTGCGACTGCTGGAGGTTTGGCTGCCCTCTGCGCGCGAGCGTCGGTCGTATTCCGAGATCGAGGTGCCCTGCTGACTGCCGCTCGATGTCTCACTACCAGAGCCGGAACGCGTGCCACTCGAAGTGCCATGGCTCAGCCGTTCGCCCTGCCGCCAGTTTTCGTTCGCGGCTTCCCGCAACTGGTTCGCCCGGCTGTGATAGTTGGACGCCGATTTGCGAAGTTCGCCGACAAACCCTTCGCTGACCGTCGGCTTGAAGCCATAGGCGCTGATACCGCGCGCTACATTCTCCACGCGTGTTCCATCGGCGGTCCGCGAACTGGTCGTCCCGTTGTTGTTGACCTGGGTCGTATAGCCGAAGCCCCCTGTGAAATTGGGTGCAGTGTTCCACTGGTCGCGCTGCACGGTGTTGGCAGAGAGATTCTGGTAGCTGACATTGCCATAGGCATAGTTGCCGGTGGTCCGCTCGGTCGCGGCCTGCTCGGCAGCATTCTGCGCCGGCGCCAGCATCGAGGTTGCATTACTGGCAACCGCCATCGCGCCGCGCGCCATGCCGGCTGCAAGGAATGGCACCGACATCATCAGGAAGCCGGCGATGGTCGCAGTATCGGCGCTGACCGCATCGATCCCGGCCATTCCCGCCATGGTCATGCCGCCAGGCGACGCCACATTCATCGCCGCGATCGTTCGGTCCATCACGAACATGTGCAGCACAACGTAAAGCGGGCCCCAGGCCGCAAGATAGAAGAAACCCGTGATGTAGCCGCGCAAGGCCACAGGCCCGGTTTGAGGCATCAGAAACAACGGGAAGATCACCGGAAACATCGCGTAGAACACGACCGTCAGCACGATGCCCAGCAAAGGTACCCAGGTCATCGCCTGCTGGGCAATCGAGGTATAAGTGTTTCGCGCCTGGGCATCGGCGCGGAGCATCGCGAACGTATCGCCGTCGGCCGCATCGAAATTGGCGCGCGCTTCGAGAAAGGCATCGACCAGCGAACGCTGCTGGAAGATCGTGCTTGCGCTCTGCGTGGCCCCGTTGAAGGCCTGCGCTACGATGGGAAGATCAGCGATCAGCTTGGCCTTGGCAGCCGCCGATGCGAGGTTCGGAAACGCGGTCGGCGCAAATCGCGTCAATTCGTTGTCGGTCGCTGCCGGAATATCAACATTGCGCAGCGCGGTGTAGGCCGCGGCACAGGTTCGGATATCGCTTCCGCCACCCTCCCCCGGCGCTTTCAGCCACTTCATCGCGCGCGCAGGCGAACCGGGTCCCATATCGGCGAGGATGTTCCTCGAATTCGCGATCTGGTCGGTCGTCCTGAAGCCCAGAAGAATGTCGTAGAACAGGCACTGCCGAAAATAGCTCTCGACGTTGGCGCGTACGCGCGGATCGTGGAATTCAAAGCCGCGCGTCCGGTCGTAGAGTCTTGCACCGTAGAGCATGCCATTTGTCGAGAGTCGCAACTGGTCGGGCATGACGAAAACGGTCTCCGCGCGCCTCGTCAGCCAGTCACCAATCTGGCTCGACAGCGACGCAATTGCGGCAAGGCCGATCGGTACATTGTCCACGGTCGCTGGTGCAAGGCCCGGATTGATGCGGTCGGTGACCTTCACGCTCGTCGTCGGCACGATCATGCACGTGTAGATGACGGTCGCCGACAGGAACCAGTTGAACCAGACTTTCCAGTTCAAGGTGAACGCGACAATCAGCAGCACATAGCCGAGCCCCATGACCATCACGACCTGGATCAGCGAGCGAAAGCCCCCTCCCCCGCACCAGGCCGCCACGGCATTGAGCACGTTGACGATGGGCTGCCCACCCCCGATCGTGAAGATCTCGAGCATGGCGAAACAGCCCTTCCCTACTGAAGGCCCTGCGCGGACAGCCCACGCGAGAAATTGAGCGCAGCGGACATCTGCGGCGAGAGGCTATTGCGCAACGTGCGTTCGAGAAACACTGTCCGGTCGAGCACAACCTGCATCCTGGTCAGCCGGGCATTGAGTCCGTTGCTTTCACTATCCATCGCCAGCGATACCTGTCGCAACTGCTCGCGCCACTGTCCCAGCGTCTCGGCATCGGCATTGTGAAAACTTGCCTGCCCCTGGTTCACGAGATTGTAGAACTGGCGCACCAGTGTCTCGAGCATGTCGACGCCAACAATTTCGGCGAGATTGTCCATGTCCGAAGGCGACATCCCGCCAAGCTGGGCAGCCGCATTGACGGTCACGATCTTGTAGAGCGGGATGCTGGTGGCGCCCAGCAGGCCGATCTCCTGCGCTGTGAGTGCTGTATTGGAGCGAACCTTGGCATTCATGCTCTCGATCAGCACGCGAATGCGCGGCTTGAGCGCCTGGCCCATATCGATCGACAATGTGCCGGGCACCGGGTTGAGGCACTTGTCGGCGCTGTCGCAGCGCAGGGCTTTCGCTCCACTGCCGCCATCGAGCAACGCGGTCAGGATCGCGCGGTCGCCCTGCCCCAGATAGCGGTAGGAAGGATTGCCCGCATCGCTTTCGGCTTTCACGTAGATGACCGTGCCCACCAGCGTCATCAGATATTCCCGAAAATCCTGGTCGAACGCGGGATAGGACTTCTTCAGCATGTCCCAGGTGTAGTTGTAGGAATCAGCAGGGATCGTCGGATCGCGGTTTGCTGCCAGCGTCGAGGCACGCGCGCCGCCCTCGTTGCATTCGTGGCGGGACTTGGCCCAGTCGGAGAAGATGCCCTGGCTGTTGCCGATGTACTTGCAGATCTCGGCCTCGCGCCCAGTCTGCTTGCCCCAGAGCCCCGAGACAAGATTCTGGGCCATCTCGCACGAGTTCATGTTGAACTGATTGAGTTGCTGAACCTTTTGCGACAGGTCCTCGAGCGTCGAGGCAATCTGCGGGCTGATCGACTTGATCGCGAGCATGAAGGCAAAGCCCAGTGCGTTGCTGGCAGTCGCCTTGAGCAGCGCAATCAACTCATCCGAGTTGATGAAAGAGAAACTCCCGCCAAAAAGGTCAATGCCGCCGCAACCCGCTTTCACATTGGGCAACTGGATATTGACCGGATTGACCGAGGCCTGCGGAAACCGCGTCCACAGGCTGCCGCCGGTGTAATAGCCCGCCGACTGGCCCTGATAGGCCGATGGCCCGGTAACATTGGCCGCGCCGCCCATCTGGTTGAAAAACGTGTTGAGCTCGGCATTGACCCCTGCGTGCGCTGGCGCTGCCAGGGCGACGTTGAGCGCAAGGGCAAGCATGAGGCCACGCGCCGCCGTGTGGAGAAGCCGCTGCATCAGTAATCGCTCCCGGGTGCAACGCGCGTGAGGGTGAAGATGCGCTGCATGACCTCGTCGGCCGACATCATGCCGTAACCGATCGGCACCGGCCGCCGGGTCACCGTGTCGAACAACACAAGCGCCGGGACCTGGTTGCCCGTAAGCCCCATCTTCTCATACTGGCCGGTATTGACGACAAAGCTCGGAAAAGCGCTCGACCGGCCCCCATCCATCGAAACCGGCAGGACCGAGAGCGCGTACTGGTCCGACAGGCTCCTGAGGATCGGTGCGAAGACCTCGCAGGCCCCGCAACCAGAAGCATAGAAATAGTAGACGCCGTAGCGCTCGGCGAGGGCAGCCATGGTCGCGGCGCGGTCGGTCTTGCGCCCGTCAAGCCAGGTGCGCTTGCCCAGCGTGTTGACCGGTCTGTGCAAGGTATAATCGAGATCGGGGTTCTGCCAGACCGCGCGGCCCCACACGTCCGCGAACAAAGACGCCCGATTGAGTTGTTCGCGCTGGAACGCGGCATAAGCGGTGATATTGGCCGTCGTCGGTTCGAGTACCGCCCGCGCCTTCAGCTCATCGAGCTGACGCGTAATCGCGCCGAGCTGCTCCACCGCAGCAAGGGTTGGCGGCGCTCCTGACGTTGCCCTATCATCAGGAGATTTGGGTGCTTCGCAGTAGAACCAGGTGCCAAGCTGGCGTTCGGCGCAGTAGAAGGCGTCGCCCTGGGGCATCGCGCCAGCGCGCGGCCCTTCGTCCGACGGATTGGCGGCGATCACGGCGACCGGCATTGCCGCTGCGCCGACGAATGCCAGAACATGAGGCAATTTGCGCGAGTGACGCATGGGAGATCTCCTCGTGCTCACGGCGAGGGCGTTTGGCCGTGAAGCTGGTAATATTCGCGGATGCGATCCTGGATCTGCGTGGCTGTCGCGACTTCATCGGGCAGCTTCACCGCTTGCGTAAAATCGGCATAGACTTCGCTGAAATTCATCGCGCCAAGATCGAGCCGTTGAAATTCGGTGACGGTAAATCCGCGGCAATCGGGATGCCTGGCCTCGCCCCAGCCCAGCCTCAGCTGCGCGCGCCCCTGCTCCTGCAGGATGCGCGAGAGCTTGCTCGGGAAGCAACAGTACGACTTGCGCTTGGCGGTGCAGACGAACAGCACCTTTTGCGAACAATAAGTCCCGACGTAATGACACAGGCCCATGCGGTCCTTGACATCGAGGAGCTCTTCTTCCGACGAACACAGGAACTGGGTCAGGAACGGCGTCGCCAGTGCGGCAATTGCGGCCGGGCCGCCCGCGATCGCAGCAGCACCGGCAGATGCGGTCAGCAATCCCGAACTTTTCCCCGCGCAGCAATTGACCAGTCCGAATATCGGCCGGTGGCACCCGGTCGCCTCGCCCTTGAACAGCGACAGGTCGGCAGGGTCGAACTGATCGCGCACATCGCCCATGGCGTGCACCGCGACGATAGCGTCGCGAAATTCCGTCGATGCCTCGCGCTCGACTTGTGTGCATTCGCCGCCCAGGCAGTAGAGATCGGATCCGCACAGGCTCGCAGGCGCGCTCGCGCTGCTGCTACTGGTCGTGCAGCGATAAACCTCGTCCTTGACCTGGCAGTCTCCGACTTGCGGGTCATCAAGGCATTCCTCATGGTCAAAAGTGCAGCCGGGTCTGCCTGCAACTATATGTGCGGTGCCATTTCCAGCAGCTTTGCGTGACCGCCACGCCCCCGATGTCCCGCGTTGCGGGATCGGTATCGATGCAGGTCTCCTGCTCCAGCGTACAGGTTTGGCCCGCTGTCGCAGCGGCGCATTGGGTCTCATCCGGCGCTATGATGCCGCCCGTCATCGTGCGCGCTGCCGGAACAGGCAACCCTGCCACGGCTTCGCCGCACTCCAGCCTGGTCACCGTAATGGTATGCTGTTCGGTACAAGGCCCGTCCCCAGCTTTAAGGCAAATCAGGCGTGTGGAGACATCGGTGACCCGGCAGCGACCGTCGGCAAGATAGGGATCGAAGAGTGCGCAGGCATCGTCAGGCCAATCGCGGCACGAATAGTCGTAGACGGAGCGGGGAGCGGATGTGGCGACGAGCGGGACATCGCAACTTGCACTGGCCCGGACGGGCTTGAGGCCGTCGTTGCAGCTCTCCAGATAAGAAATCCCGGGTTCTTCGCCCGCTGGCAGTGGCTGACATTTACCCTCGCTGCCGGAAATCCCCTCGCCTGCACCGAGATAGTTGTCGGGCTCTGCCTCGATACTTGTCGCGCGGGTCATGTCGATTTTCACAGGATCGAAATAGGGCCGCCGCGGATCGATGACCGTCTGGTAGGCGCTCGATGTCCTCGCCGCGCTGGCCCCCTGGCTCGCCAAAGCATCGGGATCTCCGGCCAGATATCCTTGCGGGAAATCTGTTCCGCCAAATCCCGGCACGAGTGAGGGTGCCGCGCCGTCCTGAACTACCGCGCCCGCGACCGACTGGACTTGCCGCGCCAAGGTTTCACCTTGTGCCGCGCCCTGTGTCGCGGAATGTGTCGCTGTTTGTGCCGCGACTTGCGGACCGCCCCCACTGCTGGCGAGCACCACACCCAGCGCCACGAAGCCAGCCAGTTGCCGGCGGGCCATCATTGCGCGCTCCCGAACCGCCCCAGCGCGGCCTCTGCCACGGGCGCGCCGGGGCCCCGGCCACCGGCAATCGTCTCGAGCGCAAAGCGCGCCGGGACGTTACCGACGAGGCGGTCGAAAGGCGGCACGTCGGAGACGCAGGTAAGGCTGTCGCAAGGGACATAATCGCTCGATACCGCGACATACGTCGGCACGGCTTCGACCCCGAACGCCCGGAAGAGCCTGGGATCAATCAGCACGCTCGCTGCCTGACGAGGTTCCACCAGCTTTTGCATGGCAAGGGCAAAGCGGGCCGGATTACCGCCAGGGAAACCCCTGAACACGACCACCCCGCCGGCCTGCGTCACGTCGCCGATCACCCGCTTGAGTGAGGCCTCAGGCATCGACAGGCTGGCAAAGGCGACCAGCATCGGCCCGCCGCGCGGCGCGGTCAGGTTACCCTTTGCCCCGGCCAGGATCGCCTCAAAATCCACCGGCCCTTGTGCACCGCCTGCTGTTCCGAGAGGCGCGCGGCGCAGATTGGCCTCACTGCTCGTCACTACGGCACTGGCGCTCTCGACCGCGGTCTTGCCCCGTATGAGCGCCTGTTTCATGAGGTTCTCGGCATTTTCGGCAATGGCGGGATCGCGTCCTTCGATCGCGCCGAGATCGAGCCCGCCCACCGTCTGCGCGAGGATAGCGCTTGTCGCGCCAAGACCGAGAACCACAAATGACAAGGAGATCAGTCGTTTCATGGCCACTTCCCCCTAAAGCACGCAGCAATTGCGCTTGCGCCAGACGAGGAAGCCCAAATCCTCGCCCACAACCGGCGTGACCCGCCCCGAATGGGGCAGGATCGTGCTTGCGCCGACCGGCGAACAGGCCTCGCGCCCCGAGACCATCGGCGAAGGGTTCACCATCTGCAGGCGGTACTGCTGCTTGCTGAGCACCGGCATCAGGTATTTGCCGCAAAGGCCCTTCGCGCCCATGGTGCCCCAAGCCAGCCCGGTTCGGTGCATCTTGTAGAGCATGTGTTCAGCGGCGAGACGGCCCGACTGCTCCATGCCGACGTTGGCACCGATATTGCCGTTCATCGGATACATCGAACCATTGCAGCCCGAACACCAGAACAGCTTGTCGAGCGGCAGCTGCGTCGTGGCCGCCACGCAGTCGGCGGCGCAGGCCGCCTGCGCGAGGGTCGAGGTAAACAGCGCCGCCTCGGGATTGAGGATCGTGGTCAGCGCATCGTCCTGCCAGGTCGGATCGAGCTCGGTCACATAGGCAATGTCAAAGCTCGATTTTTCAAAGCACAGGAAATCGGTCAGGAGCTCGAGCCAATAGAGCAGCGGATAGACATAGTAGTGGACGTGGTACTTGGCCGTGTTCTGCCCCCGTCCCCCGATCTGCGAGCCCTGGCTGACATAGCCATTGCCGACATTGAACCCGGGATTGAGCTTGATCCCGCCAAGATTGGGACAACAGAATGGCCTGGTCGTCACATCGATCAGGCGCACCGGCTCCCAGAAGCCCAGCGCGACACCGATCCGGGGAATCGGCGATCCGCAGGCGCAGATCGGAAAATCCGGGTTGTCGGTGTCGGCACGGTTCGACCCCCAGATCTTCATCGATCCGACCGAAAGCGGAAACAGGCAGCCCCAGCACACATCGGTGACCGGGTTCACGAAACGCCCCGAGCAGCGCGATGGTGCCTGCGCCCCGGCGGGCGCCGCGAGCACAAGCGCCACCACGGCCAGAAGAAGGTTCAGGCATCTGTGGCCCCGCCTAGTCATCGTGCCGCTCCCGCAAGAGCCAGGCATCGTCGGCGTGTATTTTCCTGCACAACCAGACCGGAACGAGCACCGCGAGATAGACGACAAGGGCCGCAACCAGCGCGACCCCGAATATACCCGCCACCTCGCTGAAATCGCTCCAGAACAGGCAGATCACTCCCAGCAGGGCGAGCGCGCCCAGCATCGACAGGCGCATGTTCCGCAAAGGTCTGCTTTCAGGCGCGGCGAGGGGAACGGGCGCGAATGCGCGTAGCCGGATGCGCCATGTGTTCATGACACGGCACCTTTACGCGGCAGTGCGACCTCGCTTACCTCAAGGGTGCGGCCCTGCTGACGCACATAGGCCGGCGTATGGGTAATCCCGAAACGCGTTGTGAGGATGCCTGCCTGATCGAACCAGATGCGCCGCTGCATCTGGCGCATGCGCTCCAGTGGCGCTCCGCGCACCAGAATGATCGAGACGCGCGTGTCATTGCCCCGGGCATTGGCCCAGGCCATCTCGTCGCTGCTCGTGCCATCGACAAACACCAGTTCGCGCGGCAGACGCACCAGATCGAGCGGGTTGATCCGCTGGCCCTTCGTCGCGATCAGCGCGCCCTTGGCATCGCGGACATCGGCATCGATTGCGACCGAAGGATCGTAGACCCAGGTTCGGTTCTGCGTTGCAGCCGCCAGACCCGCAACGGCGGGTGGATGTTCCACGCGGGCCTGCGCACGGTCGGAAAATGTCCGATTGAGGCGGTCAATCTCGCCCGAAGCCTGCGCGTGCGCCAGACGCTGGCCGATTGCCTGAAGGAGATCCGGCTCGATTACCGGCCAGGTTTCGCCAAACCGGCCAAAGTCATGAGCTTGCGCACGGGACATTTGCGGCGGGTGTGCATCGCCTGCCAGCAGCACCAGCGCACCTGTCATCCCGCCTGCCAGAATGCGGATGGGCACCCTGCTCATAGAATACCCTCCGCCGTTCCGATCAACCGGTCGCGGCAGATGAAGCCGATTTCTGCATAGCGGCTGTCGAACCCATCCTTGTGCGGCGAGCCTGCAAACACGCATCCCGCCGGAACAAGGCCCAGCGGCCCTGGCTGCAGGATCTCGCCCTGCCGGGTCTGCGGCTTCAGTCGCGCGACAGGTCGGCCATTGACGATGACGGCGCTGCCCGTGCGCGAGACCAGATCGCCGGGCAAGCCATAGGCAATCTTGACGAAAGGCGCAGGCCGCTTGCCAAAATGCCGCCGCACGAGCGGGGCCTTGCCTGGCGCGAAAACGACATAGTCGCCCCGCGCTGGAAAGCGCGCTCGTTCCAAGAGGAACGCCCAGTCGGGCAGCGACTGCGAAACGTTGATCAGCAGCACATGGCGATCGTGCCAGTCGCGAACGGCGGCGATGGCAGCGCTGCCTGCCGCGAGCATGAATAACGCGGTCAGGTGCCGAACGCCCACGGGCTGCGTGGCCAGGCGGCCACGCGCTGTCTGCGCCTGATTGTCAGCGGGCCGGGCCATTGGTGCCTCCCGTCTGCTGAAGATAATCGCGCATCCGGGCGTCGGTCCCGCCGTCGCTTGCAGGGTGCGGCGGGGTAAGTCGCGCATGGATCTCGCGGCGCACTGCGGCGGTGATATCGGGCACCGACCCGCCAATGACCGCCTCGCTGACCAGAACCACGTGACCCTCGCGGGTACGCCGCGCAAGGCTGGCGTCGAGCGATTTCATGAACTGCGCGGTTTCGGTCCTGATCTGCTCGGGGGATCCCGCCGAGCGCGCCTGGGTCCGAACATATTCCGCGACCAGCGCCCCCAGCTGGACTTTCACCAACGGAGCCGGCCGCGCGCGCAAATCCAGAATGGCCCGCGTCGACCAAGCGCCCCAGGCAATCGCGGCGATCGACACAGCCAGCACCGCCAAGCGCGTCCGGCCCAAACCGACCGGTCGGCGCGGGATGGCTAGCGGTTCAGGCCTTTGCGCGATGGGACGTTCATCGCCGGGCAAATGGGTCATCTCGCGTGGCTCCCCTGTTGCAGTGCGCGCAGAAGACTGGCTCGCCTGAAGAAGCCGGCCCCGGCAAAGCCTGCGCTCCACAGCGCAGCGATCAGCACGCCGAAGTCATGCTGGCGGGCGGGCGGGGCCGTTTCAAAGTGGGCGGCAAGGTTCGCCAGCTGGAGCATGGTCCCGCGCAGCGAAAACCCGCCAAGCGCGCCGGTGATGGCTGCCAGAAGCCCGAGCGCCACCAGTGCGTTGACCGCGAGCCATCCCGACAGCCGCAAACCATTGGCTGCCACAAGCCCCCAGCGGGGAAATCTTGATGTGGCACGCGTCACCGCACGGCCTCGCCGATGGGCTGCTTGTGACCAGCAAAGGCGACGGCCTCGATCGCATCGGCCATCGCGTGTCCGCTGTGCAACGCCTGCTCGATCTGTGCGAAGACTGCGGGGCTTGATGAGTAAAGCGTCGCGGAAAAGGGGTCGAGCACCAGACGGCAGACCGCCTGTGTATCGGGCCCGCGGATCAGGAGATCGGAATATTCGGTGCCCTGCCGCTTGAGCGAACGCAGCAGCGCATCGGTATGATTGTCCATCTCGAAGCGCGCGGACTTGCGAAAATCGGCAATCGTCTCGGCCTTCTGCTGGAGCACGAGGAACCAGTCGGAATTCTCGAGTGCCGCGCGCGAACCGTCCGACTTGTAGTAGTCGTTGATCGACTGGGTCGCGGTGATCAGCGCCGCACCGTATTTGCGGCAGGTGCGCGAGTAGGTCTCGATGAAATCGGCCATCGCCCCGCCCTTGAGCATCTGCCAGGCCTCATCGACAATCAGCGCCTTGGGAATGGCGCGATCGAGCTTGCGCATCGTCTGCGACGCCACGAACATGATCGAGGTCAGGACGACACTGCGGAGTTCCTCGCGCGAGGAAAGGTCGGAAAGTTCGAAAACCGTGAGGTCCGCCGAGAGGTCGAGCGTGTTGTCACCCAGAAAGAAGCGCCCGAACGTGCCGGTACTGGCAAAAGGCAGCAGCGCCGTCGCAAGATCCTCGGCAAACAGATTGGCGGATGCGCGCAGTGCCGCAATCACCGCGTCAATTGTCCCGTCGCCAGCGCTTTGTGCCCAAACGGAATTTACCGCCGCATCGATCAACCCGCGCTCGGTGTCATTGAGCCGGGTTTCGAAGCGCGCCATCTGTGCAATGATCGCCTTCAGCATTGCCAGGCAGTCGACCCGGTAATCCTCGTCCACATCGGCGAGGGTCGCATCGATCATGCGGAAGGGGTTGAGCGAGATGCCCGACGACAGTCGGAACTCGGTGAATGTACCGCCCAGCGCCTTGGCCATGTGCTCGAATGAACGCCCATCGTCGATGACGATGCTCCGCGCGCCTACACCGGCCAGGCTCGCGGTCAGGTCCTGCAGGAGCACGGACTTGCCCGAGCCCGATTTGCCCGCGATCGCCACGTTGTGATTGCCGGCCGTGTTCTGGAACGGCGACCAGAACTGCGGCTGCCCCCGCCTACCCACAAAGAGCAGGTGGGGGATATGCCCGCCCGCATATTCGCCCTGAAGCGGCGCCATCGAGGCGACATTGGCCGAAAGCACCGTGCGGAAGCGCTTCATGCGCTGCAGGTCGGCGGCAAGGCCATCGGCCAGCTGCAATGGAAACGATGCCATGAGCCCCGCCATCTGGAGATAGGTCTCGTCGATCAGGTCCCAGCCCGCGGCCTTGTAGATCGCCTTGACGGTGCGCTCATTAAGGTCGCCGCGCCCCTCGGGCGAAAGCATGGTCACCGTGTAATAGACCCGCATCAGCTTCTGGCCGTGGCGCACTTCGGCCTGGACGTGTTCCCACTCCTGCGACTGCCGGCGCAGTGCCGGAACGAGCCGGGACGCCTTGCCGTCGGCCAGTTGCGTCGTGCGCGCGAACTTGAAACCGGCGCGGGTTTCGGAGGCCTCGGTAGCGGGAACGATCCCGCAGATCGTCTGCAATACGGGACAAGGCAGGCAAAGCTTGGGATTGAACACATCGCCGATGATCTTCTGGGTGTCCCACGGCGCCCAGCGTTCAGGGAAATGCCGCACCGACATCGTGCGCACGTCGAACCTGTCGGGCGTGTACTCGGCAAATTCAGGCGCGCCCGCCACTACGCTGCCGGTCGCGCGCAGCGACTGGGCATGAAGCACGATCCGGTCGCGTTCGGTCCGGGTGACAAGATCGCGCCGGACGCATTGCGCGTTGATCGGATCCAGCGGGCTATAATGCGGCGCGTCATCGCCTGCCCCGGTTGCAGGACACAAGACGTCATCGAGAAAGCGGATCAGATCGACCGGCCCGAGCGCCCGGCTCGGAACCGCGATGGAATCGAAGGCCGCCACAATGCCCTCGCGCATTGCGGCAAGATCACCGGTGTCGATTCCGGCACCATCGGGTGCGCCGATACAAAGCAGCACGCGAAACTGGCGCAGCAGAAAGGGCCCGTCGCTCGCGAGCGACGCCCAGGCCCCGCTGCGCAGGAGATCGAGCCGGTAACGCGCAAGGCGCTCGAACACACCGCCGGCCCGCACGCGCGGCAGCATCCATTCCTGGATCTTCTCGGAAATGCGCGGGCTTGCATAATTGATGATCTGGAACTGCACGCCCGGCAGCAGCACATCGGAAAAGACCGTGCCGGTGATATCGGCCACGCGTTCGTCGGCGCCGATCAGCGGGGCGAGCTCGAGGATGAAGCCCTTCGACCGCGTCTGGTAAAACAGACCCGTGTCTGCGCTGTAGGACCGGTAACCGAGCAGGTTCGCCAGCATCGGTACGTCGATCGATGCCAGATCGTCCTCCGGGACTTTCGCATCGCCCGTAACCAGTTCGATGAGACGTGCCAGCATGCCGCGTTACTCCGCCATCGCCGGAAAATTGGCTGCCTTGCGCGTTCGCTCAAGCGACGCCGTGACATCGGCCTTGATCGCATCGAGCGGCGATGGCCCTACGGATGGGTGCGGCGCGGTCGCCGGCACGCGGCCTGCCCCGGTCTCCGGTCCCGCAGGCGACAGGCCGGCGATTGGTCCCGGCTGCTCCAGCTCGGGGGCTTGTTCGGCAAGAGCGAGCAGGCCCGGCGTGCGGACACCATCCGCGCTATCGGCAAGGACCGGTTGCACGTCCGACGCCGACGTTTCGGTCAGCGCAACATGGACAATCGCTTTCTCGTGAAGACGCCCCTGACGATCGACATGCGGAAGAAAAACAATTCGCATGGTGCGCGGTGCCTGCAGTCCGCCCTGCCCGCCACGGCCACTGCGCGCCATCCCCGCCGCCTGCATGCGGCGCTGCCCATCGTCGGGCGCCGCGGCCGCCGTGGCATCGCGGATCGCCTGGATCGCGGCATCGTCAATCACTGCCGAAGGTGCGCAAGTGCCGCCCGGTGCCTTGCAGGCAAAGCTCCCCTGGACATTGTCCGGAAGCAGCGCGCAGCCCGAGAGCAGCAAAACCGGCGCAGCAGCGGCCGCGATCATCGCCAATCCGTGATCCGCCCGGATCGTCCTTGAGCGCCCGCCGGTCACAACGATTTCCCTCCAGCAAGCCAGGTCTCGAGCACTTGTCTGGGACGGTAGCCCTGCAGCACAGCACCGTCCGACCGGACGATTACCGGCGTCCCATCAAAACCGTGCTCTCTTGCAAACCGCTCGTTGGCATCAAGCCCGCTCGTATCGCAGGACGCCGCCGGCAGATCCGCTCCCGCATAAGCCTGCTCGAGCGCCCTGTTCCGATCGGGCGCGCAGATCACCGCGTTCGACAGCATGCGCGTGCCCAGCAGCGAGATCGGCCGCTCGATCACACGCACGTCCATGCCTTTCAGTTCCTGGTGCAGGAGCTTGCAGTAGCCGCAGCGAAAATCGCTGAACACGGTGAGGCTGCGCGCGCCCCTGCCCCAGGGTATCGCGCCTGACGCTGGCAAACCCTCAAGCGAGATATTGCCTGTCACTTCGCGCAGCCGCGCAGCGACAGGCGCAGCGGCCGACGACGTTTCGCTATCGCCTCGCGCCGCAGCAGCCCCCGTGCCGACAAGCAGGTCCGGATTGATCGCGAGCAGGCGCGCCGCAGTCAGGTCCTGGCGGGTCTCCATATCGTAGACCCGCCCGATCATGAGATAGCGCCCGCTTGCATCGGTGTAGAACAGGTTCGCGCCAGCCTGCACTTCGCACAGGCCTGCCACCACGCTGCAATCGATCCGGGTGGGCCGGGTACGCGGCAAACGCTGGTTCAGGACGCGCGCGACGCGGTCCTCGGGCGCAAGTCCCGCCACGATCGCAGCGGCAGCGCCAGTCACGCCCTTGGCTGCGTCCATCGCCAGCCCCGGGGCCGCCATCGCGGTGCCCCCTGCCAGCGCAAGGGCCCCGATGGCCGTCATCATGATACGCCTGTTGCTGAACCACTCTGGCATTGCGCGCGTCCTCAGTTGCGAATGAACACCCCGTCGAGAAAGACGATTTCCACATCGATGCCGGTCGGCATCTCGATCACCGGCTGATACTGCTCGGCCCGCTCGATCAGGTATTTCGAGACCTGGTCCGCCGACGTCGCGACGCCCGAGCCCACCCCGCCCTGGGCAATCTCGCCCAGCGACAGCTTGTCGCGTTGCCCGTTCACATTGACGCTTGAACCCGTCAGCGCGGTCTCGGTGTTGAGCGAGAATCCCCGCCCGAAACCACCGGCCAGGCCAGCGAGGAACGCCTGCCCGACAAGGCCGCCCTCGCGGCTGACCACGCGCCCGCGCACTCCGGTCTTGCCGCCAAAGGCGATGAAACCCTTGACTTCGCTGACTGCGAACCGGCCGCCCGGCTGCGGACAAGTCATGCGCTGGAGGCGCACGTAGACCTTCTCGGACGAAAGATCACCGGTCGCAGCGCCATTGATCATGCAGCCCTCGATCTGGGTGCGCAGCAGGCGGCCCTCCGCATAGACCGAGCGCGCGGGGCCGGTAATCCGCAGCACGACCGGGAGCGGATCATTCTGGCTGCGCACGCTTGTCGTCGCATCGACGCCCACCACGACCCGCGCCCGCGCGATCGAATTTGGCGGCAGGTAATTGGCGCTGTCGGTGAAACTCGTTGTCTTGCCCGGCATGATGCGCTCGGCCGTCCCGGCGGCGGGAGCCCCAAAGGTCACGAGCTTGATTTCATGAGTGCGCGGGGGCGCTGCATCGATAACCGCACGATCAAGCGCTTGCCCGTCGGCACTTTGCGGCGGCTGATAAATGCCGGGTGCACCAGGACCATACAATGCAGTGGGACCGGGAGCCGGCGCGCGCGGTGCCGATTGCGCCGATCCCAGCTGCGCGCGCAATTGCTGGTTCTCGGCCTCATAGGCGGACAACACGCGGGTGCCATCCTCGGCCATCGCAGACTTCTCGCCCTGAAGCGCCTGGATCTGCGCCTCGAGCTGCTGGAGCCGCTCGGCATTTCCTTCAAGTCCCCTGATCTGGTTGCCGTACTGTTCCATCTGCCCTTCGGACATGGCCATCCATTCGCGCTCGGACATGTTGCGATTGACCATGTCATCGGTCGAAACCTTGACCTCGCCGTTGCTGGCAGTGTCATCGCCGGCCCCGGCGTCGCCAGAACCCACGTTGGTGTTCGGCTGCAGGATCCACGCCATCGCGCCCACCGCGACGGCGCCGCCGACACCATAGAACAGGAGCTTCTGCCGGCGCTCGGTCAGAAGGTTGCGCCGCAGATCATCGGTTCCGACTGCCGTGCTCTCCGCGCGGCGCCAGGGATTCCAGATCATGGCCTTTCTCCAGGCTCGCCATGCGGCTCGACGATGTAGGCAGTGGTGACCTGCCCTGGAGCCAGATCGGGATTTCCGATGCTCACCGCAATTGCGTTGGTGGAGGCAACCTGTTCACCAGCAATCGTGACGGCCTTTGACCCCCGGTTCTCGAGCCGCAGAATCCTGCCGTTCAGCCGCACCCCATAATATTGCCCGAGCACCTGCACCCTCAGCGTTCCGGCCATGACCGGGACGAGCGGCTTCCAGCGCACGTCGAAGCCATGGGTCGGAAGTTGCTGTGCCATCGCGCGCATGAGGCGGATCGCGGTCTCGTCATCTGACAGTGCAGTGGCGGTGATATCTGTGAGCTCACGGGGATGTTCGATATCGGCGTTGGTGAGGAACACTTGCCGCGCCTCGTCGCCTGCAACCTTGCAGGTGAACTTGTAGACGTAGCCGCGCCGGGTTGTGCCGAAGAACGAGATCGAAGCCCGCGCAAAACCTTCGGGCACCGACAAATAGATGTCGCCGCGGACCGGTTCGCCCACCACCGAGAAGTCCTCGGACGAATTGCCCGTCGATACCTTGGACACCGAAGCGAACTGGTCGTTCTTCAACGAGATTCGCGTGAGGTCCTTGAGCGAGGCATCGCACTGGACCTGGCCATTGTCCGCAACGAGGAGGTTCTGGTCGGCATGGGCGGCTTGTGGCAGGACCAGCATCGTCGCCGCGATAAAGCTGGCACCACATTCGCGCCGGGCAAGGCGAAAGGCCTGTCTGCCACGGTCTGATCCGGCCGAAACCAAACTCATCAAGGTGCAGCGCGCACTTGGGTTATTCATGTTTCGGGCTCCGTCCGTTCGACTATGCCAAAGCCGCGCAAGCGCAGGGAAACGCCACTGAAGCTCCACACGAACCGGAACACCCGGTGCTGAGCGCTCACTTCTTTCGATCCCGCCACGGTGTGAACTACGCCGCCAACTTCGCTCGTCAGCGCCTCGGGATCGGTCCTCAGCCAGTCGATCGTGAAGAACTGCGTGATCTGCGAGCCTTGCTGCTCGCTGACAACCTTCATCAGGTCGCGCTTGAGCCCGCCCCTTGCCTGGTCGTCGGCAAGCTCGAGAATACTGGTCATCCAGTAGTCGAGCGTTTCGGGAGAGCGGTTGAGCACGAGCAGCGCCGTGTCGCGGGTGACCGCCTCAAGGTAGTCTTTTGAAACGCCGGCGCTGCTGACCGTCAGCGGCGAATGCGCGACGGGGATCAGGATCACCTCGCGGTCACGGCTGAACGCCATCACAACCCCGGCAATCGCCAGGCCGCCAAACGTCAGCGATGCGAGCGCAAGCGCATTGCGTTGGCGCAGGATACGCTGCGCGCTGACATGGGCGTGTTGAAGTTCCATGTCAGCCGGCCAGCACGCGCAAGTGGGACGGCGGGCAAACCCTGAGACCGAAAAACGCCCCCGGCAAATGCCAGTAGCCTGCGTGGAGAACCCACGACATCGATCGTCCAGCTCTCAATTTGCGATAACCGAACCACGTTCCGACCGCACAAATCAGGCCTATGACAACATGCTGCGTCAGGACGCCCCAGATGAACGGAATGAACATGACGAGAAACTCGTCGAGCGTCCAAAATCCGATCAGTTCGGGATCGTCGAGATGCCTGGGTATCGTGAAGCGGTCCATGGGTCTGCCCACCGTCAGTTGACGCGCCGTTCGGGGGATGGAGCCCGGCGCGTTGAACGCCGTCTCAGATCGTTGCCGTGACGGTCGAAGTGACTATCGGAATGCCGGTGCCGGCGCCCACGCCGACCCCCACCGGGATCGCGACCTGACCCAGCGAGAACCGTCCCGAGGCAAGGCCGACAATGCCGCCGGCAAGCGAGAGCACAGTGATGACCTTGCCGCCCGACCCTTGCAGGAAACTGGTGAACTTGGTGAGCGCCGTATCAAAAGTCCGGTCGGTGCCAGCGAGGGCGGCGTCTGCACCAAGCACGCTGCCCGCGGTGACGATCGCGGCCGCCAGCGCCAGAGATTGCACCGATGGCGGCACCGCGCCGCCAAGCTTCCTGATGTCCATGTCGATACCTCCTGTTTGAACTCCGCGGCTGTTGTTCCGCCCACTCAGAAAGCCTTGGTCCGGCCTTGTCCGGCAACCGGTGCGGATCGCCTGATGAGAAAAATGCTCCGCAGCATCAGCCGCGGTGCAGTACCGAAACCATCCCGGAACAACGCATCGCCACAGCGGTACAAAATGCGCGCCACACAGGTTCAAATCTCGACCTGCGTGGAGCAACCGGCGTCCCAGCACGGATCCAATTCAAGACAGAGTGGGTCACTGCTGCTCGAATCGTACCGGATGCTTGAAGCGCGCGATCAACCTGCCCCGGCACCCCCGCCGCAACCGCCAATACCCCTTTTCCGGGAATGACGAGACGCCATGCGATTGGGCAAGTTCTGGCCTTGCGGACCCGCGGCACCACTGTGCTCGCACCGACCGCACCGGGGGCTCATCACCATGCTTGCCACAAACGAATACGCGGAGTCCGACTACGCCCCGATGACACTGATACAAGGGCTCTGCGCCATCATCGCCCGGGAAATCGATCGCCGCGATTTCAGCTTGCGGCACCTCTGCGAGGCCGGCGCCATCCGCCGCCGGCAGGGATTTCGAGAGCGTCTGGCTGCAGCCACCCTGTGCTCGCAGGAGATTGACGCGTTGGTGCGATACCTCAAGATCGATCCCGTGCGTGTCATCATTGCGCTTGAGGTGTTCGGGGACAGCGAATGCTATTTCGAGACACTGGGCCTCAATCTCTCCAATGTCTGCCGCGCTCTCAAGGGAGCGGCGGAACGCCACGAGGCCGCGCTCGATTGCGCATTCGAGCCAATGCGTCCCGGCCTGTGCGCTGCGATCGCGGACCGGATTTTCCAGGCGCTTGTCGCGCACCACGCGCGTGTTGAAGAGGCCCGTTCAGCTTCACTGTAAAGCTTCGGACCTAAGGTTCGCGTTTGGATCATTTCCGCGTCGAGGTGACCGGCCTGCCGGAGAAGGTCTTGAGTTCCACCCGTTTGACTGTGGTCATGGGCCTCTTCGCCCCACTAAAAGACAAGGCGGCGCGTGCCCTTCCTTCAAGCAAAATACCCAGCACGCTGCGGACGTAGTCGCGAGTCTCCCGAAATGGTGGAACCCCCTTGTACCGCCGAACTTGCCCGGGGCCTGCATTGTAAGCGGCAAGCGCAAGGTCGTAGCGCCCAAAAGCATCGAGTTGCTGCTTCAGGTATCGGGCACCTCCCTTGAGATTCTGCAAGGCGCTCCAAGGGTTGACGATTCCCATTGCCCGAGCCGTACCCGGCATCAATTGCGTGAGGCCCATCGCGCCCCGAAGGCTAACCGCTGCGGAGTTGTAGCGGCTTTCCTGAATGATCAGCGCGTCAAGCAGCGCGGTCGGCACGCCTTCTGCGCAGGCTATCGATGCCACAATCGGGAGCAAGCGCGCGCGCCGGATCCGGACGATCCGCGAATGCCCATTTTGCTGTGAAATACCGGCCAGCCCACAAGCCCTGTCCGATCCCGGTGCCAATGCCGATGTCCGAAAGGGTGATGGACTCCACAGCGCGTCCTCAACCATACCCAGTTGCCTCATCGGATTTACCGATGGCGCTGATCGCTCCGCGCTGCCCTGCGAGCGTGCCACATCGAGAAGCGCGAAAGCCTGGTCGGCCTTGGTGTGTCCGGTAAATGACTGACGGACGGCTTCGCGAGCACCGACTGGTCCAGTAGAAAAGGCAGTGACAAAACAAGCCGCGAGAACGTGAACGCAACATCTTATCATCCGACAATACCCCTTGCGGCAGGAGTGGTCGGGTTATCGCAAGACAGAGTCTTGCAGAGTGATGCAAGGTGGGCAAGCCTTGCGCTGCTGCGCCAAGGTGATTTGCATGACGCTGGCGGAAAGGCGTACGGCATCGATCCCAATGGTGGTTCAAGCATTCAATGACGACTTGTCTGGCGACAAGAGCCCGAATGCATGACATGACTATCGTCGTTGGCGGACTGGCGGAGATGGTATTCTGGCTCCCGCCTGCAGCAACAATCAACTGATCGACTAGGTTTACCCCGCAGGCAAGCACCGAACATCGGCAAGGTGAAGGCCGTGTCGCCATGCGCGGGGCTGTAGAGCATACCCTTGCGGATCAGGCTGTTGCGCGTCGGCGCCACGCCATTCACTTTCATACCCAGCACTTCGGCAAGGTCATCCGACCGGTGCGGCCCCAGAGGCACAAAGGCGAACGGGCGCTCGGCATAGGATATGGCCGGGCCCATCTGGCCGAGGAGTTGCGGCAGACCTGCCCCCACCAGCGTGATGGCAACTGCAACTGGTTTGCGCGGTGCAGTGCGCTGATCAGTGCGGCCAGTTCCTCTTCGGGCACATAGTGCAGTTCATCGATGGCGAGCACAAAAGTAGTGCCGTGTTCTTTCGCCGCCTCGCCCGCTACGCAGATCAGTTCGGCGAGATCGGATTCCAAGTCCCTACTGTCGGCCAACCCCGGCTTCACCTCGAAATCGAGCGCGATTTCGAATCTTTTGTTAGCGAGGCGCGTCGTCAGCAGAACGGTCTTGCCTACGCCGCCATAGCCATAGAAAATCAGGCTGCGCGCCGCGCGTCCGTTGCGGATACAATTCAGTGCTACAACCGCATCCTCGATCAGCGGGGCACGACCAGCGAGTTCGGGCGGGAGAGTACTAGCGTCTGGCGGAAATGGGTTTCAGCGTCTATCCATAAACAGGTTAGCGCAGTTTATCGCTTTTCTGTAAACTCACCTAGGCGGCGTGGACAAATTTGAGCGTTCGGGTCCGGGCAGCTTATTGAAGGAGTAGCATGGTGCCCGCGCCGCTAATGAGCAGGCCGAAGCACAAGCCGAACACCGCCATTGCCATCACGATCCAATACATGATCGGGGTCGAGGATCGTGAGTAAGTTATGCCCTTCACGTTTATCTGACGTTCGCCGATTCCGACATAGAGGCGGTTCACCATGAAGATGGACAGCCCAAAGCCCACCAGTGCAAACAGCAAATTCCCGACCATCCTCGCTTCCCTCACCGCATACCTATTGACGTAGCACATGCCCGTTGATTCAAGGCTGCTTTTTGGAGGCAGGCTTGAGCAGGGGCGATCTCACCGAGGCGGAATGGCGCGTTCTGAAGGGCTTGTTGCCGATTGAGCCTGAAAACCGCGGACGAGGCAGGCCGCCCGAGCAGAACCGGTCAATCATCAACGGTATCCTGTGGCGGCTCCGCTGCGGCGCTCCGTGGCGCGATGTGCCACCCAAATATGGCAGTTGGAACACCATCTATCGGCGGTTCCGGCGCTGGAGCGAAGCCGGGGTCTGGGAGAATGTTGCCGTGACATTGGCCGAAATCATGGCGGAGACCGGCCATTACAGCATCGACAGTACCACCGTTCGCGCCCACGTCTCGGCAGCGGGCGGAAAAGGGGGACTCATCGACGCGCTCTTGGCCGCTCGCGGGGCGGGTTCACCAGTAAACTTCACTGCCTGGCTGATGCCCTCGGACGACCGCTCGCCTTTCATCTCACGATCGGCGAGGCGGCAGATTGTAAAGCCTATGATGCCCTGATCGGCCTACCCGAGCGCGCACCTGCCGCTTTGCTCGCCGACAAGGGCTACGATTCCGACGCGATACGTGGCGACCTTGCCGAACGGAAGATCGAAGCCGTCATCCCCGGCAGATCAAACCGCCGGGTGAAGATCGAACATGACCGCGCCCTCTACAAGCAGCGCAACCGTATCGAGCGCATGTTCGGACAGCTGAAGATCAACCGCGCCATAGCAACCCGGTACGATCAACTGGCGAATAGCTTCCTCGGCATGGTCCATCTCGCCACCGCCAGATACTGGCTCAAATTTGTCCACGCCGCCTAATTTCTACTCACGAAGTGCAAAAGGTCTGAAATTGCGGTGTCTGTCGACCGACCGACCCACAACACTTCG
>JAZKBJ010000278.1:23411-26720 GCA_040388685.1 Pseudomonadota bacterium
CGATCGCAACAATCCGGATGTCGTGCTTACTTCCAGCCTGTTGGTGCTGCCGCGCGAGGTGTCGCCCGGAGAAACGGTTTCGGTTTCGGGGAACTTTACGGCCCCATCGCGCGACGGCAATTACGTCCGTTCAACGATATCAGCCGAATCACCCAAGCGGCGCTCTCCGGGCACGGCCTACGTTCGGCTTACTTATCGAACTTATTGAAGCCGTCCGATACGGTCCATCCAACACTCCCGCTGGCAAATGGCCCGAGCTATTCCAAGCATTTGGACGAAGACATCTACCATCGGCGAACTCGCGACAACGCCAACAATCGTCCGTCGTAACTTGCCGTAGGTTCAAGAGGTGGCCGCAATAATTGAGCTACCGATGGCCGCCCGCCCGATCGCGGCCAGTTCAGGGAACGGGAGCATCCACCCGATCCCTCTCTCCATTTGAAACGAGATAACGCCAGCGGATTTGATGATCGCCTGTGAACACCAACACAGTTTGGTGTAAGCAAAACCCTACTTCACGATCATCAAATGGTGTAGCCTTCGATAGACAAACATCAAAAGGCCGCGTGTGACTCGCGCTTGCCCGCCCATGATGGCCTGACGGAGACGCCATTTGCCTGTTGCCTATCACGAAGAATGCTTTCCGCCTGCCGCGCTTGACCTTGGCGTACTGTTTCCGCTGGTCGGGCCCGCCAATGCCGCGATCGCGCGGTATGAGGGCGTCCTCGCCGGCATCCCCAATCCCGATATCCTGCTGTCACCGCTGACCGCCCGCGAAGCTGTGCTGTCCAGCAAGATCGAGGGAACGCAGGTGACGCTGGGCGAGGTTCTGGAGTTTGAAGCTCAGGGCCACCTGTTTGACGAGAGCACGCCAAAGAAGGCCGATGCGCGCGAAGTGTTGAACTACCGCGCCGCCCTGCGCGAGGCGGAAAGCCTGATGACACAACTTCCGCTATCGCAGCGGCTGATCAAAGCCACTCATCGTGTGTTGATGGATGGCGTCCGCGGCCGCCACAAGGATCCTGGCGAATACCGCCGCATCCCGAACTGGATCGGGCCAGACGGCTGTACCATTGAGCAGGCGCGCTTCGTGCCACCCGGTGCCGACCGCATCAACGGCGCAATGGCGGGCTGGGAAGCCTACATTCACGCCGATGCGCCAGACCGACTGGTGCAATTGGCCATCGTTCATGCTGAGTTTGAGTCAATCCACCCGTTTCTCGACGGTAACGGGCGCATCGGGCGGCTGATCATTCCGCTTTTCCTCTATGCCCACGGGTTGCTCTCGCGGCCGAACTTCTATCTCTCGGAATATCTCGAGGCCAATCGCAACGAATATTACGATCGCATGCTCGCCGTCTCCCGCGACGATGACTGGAGCGGATGGGTGGCCTTCTTCCTGCGCGGCATCATCGCTCAGGCCGAAGCCAACACCCAGAAGGCGCAGGCGATCCTGTCCCTTCATCAGGACAAGCGTGACTGGGTGGTGGAAATCACCCACTCGCAATTTGCCGTTCGCGCACTCGACTGGATCTTCCAGCGCCCGATCTTCCAGACGCCGGATTTTATAGCTTCGGCCCAAATTCCACCGGCAACGGCGCGAAAGATCATCCGTGACCTACGTGATAATGGCCTGCTGCGCGAACTGGTGCCAGCTTCGGGTCGCGCACCGGCGACATTCGTTTTCTCCGAACTGCTCAACATTGCAGAGGGGCGAGAGGCCTTTTGACCACGAGCGCCTGAATAGCGGGCGTACGGGCGAGTTGAACCACGCAGCAAAAGCGGTCGTTCATTTAGCTCCTGTAGCCTCGACTTTTTATGGTCAGGCGTCCGTCAGGATCAACGGCGGTGATTTTTTCTAAGGTCGACATTTCTGCCCACTCTCGCTGAGATACGCTCTTTGGCCGTGCGAAGCCGTTGAGCTTTCTCTGTTTATCGATACCACCCGATTTAGTTGGCTCTGGCCGTCGCGGAACCTCTCTGCCACCGCTTAAGCAGAGCCAATATCTCGTAGCACGCTTGAGCACCGCTTCCCGAAGCTCGTCCGCCGTCGCATACCTGAAAGACGCAAGATCGATTTCCAACACCGACATATTCAGATCACAATAGGCTCTGCGCCGACCGCGTCGGGAAGCGATGTCGAAAACGCCTATCTGGAATACCAGCAGAACGGCGAATGGCTGCGCTTGCAGACGCGCATCGCGGCTCTGGCGGCGCAGCTTGAGACGCTCGAGAACGAATCGATCCCCGAGGTTGAAGGTGGAGACGTCGATCCGGTCCCAGCTCGTCAGGTATGGGTTCGGTACTTTCCCGGCGAAGGACCTCACTGTGTCGCACGACAGCTACCGGCCGGAGAAGGAGGGCTTCGAGATCGGGTTCGAGCTTTCCGCCAGCGACAGCGTTCGACTGAAGTGGGCCTATCAACTCGGGCTGCTGGACGTTTCCCATGGCAGCAAGACCAATCATCCAGGGCTGGTGGTTTTCGACGAACCCCGACAGCAGGAGGCGGCAGAGGCAAGCGTCGCTGGGCTGCTGTCGGAGGCGTCCAGGATAGCGAATGGGCGTTCTCAAATCCTAATCGCCACTAGCGAGGACCTGTCGAAAGTGAAGGGGTTCCTGGAGGGAATCGAATGCCAACTGCTGGTGTTCGATGGAAAGATGATCGCACCGATATCGGACGGCGCCGGTTCCTGACGGGTACTCGGCGTCCGCCTCAAACCGGACCGCGAGCGGTCCGGCCATTCCGCGTGCAGCCGTCGAATTATCGGATTCGGCTTGAGCGGACATTCGCTACACCGCATCGGAACGGCGACTTTTGGTCGGCAGGAGAAGTGCCAAGTGGGGCGGGGATCTCTGCGGGTTGGCCGCCAGAGCTTATCTGGCCACGGCTAACCATCGTAGTTCGAGGACATCCAATCTTCCCTACCATGCCGGACGCGCAGAATGATGACGTCGTTCTTATCTCCCACATCATAAATCACCAGATGGGCTTTGTAGGGATGCACGCGGACAGGCGGCGAGATCTCCTCTCGCAAGCGCGCGGCATGGGGATAGTCCGCGAGAAACGCGAAAATCGCGCTCAGCCCTTCATGATAGGCGTCAGCCTGCGGCAAGCCAAACTGCCCTATGCCTTCCAGAAAAATGGCTGTCAGATCGTCGGCTGCGGCGCGTGTTAAGCGAAAACGTGGCACGGCTAGACTTGCAAGCCAGCCTGGCTGATCGCCCGCGTCCGAATG
Source organism: Pseudomonadota bacterium (assembly GCA_040388685.1). Lineage (GTDB taxonomy): Bacteria > Pseudomonadota > Alphaproteobacteria > Sphingomonadales > Sphingomonadaceae > Novosphingobium. The sequence goes on from JAZKBJ010000278.1 coordinate 26,648, forward strand.
TCCGCCATCGTCTCATCACTCAGACCGCTAGCTCGGGCTTCATCGACAAGGCGCTGCATGGCGGCAACCTTGT
>JAZKBJ010000278.1:26730-32864 GCA_040388685.1 Pseudomonadota bacterium
GCTGCTGGCGGCCTGCTTCGCACTGATTGCGGCGCCCGGATCGGCCCAGGTATCCACGAACCGTTGAATGCGTTCCTGGTCACGGCGGATAAGATCACGCACATAGTCGCTGGCATTGCTATACCGACCAGTGTCAGCTTGAGCTTCCACCCATTGCTTCATAGGGTCGGGCAGTGAGATGTTCATCGTAGCCATGGCAACCTCCAAGCCCCCAAATAGCAAAGATTGACAAAGATTGTCAATTAATGCTCAGCCATGACCTGCCCCCATCAACAGGAGCCATTATGTAGCCGACGCCCTCCACGATCCCCTGAGCGCTGTTCGCCGGCATGTGAAGCCGGGTTTGGTAGATGATGACCGCGCTCAATTTCAGAAGTTGGGCACTGAAAGACATCCATGCGTTGGAGGCGGAGTGGCTGGAACTGGTCGACTGCTGACGCATGCACCGAACAGTCGGAATGGCAAGTTGGAGCCCTTCGGATCTCATAACCTGCCGTTCCGGATGTCCGCAATCGCAGTCATTTGAGAGGTGGATTCACCCAAGATGTGAAGGGTCGCTCGAGAACAAACCACGGATCAAGGCAGATTTGGGGAAGGGACCGCATCGCGGGCTTGCGCGACGCGACAATCAAACACCGAGCTGGCGCCCCTGAAATGCGAAAGGGCTCCCGCCATTACGATATTCACCAACTCAACCGCCGCGGATCCTGCCGAGCACGCGCGCGGCGGCATTGCTGCCCACCGCCAGTTCGCGGGCATAGCGCAGCGCCGTGGTCGGCGAGGACCAGCGCAGCGCCAGCGCGATCCCCGCGCCGTCCTCGCCCGCGGCAAACAGGTCCTGAGTCAGCCCCACCCGGAACGAATGCGCGCTCAGACCCTTTACGATCTCGCTTTCGCGGCCAGGCTCAAGCTCGACCAGCCCGAGATCGATCGCCCTGTGCACGCGCCGGCGCAGGATAGCCACCACGCCCTGCCGGGTGAGCGCCCTCCCCCCGATGCAATGCCGCACCGGCGGCCCGCCGTCGGCGGTGTCAGACCGGGTCAGCACATTGATCCGGCGGAACACCGGTCCTTCCCCGATCGCGCCCGCTTGCAGCCACGCTGACAGCCGCACCATCGTGTCCGGTGACAGCCACGCCAAAGCCCCCTCCCCCATCTGATCGGTCTTCGACCGGGCGATGGCGAGCCGGCCGCTGCCATCGACGACCTGCGTGACATCTGCGACCTCCACGGCGACCAGTTCGGACACGCGCAGGCCCGCATCATAGGCCAGCGACAGCAGCGCCGCATCGCGCAGGCCAGCCGGATCGCGACCGCACGCCGCCAGCAGCGCCTGCAGCGTCACACCTTCAGGTGGCGCTTCACCCTCGTGCATCGCCGTCCCCAAACGCAAAGGCGCTGCCTGCTTCTGGCGCGACCGCCGCGCACGGCCAATGCCCTTCAAGGTATCGCGCACCATCCCCGCCTGCGTCGGCAGCGGCTCGCTGTCGCCAAAGCCGAGCACGCGGTGCACGCGCGCGATGCTGGCAAGCCGCCGCGCGAGCGTCGCGGGTTTGGCGCCGGCGCGCGTGGCATTGCCCGCATCCAGCCAGCGCAAATAGTGGACCAGCGCCTCGGGGGTTGCGGGGATCGCGACCACGGTCGGCCGCTGACCTGCACACCACTTGAGAAAACACTTGAGGTCCGCCGTAATGGCGGACCGCGTCGCGGGCGCCATCGCGGCGATCGCGGCCTCGAGCGCGAGCGGATGCGCGCGGCGGGTGTCGACCAGCGGGGCATGCGCGCCGAGCACCAGTTCCACCGATGAGGGATAAGGCTCAGCCGGCACGGGCAAGAGGATCGTTGACGGGTTTCACCGCGCTTTTCTGGCCAAAACCGGGCTTTGGGGCAAGCCGGAATTTACCATAATGTCTGCTTATGGAAACTCCGTAGGTCTGCCTGGCGCATGATAAGATACCAAAATGGCATATTGGTAAACTTCGACTTGTCCGGAAATCCGCGCCGGACTACCCTCGAGCGATCACCCCCGACCGAGGCCCCCTGCCCTGCCCCGCGCCCACGACAGTTCTGACATCGCCTTCCGCCTCGGCCAGCTCGACGCGCTGGCGCGCACGCTGCTGGCCTCGCCTGCCCTGTACCCCTCGGAATTGCGCCAATGTCTGGCGCTGCGCACGCTGGTGCGCGCCTGGGCGCAGTACCGCGAGGACCGCGCAATCACGCTCGGCGCCTCGCTGGTCGGTGCCGAGTGCGCCGCCGAACGCAACGCCTTCCTCGCGCTCCTGGCGCATGCCCTGCCCGACCGCAGCGGTCCGCTCGCGCAGGCGCTTACGCTCGTGCGCCGCATCGCCATCCGCCCGCTCGCCGACGAAGCCGCGCAGAGCGCCGCGATCGTCGCCGCCAGCCTGCCCGATCTCGACGCGGTACGCGCCGCGCTCGCCGTAGGCTCCCTCCCTCGCGCCCCGCTCGAGCGCCTGCTCGCGCTGGTCGAGCGCTTCCGCTATTCGGCGGGCATCAGCGGCGACGCACTCGCCGCCACCGCACAGACCCCATGCTGGGCGATCAATCTCGCCGCGGTGGCGCGGCCTGAGACCCTCGCGCTCGGCGCGATCCCCCTCCCCTGCCCCGGCATTGTCCAGCGCCGGTTGTTCCGCGCCGATCGCACCTCCAATGAGCGCCGCACCATCGCACGGGAGAACCTGCTTGCAGCGCTCCACGATGCCACCTGTGATATCGCGCACGGCCCTCGTGCCGCCGAGGCATTCGTGCGGGCGTTTCCGGCGCAGCGTTCGCATTCTCGGTTGTACCCGGCCTGCCTCCTGCTGTTCGCGCTTGATGCGCTCAGTCCTGCCGGACTGGCGCGCGCCCTGCCCTCAACCAAGGCCGGCGCTGCCAAGTTGTTGCGCCAGCTCGAGAGTGGCGGACTGGCGCGCAGCCAGGGTCCATGGGCCCCGTTCGCTTGTGCAATCCGGCTACCCCTCACCTTCCCTGCATGGCGCGAGGAAGCCGACATACACGCGTAGGTGTGCGCGACGACCCCGAAGCTTGGTGACTGGAAAAAAGGAAGAGATGTGTCATAAAAACACACCCCTCCCTAGGTTGAACAGCGCTGCAATTGGCAACGCCCTTCGGGTCGCAAGGAGCTGGTATCAGGGCGTGTTCTCAATAGCTATGTCATTTGTCACGGTTTTGAAAATCATTCCCGTGCGCATTGCGGGCATGATGTCGCAAGAGTTTCACGTCCCCGAGTGTGCTCTGCCGCGCGACGCCAATTTTTATCGAGGTATTGGCAATCTTGTCCTCCACTTTGGGAGTCGGCGATTTTGAGATTTTCTCATTTGTCCACTCGCAGCTATTACCGCTTGCGCTATTTGGTTCGGACGCGGCCCTAATCAATTGTGGGATCGGGCGGTACAGCTAGCTCATTCGAACGTCGTCCCCGCCCTTCGAGAACATTGGTCTAGCGGGTTAAGTGTTAGATATATAAGCACGTTTTATATGTGGTGCGATATGTGGTGCGATATGTGGTGCGATATGTGCCGCGCTATGTAACGCGATATATACAGCGCTGCACCATTACAACGTGCGGCACACGGTGCACGCGCCTCCGCACTTCATTGCGCTGGCACATTTGACAGCGCTTCCGTCATTACGTGGTGACTCGCTTTCGGCAGCACGTTAAACCTACACAGCGCTATTATAAGCGCACTCGAACGCGCGGCCACCTTGCATCGCGATGCCATAAGCGCTAGGACCAACACACTTACGGGGTGCCGCGCGGCGAACGACGACGACAGCATGTGCCGCGCCTTGTGCAGCATTGCCGCCACACAGGAGACAAGCATTGCCAGTCATCACTATCGCCCAGAGCAAGGGTGGAGCAGGCAAGACGACACTTGCACTCGCCTTGGCCTCCGAATTCGAAGCGCTCGGTGGATCGGTCTTCATGCTAGATGCTGATCGCCAAAACAGCCTGCTCAACTGGCACCGTGACCGGCTGTCTGCGGGCAGGGGAGGGGACTCCCGAATTCTGGTCGAAGACGCCTCCCAACTCCGCGACGCGGACATCGGTGCCGCTATCCACAAGGCCCGCGAAGCGGCTCAACTGGTAATCGTAGACTCGGAAGGCACATCGAACTTCAAGACCGCTTATGCTGCGATGGATTCAGACTTCGTGGTCATTCCCACGCGATCCTCGAGGCTCGATCTCGAGCGCACGGTCGAAACCAGCGAAATGCTAGGCAAGATGTGCGGCGGTGTGCCGTACCGCGTACTGATCACCCAGACTGGCCAAGTGGCAAGGTCCAAGGCTGAATGGGAAATCGACAGTCAGATTACCAGGGCATTGCCGACGTTTACCGAGCAGATGCACAGCCTCGACGCATTCAGGGCCATGTCCAATTTTCGTATGACACTCGCAGAGGTCGAGGCGAATAAGCTGGCGAAGACCGAGAAGGCCCGCATCATCGCGCAAAGCATCCTTGCAAACATTCTTGACCAAATCCAGACGAGGGAAGCTGTGAATGTCTGATCGCAACCCTACGGGCAGCGCCATGGGCGATATTATCGGCACTACACGCCAGCGCCTCGAAGAGCCTGCCAGTCCAGCGGAGCGCCTCAAGAGCCTGGTTGCTGCCACCGCGCCAGCCAAGTCTGTTGCAACCCCTTTAGCACATCGAGAATCCTCGCCAGCGGTGCTGCCAGGCAACTATTTCCCGCAAGTGGCCGTCGATGTAGGTATCGTGCCCAAGCGCAAGCCCCAACGCGGCCCATCACGGTCACTTCATATCAGCATGCGCCTGTCACCGCCTGAACGCGATCGACTGGTGAAGTGGTGCGACGAGCGTAACCTCAGCTTGCCAGATGGGATTATCGCTCTGCTGGATCTTGCAGATGGGGAAGGTGAGGGGACCTGACCTTCCGCCGGATGCAGACAACAGATTTCGGTCCGCTCTTTATGTGAGAATTGGGGGGGTTATACTCGGCCTCGGCTTCTGACGAAGCTCTTACAGAAACCTTCCCAAGACTTGTACAGGGCAGGACCACTCAAGCCATCGAGCTTGGGGCCCATAGCCTTACGGTAGGCCTCGGCAACGAGATCCTTGTCCCATCCACCTCCGAAGTCACTGACGATCGCCAGTATCTGCTGATCACCGCAAACATGCAGGGAATCCGTCGGGAATACCTTACGAGAGGGTATTTTAGCGACATTGTCTTCGACCACTTGCTCGACCGAACCATTCCGGCGGGCGCGGCGACCGACCTTCGGCCGATCCAGTTCTTTGGCCGTAGCTTCTTGCTCGACAGGATCTTTGGGGCAAAACGTTAGCTTGACGGCTTCAACTGGTCTGCCGCGACCTGATCCGCGTACTTCTTCCCATTCGACTGTGAAGTCGGCGAGCTGATCAATCTCCGACTTAGATTTGACGAGCACGTCCCGGCGAAACTCGGCAAAGTTCTTAAAGCTTCCATCAGGAACACCTAGCCTACGCCGCAACTCATCGACCGTCATCTTCACAACTCGGTTCTGACGATTGATGATCAGGCACCCGAGATCATACAGGGTGAGCGCGTAACGCGACTGCAGCGCCAGCATGACTCCAAGATTAACCCGTGCATAATAATCAGACCGCAGTATCATACGCTTGAAATTGTCGGAAAACTCAAACTCGACGACACTCATCCCATCTTCGGAAATTTCTTCGACACAGCTAGAAAGCAGGGATTGCGACATAATCCCAGGCTTACCTTTCTTTGTCGTCGTCCTTATGCGGACAATCACTCGAAGAAGCTCATCCATGACTGGCTGAATTCGCTCGTTGCCCTTGTGCGATCCGCGCAGTTCTTTCTTGGTAATCGTGAAAGTCTTGCTCTCGCCAGCATCTGGGCCAGCTTTCCGCAACATCAGGGCAAAAGCCTTGCGGCCAGCTGCGCTCAAAGAGCCGGTCTCGAATTCAGATTCGACGAGTTCGCCAGGCTTGCTTACAAAGTCGAGGTCGCGACGACGAATCACTTCTGCCACGCGCAGAGTGCGGCTCAGGCCCTCCAGACCTTGGGTGACTTCGATTTCTATCGGGTCCGAATCGAGCTCCATATGAGTTCAATAGCATAGACCTGTCATAAAGAGAACACGCCCC
>JAZKBJ010000279.1:0-3991 GCA_040388685.1 Pseudomonadota bacterium
CTCGTATTCGACCATGGCATAGGGCTCGTTGTCGCCCTGACGCTTTTCGTTCTGCACCACGCCGCGCTGGTTATCGAGCACGGTCTGCGTCACCGCGCCAAGCAGATGCCCCATGCGATCGCTTTCCATCATCAGCGTCATGTCGAGCGCGGGCGTCGGCACCGTCTGGTAATAGTTGGTGCGATCAAACCATGTGGTGCCGTTGAGATCGGTCGCGCCGACCTGCTGCAGCGGCTGGAAGAAATCGCCTGGCACGTTTTCGGTGCCGTTGAACATCAGGTGCTCGAACAGGTGGGCGAAGCCGGTCTTGCCCTTGGGCTCGTTCTTCGAGCCCACGCCGTACCAGATGGAAACCGCGACAACCGGGGCCTTGCGGTCGGTGTGGACCAGCACCGTCAGCCCATTATCCAGCTTGAAGCTTTCGTAGGGGATTTGCACCTCGGAAACGAGGTCGGCCAGCGGCGCGGGCTTTGCATCCTGAGCATAAGTCTGGGCGGGAAGGGCGGCGGCGATGGCAAGCAGGCTGGCGGAAATGAAACGCTGCATGATGTTCCCGAAGATAGAGCGACACTTGGGCGTGCCTGCATGGATGACAGGTTGGCGAGCGTTTCGTTCCCGAAAGCCTCGAAACGTTTGGCCAGATTTAGTTTGTGCAGAAACTTTCTAGTGCCCATCATCGCGCGCGCAAGTGGGGCGTGCCCGGTGGGTGTGGCCTGCGACCGTCAATTCGACAAACGACGAAGAGAGACCGATGAACGTCAAGCCCGCTCTGATTGCCGCCCTGCTCGCCACCGCCGCCACGCCCGCGCTGGCACAGGATCCCGTTTTCGATCCCCAAGCCGTCCGCGCGCACGTGACCTTCCTTGCCGACGACCTGCTCGAAGGCCGCGACACCGGCTCGCGCGGCTATGACATCGCGGCCAACTATGTCGCGGCGCAGTTCACCCTGATGGGCCTCAAGCCTGCCGCGCCCGATGGCAGCTTCTTCCAGAAATTCACCGTGCGCGAGGCGCGGCTCGACGGCACGCCGAAGCTCACGCTGAACTACGGCGGCAAGGACACGGTTCTGACCGACACCGCGCAAGTCCTCGTCCGCCCCAGCCTGCTCGACAAAGCGGTGGCGTTTGACGCGCCCATGGTCTTCGCGGGTTTCGGCTTCGACCGCCCTGACCTGGGTTTTGACGACTACAAGGGCCTCGACGTGAAGGGCAAGGTCGTCGTCCTGCTCACCGGCTTTCCCAAAGGCACGCCCAGCGAACTCGGCGCGCACCTCAATTCCGACAAGGCGCTCATGGCGATGAAGCGCGGCGCCATCGCCGTGATCTCGGTGCCCACCACCGAAGACACCGTCCGCCGCCCGTGGGACAAGCGCGTCGCCATTTCCGATGGTCCGTCGAAGGGCTGGGTTGCCGCCGACGGCAAGGCGTTCACCCGCCTCCCCGGCATCAAGGCGGGCGTGACGCTCAATCCCGATGCCGCCGCGCCGCTGTTTGCCGCCGCCAGGAAACCGCTCGCCAAGATCCTTGCCGAGGCAAACCGGAAGGGCGGCCGTCCCAAGGGCTTCGCACTGCCCGGCAAGGCCAGTCTGACGCTCGCCAGCACATGGAAGGACGTGGTCAGCGAGAACGTCGTCGCCATGCTCCCCGGCAGCGATGCCAAGCTGGCCGGTGAATTTGTCGGCATGACCGCACACCTCGATCACATCGGCATCCACGGCCAGAAAACCAAGGCTGGCGATGACACCCTCCACAACGGCGCGATGGATAATGCTTCGGGTGTTGCCACCATGCTCGAAGTCGCCAAGGCCATATCCACGGAAAAGCCGCGCCGTTCGGTGTTGTTCGGCGCGCTCACCGGTGAGGAAGGCGGCCTGATTGGCTCGGACTATCTTGCGCGCAATCCCGTTGCGAACAGCGATCTGGTGGCCGTGGTAAACTTCGACATGCCGGTGCTGACCTACATGTTCTCCGATGTCGTGGCCTTCGGCGCGGAAAATTCCACGATGGGGCCGGTCGTGGCCGAAGCGGCGCGCAAGGCGGGCATCAAGCTGTCGCCCGATCCCATGCCGGAGGAAGGGCTGTTCACCCGGTCGGACCACTACCGCTTCGTCCAGCAGGGCGTGCCCGCCGTGTTCATGATGACCGGCTTCGAAGGGCCGGGCGAGAAGGCGTTCCGGGGTTTCCTCAAGGATCACTACCACCAGCCCAGTGATGATCTGAAACTGCCGTTCAACTGGGACGCAGGCGCGCTGTTCGCCAAAGTGAACTATTACACCGTGCAGGCCCTCGCCAACGCCGACGAGCGCCCGCGCTGGTACGCGAACAGCTTCTTCGGCAAGGAATTCGCGCCGTCGGCGCTGAAGGCTGCGGCGACGAAGTAGGCACGCCGCGATGCCCACCCCGCGGCGACCAAGGCGACCTGCGGTGACCCAAGTCTCGCGGCCCTCCCGCACGCGGGAGGGCAAAGTACCGCGCTAATTCTCCCCTCCCGCCTGCGGGAGGGGTCGGGGGTGGGCATGCGCAACATTGCGCACGGTCAACACAAAGCCACCAACGAGTGCTAAAACACTTTCGTCGGAACACATCTTGTGTTGCGGAAAAGCCACACCATGTTGTGCGCATCAGGAGGACACTCGACCCATGAATCTCGAGAAATTCACCGACCGCGCCAAGGGCTTTCTACAAGCCGCCCAGACCGTTGCCATCCGCATGAGCCATCAGCGGATCACTGCCGACCATATTCTCAAGGCCCTGCTCGAAGACGGCGAAGGCATGGCGAGCGGGCTGATCCAGCGCGCAGGCGGTAATCCCGCGATTGCGCAGGCCGAAGTCGACAAGGCGCTGGCCAAGCTGGCCGCCGTCTCCGGCTCGGGTGCGCAACAGACGCCCGGACTTGATAACGACGCCGTGCGCGTACTCGACCAGGCCGAACAGGTTGCCACCAAGTCGGGCGACAGCTTCGTCACCGTCGAACGTATGCTTGTGGCGCTGGCGCTCGCCACCACCACGGCGGCAGGACAGGCGCTTAAAGCCGCGAACGTCACCCCGCAGGCGCTCGAAGCCGCCATCACCGCGCTTCGCGGAGGCCGCAGCGCAGACAGCGCCAGCGCCGAAAACGCCTATGACGCGATGAAGAAATACGCGCGCGATCTGACCGAGGCCGCGCGTGAAGGCAAGCTCGATCCGGTGATTGGCCGCGACGAGGAAATCCGCCGTACCGTGCAGATTCTTGCCCGCCGCACCAAGAACAACCCCGCGCTGATCGGCGAACCCGGCGTCGGCAAGACCGCGATTGCCGAAGGTCTTGCGCTGCGCATCGCCAATGGCGACGTGCCCGACAGTCTCAAGGACCGCCGGTTGATGGCGCTCGACATGGGCAGCCTGATCGCGGGCGCGAAGTATCGCGGCGAGTTCGAGGAGCGCCTCAAGGCCGTGCTCGACGAGGTCAAGGGCGCCGAGGGCGAGATCATCCTGTTCATCGACGAGATGCACACGCTGATCGGCGCGGGCGCCTCCGAAGGCTCGATGGACGCCTCGAACCTCCTGAAACCCGCGCTGGCGCGGGGCGAGCTGCACTGCATCGGCGCGACCACGCTCGACGAGTACCAGAAGTACGTCGAAAAGGACCCCGCGCTACAGCGGCGCTTCCAGCCGGTCTTCGTCGGCGAGCCGACCGTGGAGGACACGATCTCGATCCTGCGCGGCATCAAGGAGAAGTACGAGCTGCACCACGGCGTGCGTATCGCCGACAACGCGATCGTCGCCGCGGCGACGCTGTCCAACCGCTACATCGCCGACCGCTTCCTGCCCGACAAGGCGATCGACCTGATGGACGAGGCCGCCAGCCGCATCCGCATGGAAGTGGAGTCCAAGCCCGAGGAGATCGAGAACCTCGACCGGCGGATCATCCAGCTCAAGATCGAGGAGATGGCGCTGGCCAAGGAGACCGACACGGCCTCCAGGGACCGGCTGGCCAACCTGCGGGGCGAGCT
>JAZKBJ010000280.1:0-3828 GCA_040388685.1 Pseudomonadota bacterium
CCGAACTGGCTATCGGCGCTGGCTTGCTGGCCGGGCTGTTGCTTGCTGCAATTCCCGCAATCGTCCTGCTCCTGACTTTCGCCGTGGCTATGGCGATAAACATTGGTCGCGGCAGGGCTCATATCGATTGCGGCTGCGGCAGGTCCGAACTGCGCCAGCCCCTCAGCCGCACACTGGTCTTGCGGAACATTGCACTGGCGTTGCTGCTGGTGCCTGCGACTGTCGCTTTACCCGCGTTCATGACCGCCGAATGGATGATCGCGCTGGCGGGAGGTGCCGCGCTCTTTCTGCTGACCCTGCTCGTCAACACTCTGGCCGCGCTGGCTTCCGGCCCGCTCGCAGCCCAGGAAAGGAATTCCCGATGATGACCGCACTGATTGTCAGTCAGGTAATTTCCTGGCTCGTCATCCTGGGGCTGGTGGTGATGCTGCTCGCGCTCGCACGGCAGGTCGGCGTGTTGCACATGCGCGTGGCTCCGGCCGGCGCTCTGACGACAAGCGGCGGTCCGGCTGTGGGCGGAAAGGGGCCAGCCGTCCCGGCGCACACGCTCGATGGCAAGGACGTGATCATCGGTGGTCCGGCGAAGTCGGTTCCACTGCGGTTGCTGATGTTCGTTTCGGCAACATGCCCGCTGTGCAAGGGTCTTATCCCTGCCGCGCGGTCTTTCGCCCATGACGAGCGCGTCGAACTGACCTTCGTCGGTGACGATGATGCGGCTGCGCAGCACAGCATGATCGCGCAGCACGGGCTTGAGGCCTATCGCTTCGTCAACGGACCCGAAGTCGGCCAGGCCTACGAAGTTGGCAAGCTGCCTTACGCGGTGTTGCTCGATGCGGAAGGGACGATCCTCTCGAAGGGCCTCGTCAATAGCCGCGAACATCTGGAAAGCCTCGTGATCGCGCATGAAATGGGTATCGCGACGGTGCAGGACTACATTTCCAAGCTCAAGGTTCAGGCCGCCTGAGCGCCGGGTAATCGTGAAAAGGGGGCAATCCATGAAGACTTTCAATCCCGACGCGATTGGCGAAAGGCTGCTGCGCCGCTTTGCCGGGCGTACGTCGCGCCGGAGCATCATCTCTAGGCTGGGCATTGCGCTGGTGGCCGCGCCGATCTTCCCGGTCCTGCCGGTCAGCCGTGCTGCGGCTGCCAAGCCAGATCGCACGCCGGAGGCCAAGACGTCATTCGCCCGCAATGCGCAGACCAAAGACGACACCAAATGCGACTATTGGCGGTACTGCGCTATCGATGGTGCACTTTGCACCTGCTGCGGCGGCGGTATTCACTCCTGCCCGGCGGGTGCCGAGCCTTCGCCCGTCTCATGGGTGGGGTCGTGCATCAATCCCGATGACGGCAAGGCCTATATGATCGCCTACCGCGATTGCTGCGGCAAACCCGCCTGCGGCCAATGCGGTTGCGACAACACCGACCGCGAGACGCAAGTCTATCTGCCGCAACTCAACAACAACGTGATCTGGTGTTTTGGCACGAGCAGCATGGAATATCACTGCTCCACCGCGATCATGATCGGCGCGGCCTGACGAGGGCGCGATGCGGCGGATCGTTCTTGCTGGTCTGATAGCGGCGCTGGCGGCGCTCGCGCCAACGCTTGCCGCCAGGACCGATCCGCGCGCCGAAACGATTGCCCACGGCCTTGCTGCGATGACCGATCCTGATCTCGCGCGGGCCGATTATGTCGAGCATTGTGCAGGGTGCCACGGGGTGCAGGGCATATCGGCACCGGCGAAGCTGCCCGAACTTCGCGGGCGGGTCGGCTATATGATGTGCACGCCCGCGACCCGGTCCTACCTGCTGCGTCTGCCGAATATCGCCAAGAGCAGGGTGAGCGATAATCAGCAACTGGCCGATATGCTTAATTTCATGGTGTTCGGTATCGGCGGTGAAAGCGTGCTGCCCGGCACGCAACCATTTACCGCGGCGGAAGTGGGATATGAGCGCCAGTTCGCGCTGACGTCTGCCTCGCTGGTGGCCGAGCGCAAGCGTCACGTCGAAACCGCGATACGCGAATGTGGCGCGCCCGCTTCCTTCCGGGATTTCTACAGGCCGCGATAGGGCCCGGACGCCCGAACCTGCATGTTGTGCCAGTTGGCGCGACCGTCCATCCTCCGCAGTGCAATGCGAACAACCGATCCCGCACTACAGGAGAGTACAGATGGCCGATGGCATTGGCATGGACGCCGCGCTGGAGATTGCGGATCGGGTGGAGAAGTTTGTCCGCGAGGTCGTGATTCCTTATGAAACGGACCCGCGCCGTGACGATCATGGCGCGCCGCTGGACGAGATGGTGCAGGAAATGCGCGTATTGGCGCGCGAAGCGGGCGTGCTCACGCCGCACATCCTGCCCGATGGCCGCCACCTCAACCAGCGCGAGACGGCTGTGGTGCTGATCCGATCGGGCCTTTCGCCGCTTGGCATGCTGGCTTGCAACACGCAGGCGCCCGACGAGGGCAACATGTACCTGCTGGGCAAAGTCGGCAGTCCGCATCTCAAGGAACGCTTCCTGAAGCAGTTGGTGTCGGGTGAATCGCGCTCGGCATTCCTGATGACCGAGCCTGCCGAAGAAGGCGGCGCAGGGTCCGATCCGATGATGATGCAGACTACCTGCAAGCGCGATGGCAACCACTGGGTGATCAACGGGCGCAAGGCTTTCATCACCGGGGCCAAAGGTGCCAAGGTCGGCATCGTCATGGCCAAAGACGAGCAGGGCGGGGCGTGCATGTTCCTTGTGGACTTGCCCGATCCTGCCAACCGCATCGAACGCGTGCCCAACACCATCGATAGCAACATGCCGGGCGGCCACTCGACCATCGCCATCGAAAATCTGCGGGTTTCGGCTGACCAGATGCTGGGCGAGCCGGGCGAGGGCTTCAAGTATGCCCAGGTGCGTCTGTCTCCTGCCCGCCTGTCGCACTGCATGCGCTGGCTCGGCGGCTGCATCCGCGCGCAGGAAATCGCCACCGATTACGCCTGCAAGCGCATGGCATTCGGCAAGCAGCTGATCGAGCATGAAGGCGTGGGCTTCATGCTCGCGGAAAACATGATCGACCTGAAGCAGTGCGAACTGATGATCGACTGGTGTGCTGGCGTGCTTGATACCGGCTCGCTCGGTACGGTCGAAAGCTCGATGGCCAAGGTCGCCGTGTCCGAAGCGCTGATGCGCGTGGCGGACAAGTGCGTGCAGGTTATGGGCGGATCGGGGGTGACGACCGATACCATCGTAGAGCAGATGTTCCGCGAAGTCCGTGCCTTCCGCATCTATGATGGCCCGACCGAGGTTCACAAGTGGAGCCTCGCCAAGAAGATCCGCCGTGACTGGCGGCACGCCCAAGTATGAATGGGTCAGGCATGACCGGGGCAGGGACGGGCACGGCTGCGCAGGACGCCAACGCCGGGACCACCGCTGTGCGCGAGGGTTACAGCTTCGATGAAGCCGCGCTCGCTGCGTGGATGAGTGAAAACGTCGAGGGGTTCGCAGGACCACTCGGCGTCGAGCAGTTCAAGGGTGGGCAGTCGAACCCCACTTACAAGCTGCTCACCCCCGGTCGCAGCTGCGTCCTGCGCCGCAAGCCGCCGGGGCCGGTGCTCAAGGGCGCTCACGCGGTCGAGCGCGAGGCCAAGGTGCTGACGGCGCTGGGTTCGGCCGGATTTCCGGTCGCGCATGTCTATGGCCTATGCACCGATGAGGCCGTTATTGGCAGCTGGTTCTACGTCATGGAGATGGTCGAAGGCCGCATCTTCTGGGATGCGACGTTCCCTGAGGTCAGCCGCGAGGAGCGCCCCGCCTATTTTGACGCGATGAATGCAACGATA
>JAZKBJ010000281.1:0-4879 GCA_040388685.1 Pseudomonadota bacterium
GTGCAACCCGCGCGACCGCGCCTGCGGTGGGATCGCGCCGCATGGTCTCCATCACTGCCTTGGGCACCAGCGTACGGTCGGCGCGGACCTGTTCCATCACATCGGGATTTTCGAGCAGCTGCACCATCATGTTGGCGATGCTGCGCGTCGTCGTCTCGCCAGCTGCCAGCAGCAGCATGCGGATGAACGCCGCAATCTGTTCGTCGCTGAAGGTGCGGCCATCATCGTTGACCTGCATCATGTGGCCGAGAATATCAGTCTTCATCTCACCGCGCTGGCGATAGGCCTGCACGATCGGCAGCACCGTATCGTACATCGCCTGACCCGCGACCATCGACTGCGGAATAGTGATCGCGGCAAGCGCGGGATCGGTCTGCGGCGCGGCGACGACCTGGATTGCCCAGCTCGCCAGATTCTGGAGCAGTTCGGTATCGTGGGGGAAGCCGAAATACTGGTAGATCGCGCGGATGGGGAAGGGCAGCGCCAGATCGCGCAGCAGATCGGCCTTTCCGCGCGGACGCAGTTCGCCGATGAACTCCTGCATCAGCACCGGCTTGATCAGCGTATCGATCAGCTTGCGGATTTCCGAGCGCATGAACGGCCGCTGCAGCAGGGCCCGAAAGTGATCGTGCTCCTTGCCGTCCATTGCGGTCAGCAGCATGTTGTCTACCGCCGCGCCGAACCCGTCGCCGACAATGTAGCTCTGCCAGTTTTCCGGGTCCATCAGGACCGCGTGGATGTCCTTGTAGCGTAGCAGCGTCACCGTGGGGCGGCCGGTCATCATGTAATCGGCCATGCTCGGCACGCTATGCTGCTTGAGCAGGTCACCGTGCATCACCGGGCACCGCGCGCGCTGTTCCTCGAACATCGGGTAGGGATTTGCGGGCGCCTTGCCGGAATAGCCATTGGTGACGAGCGAATAGTCTGAAACCATGCGGTCGAGCGGATCGGCAGTGATCGGGTCCATGGTGAACGCGGCTCCTGAATGCGTCGCGCCGAGGCGACTTTGCCGGAAAAGATAGGGCTGCGATGGCAGGTCCGGCCCTATCAAGGGGAAGGGACCAGACCTGCCCGCACTGGCTCAGAGGAAGATCGCGAAGTTCGGCATGCCGAGCACGACCTGATCGATCATGATCGATCGGCGCGCGATCCTGAACCCATCGGCGGTCATCCGCAGCCGGTCGTTGCGTTCGGCGGACAGTTGCTTGTAATCCTTGGCCTCGGCGCGGTTGCGGGTCAGCAGCAGGTAGCTCGACACCTCGTATTCGTCAGGCACATCGGTTTCCCACACCGAAACATTCGTGATGAAGCGCCGCACGCGCGAGGCCGGGTCTTCGGACCAGGCGTTGGTGGTCGTCGTCAACCGGGTGATGCGCAGCTGGATCGAATTGTAGTCATCATCGAAGTGACCCATCGTGCCAAATTCCTGATCCCATTGCTGGACCCGGCGGGTGATGCGAACGGGGGCCTTGTATTCAAGGTCCTCGGCCAGAAGCGTGGCCCATTCGGCCAATTCGCGGTGATCGAGCAGGCGGGCTTCGCGGATCAGGAACCCGGTAATGGCGTTGTGCACGGGCGAACCATAGGCCACTTCCTCGCGGCGCTGGTCCTTGCGGGTATAAGTGACGGATGCGGTGGTAACGGCGGACATGGCAGAAAACCTTTCGCTATGGAGGGGGCGGCAAGTCGCGGCCATCAGGCGGCGGTCATCAGCCGGTGATAGGCCAGCCACCATTCCCACTGGGCATCGTCCTTGCCGAACCCTTCATAGACCTTGGCCTTGTCGGGCCAGTCGGCGGGGCGGTTCTCGCCGAGAATCGCCTGATACTTGAGCGTTTCGGTCCGACCGATCACGCCGCGCGCGGACTCGGTCATGTGCGGCCAGGTGTCGCTGTCGTCCTGCTCGATGATGCCCGATGTGCCGGTCCCCTGCGTCGCGGCGGCGCGCATCATCGTCTTGATATGCTCGGGCGTGCCCTTTTCGGCAAAGTAGTAGGTCGTCCATTCGAACTGATGGACCCCGCGCGGCATGATCGAATGCAGCACCAGCGCGGACCCGAGCGTGCCATCGCGCAAGGGGCTGTAGATGAACAGGATGTTCGCATTGGGGAACATGCCGCCCACCACCGGTGGCGCCTTGGCCAGAACGTGAAGCTGCTCGGCGCTCATCTTGCGGCGCAGTTCGGGCAGAAGGTCCGGCGTGATGCCCGGCGGCGGGAACGCTTCAAGGCGCTCGTCGGGCGTAAGATCGCCCTTGCCGTGCGCCAGCGCCCAGCTGGTATCGGCAGGAATGCAGCGCAGCGAATGGCCGTTGCCCGAAAGGTTGATGCCATACATCGCGGGCGCGCTTTCATGCGCGGTGTCATGCTCGCCGCCCATCGCACCGATATCGATCACCGATCCGTGCAGCGTCAGGGTGTGGAAGCCATCGCAGGCAGACTGTTCGCCGGCTGTCTTCCAGTTGGCGTCGATGGTCAGCCGCTGCGGGGGGCCGAGCACTTCCAGCCCGCCATCGGTGCGGTCGAACAGCATGTCATAATAGAACTTCATGTCGCCCAGCCACTCATCGAGGCTCGGGCCTTCGACGTTCCAGGTGGCGAAGACGAGGCCGCCGTAAAGCTGCACGCGCGCCTTCTTGAGGCCGAGTTGCGCCTTGGTCTTGATGTTGCCGTGCATCTGCTCGCGCTCGATCGGCGCACCGATGAAGCTGCCGTCAGGGCGGAAGGCCCAGCCGTGATAGATGCATTTGTGCACCCGCGCATTGCCCGAATCCGACAGGCAGACATGCATCGCACGGTGCGGGCAGACGTTGAGCGAAACGTGGACCTGCCCATCGGCGGCGCGCGCCACGATCACCTGATCCTCGCCCATCAGGCGCACGACATAATCGCCGACATTGGGAATCTCGGTCTCGTGGCCAAGCAGCAGCCACGCCTTGGCGAAGATGCGTTCGAGTTCGAGTTCGTAGATTTCCTGATCGTGCAGCAGCGCGACCGAAACCTCGCGGTTTTCAAGGTCGATCATCTGTGACAGCGCTTCGTTGACGATGTCCTTGGACGGAATCATGCGCATTGCGGGCGTCCTCTCTGGCTGGTCCGGTTTTTTGGGGAAATGGTCAGATGAAGTCGGCGGGCGAGATGTTCGGCTCGGTGCCCAGAAGGGACTTCCCGAAGATTTCGTATCCGACGTAGGGGAGGTTCGCGACGTGCCGCATGGCAAACGAGGCATCGCGGTAATAGCGCTGGATCGGATTGGCATCGGCGTAAGCGCTCGATCCCGCGAGGAACATCAACTGTTCGATCGCCTCGTTGAGCAATTCGACCGCGAGCGACCCTTCGCCCTTGCTTTGCGCGCGCTCCTGCGGGGTCAGGCGCCGGCGGTCGAGCCCTGCCTGGTCGATCAGATCGCAAGTCTTGAGCGTCAGCGCCTCGGCGGCGGCAATGCGAGCGGCGGCCTTGCCCAATTCGGCTTGCACCGTCACGCAATCCGCCTGCCGCCCATAGGAGGTATAGACGATCGGGCGTTTGTGCGCGGCATCGCGCACCCGTTCGAGAATGGCGGTGGCCGCGCCCGCCACCACGGCATGGGCGGTGGCGCGGAGGAACGGCATGAACGGCCAGTAGTCCGACGGTTCGCCGACATGGCGCTTGCCCGGCTCGTGCCCGCCTATGCCGATCTTCGCCACATGGAAGAACTGGTCGCGCGGGATGAACACGTCCTGCGCCACGATGGTGTTCGAGCCGGTGCCCTTCATGCCCATCATGTGCCAGGTGGTGTCGATCGTATACTGCTCGCGGCGCAGGTAGGCAAAGCCGCCGTGCTCGAGCGTTCCGTCAGGCTTGCGGATAGCCACGCCAAGCTGCGCCCAGCCGGCATGAGCCGATCCCGACGCATAGGGCCAGCGCCCGTTGACGATATATCCGCCTTCGACCTCGTCGAGCGTGCCCGGCGGGTTGGCGATGCCGCAGATCACCGGATGGTCCGCCGATGCGCCAAAGATCGCTTCCTGCAAAGCGTCGGGACCAAGGCTGGCGACCCATGTGGTGCCGTGCAGCACGGTGTAGACCCAGCCGACCGACGGATCGCCCTTGGCCAATTCGAACCCGACCAGCGCCATCGCACGCGCGCTGGTGCCAGTGCCGCCCCAGCGGCGCGGCGCGGCCATAGCCCAGAACCCGGCATCGCCCAGCGCGCGGAACACATCGGGATGGAGCACGCCGTGTTCGTCGCCGTGACCTGCCTTGGCGAGCAGCATCGGCTGCAGCGCGCGCGCCTTGGCGACCAGGGCCTGTTCGGCATCCAGATTGTAGCCGGGCATGGTCAGGCCAGACGTAGCCTGCGCTTCGGGTGCTTCTTCCAGGATCGTGGCCATCGCCGCGCGCTCTCCATCTCATTTATGACGTTTTGAACACGTTTGGTTCATTATGTCTTATAAAGAGCAGGATTCGGCGAACCGGTAATTGACCCAGATCAAATTCGCGCAGACCCTTGGCGGCCAGTTGCGCCGCGGCGCAAAAAGGGCACGAGCCTGATGGTTTAAGATGAGTATTACTATCAATGTTCAATTGCGTAGGCGGTGGAGTTATTCGTCGAGTAGCCGGCGCAACGCCGATCTCGCAGGCTTGGTGTCCGTGCCGCCGAGTTCTGCGAGGGTAGCGAGCACCATGGCGCGATAGGCGGGCAAGGTTTCCGGACAAGCGCCCTCAAGTGCTGTCAGGTGCTTGCGGATCGTATCGGCATCCCCGCGCAGCACCGGCCCGGACAGGGCCTCGAATCCTCGTGCCATCGTGTTATCGAGCGCCGCGCTGGCGAGGCATGCGATGACGCGCGTGCCATCTTCCACGCCTGCGCATTCAAGCATTCGCAACGAGCCGGCGAG
>JAZKBJ010000281.1:4889-8402 GCA_040388685.1 Pseudomonadota bacterium
AGGAGCGTTACGAGGTGATTTGCTGCGTGGCACAAGGCCGCGTGATATAGCGGGCGATTGTGTTCCGCGATCTCCACGGGGACCCCTCCCAGTGCGTCAACAATCTGACGCGCCACGGCGAGCGCGGACTCCTCCGCAGTGACCGCAAAACAGGCACCGTTCATGCGGTGCACCTCGATTTCGGGAAACCCCGTAAAGGTCATTGCGGGATGGATGGCCGCCGTGCGGGCGCCGTTCGCGCGCAGCGGTCCGAGCGCTGCGCTGCCCATGCTTCCGCTGACGTGGAAGATCAGGGGGGCATGGGCAAGTGTCCCCACAGCCGCCATCGTTTCGACAATGCCGGGCATCGCATCGTCGGCGACGGCAATGGCGATCACATCGCAGGTGTCCATCAGCGTCGTGAGCGAAGAGGATGCACGGCACGGACCAACACGTTGGGCCGCTGCAGCGCAGTGGGACGGCGACCGCCCCCACATGACCGGCGGAGCAGCCGAATGAGCGACAAGCCCCAAGGCCAGCGCCTGCGCGGCACGGCCCGTTCCGATAATGCCGACCTGCCTGAAAATGGGAATTTCGGTCACGGCCTTGTGTTAGCCTGATCGGCGCGACGAAGCCATGTTCGTCATTGGCTGCATACAGCCTGACGGTGGAAGGCCATTATCCGTTCGCGCCGTGTCCGGTTTGCGGCGGTCAGACAAGAACCGATGCGACCGGTGGGCCATTGCCTTGGGCCACCGCGGTCGGGCGCGCACTTTCCATGGGCTTCAGGCCCAGCCGCGCGAACATGGCGGCGTCGGCATCGTCGCCCGCATTGGCGGCGGTAAGCAGCTTGTCGCCGGTGAAAATCGAGTTCGCGCCGGCCATGAAGCACAGCGCCTGCGTGGCCTCGCTCATGCTCTCGCGCCCGGCGGAAAGGCGTACCATGCTCAGCGGCATGGTGATGCGCGCGACTGCCACGGTGCGCACGAATTCGATGTCGTCGATCTTGGCCAGCGGCGTATCGGCCAGCATGTCGCCCAGCACCGTGCCCTTCACGGGCACCAGCGCATTCACCGGTAGGCTTTCAGGGTGGCGCTCCATCGTCGCCAGCGCGTGGACGAAGCCGACGCGGTCTGCGCGCGTCTCGCCCATGCCGACGATGCCGCCCGAACAGACATTGATTCCGGCGCTGCGCACCTTGTCCAGCGTATCCAGCCGATCCGCGAAGGTGCGGGTGGTGATGACGTCGGCATAGCGTTCGGGTGAAGTATCGATGTTGTGGTTATAGTAATCCAGCCCGGCTTCGGCGAGCTGTTCGGCCTGCTGGGCCGTCAGCATGCCCAGCGTCATGCAGGTTTCCATGCCCATCTGGCGCACGCCCTTCACCATTTCCACGATGGCGGGCATGTCGCGCTGCTTGGGATTGCGCCATGCGGCCCCCATGCAGAACCGCTTTGACCCGGCATCGCGCGCCTGTGCGGCGGATTGCAGCACGGCCTGCACTTCCATCAGCTTGGTCGCCTCGATCCCGCTGTCGGCTTTCACCGATTGCGAGCAATAGCCGCAGTCTTCCGCGCATCCGCCGGTCTTGATCGACAGCAGCGTGCACAATTGCACTTCGCCCGCGCGGTGATGCGCGCGGTGGACTTCGGCGGCATGGAACACCAGTTCGGTGAAAGGCAGGTCAAACAGCGCGGCGATTTCCGGGCGCGTCCAATCGGTACGGGCGGCGGGCGCAAATGTGGTGGGCTGGTGCGTCATGGTGGAGTGGGGCCAGTCCTGTGCAGATGCGATTCTGAAGCCCAAGGGGTAAATCACTGGCGATCAGCGCGAAATAGACGGGTATCCGTCGCTTGGGCACCCCCGTTCCCGGTGCAAAAAGTCATGCTGAAAAGGCGCGTGTGCGCCGAAAGCTGACGTCCTTCGGGAGAGAACGATGCTGATCAAGTTCGACGATTACCCGGTCCACCAGACTGCGGAGCCGCTGTCCTACATGTTTTCCAGCGAGCGCAACATGTATGCGCGGTACTGGTACAACGGCTATGACTTCGATGGCGACTTCTACATCGGGGTGGCCTTTGCCGCCTATCCCAACCGCGAGGTGATGGATGGCGCGGTGTCGATCGTGCGCAAGGATGGCACGCAGGACAGCTTCCGCGCCTCGCGCCATCTGACCGGCGATCGGACCGATCTGTTCGCGGGGCCGATGCGACACGAAATCGTCGATCCGATGAAAACGGTGCGCGTATCGGTGGAACCGAACGATACGGGTTTTTCCTGCGACCTTTATTTCCACGCCAGCACGGTGGCGCACGAAGAACCCGCCGATCACATGAAGCAGGGCGTGCGTACCGTGGCGCAGATGAAGCGCTTCAGCCAGTTCGGCCGCTGGGAAGGGTGGATCGAGGTCAACGGCAAGCGCACCGAGATCAGCCCGAAGACGACCTATGGCACCAAGGATCGGTCATGGGGATGGCGCTGGACCGGCGAGAGCGAACGCGGCGTATCGCGCGATATGCCCAGCCAGTTCTTCTGGCTGTGGGCGCCGATCCACTGGGAAGACCGCTGCACCCATTGGGGCCAGCACGAATACGAAGACGGCAAGCGCTGGAAGGCGTTCGCACAGGTTTTCAAAACCTTCGATCCGAACAGCGATTTCGACACGCTGGACGAAAGCCAGGTGGCCGAGGCGATCTGTGGCGATCACCGGCTGGAATTCCACAAGGGAAGCCGTCTGATCAGCCGCGCGGAAATCGACACGGTCTATCCTGACGGACGCAAGGAGACGTTCGTTCTTGAACCCCTGCTGCGCTATCACATGTACGGCACCGGCTATAACCACCCTGAATGGGGCCACGGCTTTTACAAGGGCAAGGAAGCCTGGACGCTGGAAAGCTGGAATATCAACGAGATCGATATCAACGCGCCACAGTTCATGCACATGCAGCAGGTGGTCCGCGTTACCTGTGGCGATAAAGTGGGCGTGGGCGCGCTGGAGCAATATATCGTGGGGCCGCACACCCGCTATGGCATGAAGGGCTTTCTCGACCCGCTTTGATCGGGCGATACGCCGCAGCAAAAAGGCCAGCCTCCCGAACGGTGGCTGGCCTTTTTTGCGCGCCGTAGCGGGCGGACCTACATTTCCTTCAGCGTATCCAACTGGGCGCGAAATACCGTGCGGGCGGGACCATCGGATTGTGCCAAGCCGCCGCGCCGCGCGATTTCGGCCAGAACTTCGTCATCCGGTGTAAAGTCGTACTCGTACTTTTCGCGCCCGCCGTTGCAGAACCAGGCGTAGGAATCGGCGAGGCCCTCGGCCAGCGAGAATTTGGGTTCCCAGCCCAGTTCGGTGCGGGCCCTGTCGATGGAAAAGACCATGCTGCCCCGGCTTGCTTCCAGCCAGTGGACGATGGGGGAGCGCATCTGCGCGGGCAGATCATCGGGCATCACGATGATGTTCGGCTCTACGCCGACGGCATCAGCCATCAGGCGCATATAGTTGATGATGCTGGAAAACTGCTTGCCCGCCACGTT
>JAZKBJ010000282.1:0-3404 GCA_040388685.1 Pseudomonadota bacterium
ATGGCCATGGCCGCAGATGGCGCGCTGACTGTGGACACAGCCATATATCCGTTCGAACAGGCGGATCAGGCGTGGGACGCGCAAGCGGGCAGCCCGCACGCGAAGATCGTGATCCAGCGCTGATCGCAAATCCTGCCATACGCTGAACTACCCTGCTCCCCCGCGAAAGCGGGGGCCTCAGGCCTTGGTGCGCAACCTCATGAGGTGCCCGCCTTCGCGGGGGAGCAGTAATATAACGTTCCAGCGGAGCGCACTTTTCAGGCGATAGCGCCTACCGATCCCCCATCAACGCGCAAGGCAGCGCCGGTAATGTAGGACGCGCGTTCCGACACTAGGAAGCACGCCGCGTCGGCCAGTTCTTCCACCCGGCCCATTCGCGCGAGCGGGATATTGGCGCGCCACACGTCCGCGATCACACGGGCCTCCAGCGCAGGCCCGGTTTCGGTAAAGCCATGCGCGGCAGCGCTATTGTCGATGGATTTCCGGGTATTGGGCGTCAACACCGGGCCCGAAACCAGCGTATTCACCAGCACGCCGCTATCACCGAGTTCTGCTGACAAGGACGCGGTCATCGAATGCAGCGCCAGCTTGGCCGCCGCATATTCGGGGTGGTTGACCATTGCCCGGTAGGCCGCCCCGCTGCTCACGTTCAGCACCCGCCCCCAGCCCCGCCCGCGCATTTCAGGCACCAAAGCCTGAATCAGCTGCACGGCATAGAACGTCGACGTCTGAAACTGCCGCTGCCACGCGTCAGGATATCGACCGGCCCGCCCTCCCGCGCGGCGCGCGCAAGCGCGGCAACCTCGGCAGGATCGTCAAGCGAGGCGATAAATACAGCCGCCTTGCCGCCCGCCGCGATGATGCCGTCGCATATCCCTTGCGCGCTTTCGCGGTTGCGGCCGTGGACCAGCACCTCCACGCCTTCGCGCGCAAGCGCAGCGGCAATTGCCGCTCCGATCCCGCTGCTCGATCCGGCAATCAGCGCGCGCCGCCCGGAAATTCCAAGGTCCATCAGGCCCGTCCTTCTACCAGCGGTGCCGCCATTGTGAACCGCGCAGACGCTTGCGCAGCACCTCCTGGCGCTCCTCCGGCCTCACCACCGGGGTGTCAGCCGGAAGGTGCTCGCGCACGCCGGCCGCATCGACAATCTTCAGGGTCGGCACCGGGCCATAGTTCGCCTGGGTCCAGCGCAGCATCAGCGATCCGGTCAGGTGGCCGCCCGGGTCAAGCCAGTTAGGTACGCCCGGATCTTCCAGCGCGATCACCGCGCGGAACTTGCCGTCGCTGTCCAGTGTCGCCTGCGCCGCGTTCAGGCTGCTCTGGCGGTTGAACCATTCGATCGAATTCCACAGCGGATCGTTGAGCTGGATGTTCCAGTATCGCACCGTCTCGGGCACTGCCGTTTCAAGGATCATCGCCTGCCCCGGTTCCAGTGCGAAGATGCCCTGATAATAGTGCTGGCCCGAAAGCCCGCCACGCCCTGCCCAGTCGTCATGCTCCAGCCGGTTGACCACGCCCTGCGCGCGCTGCCTTGCACCATAGCCCATGGCGAAGCCGACATAGCGTTCGACAAAGCCGGACAGCGCGGTCAGCCGCCTTGCGATTTCCGCCGCATCCAGCCGCACCGGGCCGATGGGCCGGTCCACACGCTCGATCGCGATCTTGGCTTCTTCCTCTACGCCCCAGTTGTAGTAGGCGCGGCGCACCGCGATGTTGCAGGCGCGCGGATCAAGCTTCACCCAGTCGCCAGTGTGGCCTTCGGGCCGTTCCGCGCTGATCAGGATGTCAAAACTGCCGTCCGGCCCCAATGTACATTCGTCGAGGTCGATGAAGCCGACCGACGGCCCGAACGCATCGAGCACCCCGATCGACCCTGCATTGATGTCGAACAGCACGAACACGCCACCGCCGCGCTTGCCGCTCAGCCGGTAGGCACCGTCGCCGCGGATCGAGGCCGAGCCATAGATGAAGTCGGGATTGACCCCGACGCTGTTCATCACATTGCTTACCGAGCACACGAACTCGGGGTGATCGGGATCGACGAAGGTGCTCTGGAACCCTGCGGCCAGTGCCATGAACATCAGGCGATAGGCGTCCTGCCGCGCCAAGGGATCGCCGGGATCGGCCAGCAGGTCCAGCACGCTGTCAGCCTTGGCCAGCAATCCGAGGTAATCGGACCACTGCGGCAGGGCTGCGGCCTCAGACGAAGTCACGGTAGGTCTCGGTATAGCGTGCAAAACGGGCACGCACGGTCTGTTCGTCCAGCCCGAATTCCTCAAGGCTGTAGCTGCGCTTGCCGTGCTTGTCGGCCGGGTTTTCCGCCAGCCATTGCAGCACGCTGGCCGCACCCTCGTCCGACAGCTCGCGCCCGAACTGGGCATAGGCCTTGCGGATCGTGCCCACCGGATCGGTGATCAGGTCCTTGAACCGCATGTCGTGGATCGGCAGGTCGGGGTTGGCGGCGCGATAGTTCATCATTGCCTCGATCCCGTCCGACCACAGGTTGAGGAATTCCTGGCCGATCTTGTCCTTGCCCGGCTCGTCATAGGCAGGGCTGCGGATCACGTACATCAGCTGCGAGATCGAAGCGACGACTTGCGTGGGGTCGCGGTGCGGCTGGATGAAAATGGCATCGGGATAGACGGCGCGCAACTCGCGCATCTTGTACATGTGTTCCTGAATCTTGAGCACCCAGTGCTTGCGCGGGTTCTTCCAACTGAGCTGCTGCAGCCACATCTTGTGCACTTCATAACGAAATGTGGCGTCCACACCCTGGAACCATTCGTAGAAGCGCGGCAGGTTCTGCAGCATGCACACGTTGCTGCTCTGGAAGGAACTGGTCATGAACGATCCACATTCCTGCGGGATCATCGCGCCGAGCGGATGGCCCTTGAGCAGCTCCTTGGGATCGCCGCCGAACGATTCCCACAGATAGGCGTCGTACTTGGCGATGCGCGGGTCGGTCTTTTCGGTGGCGCGTTCGGGCGGGGGCGACGGGTAGGCGATTTCCCACTGCAGCGGCGCGCGCACATCGGGGTCTTCGTTGAGCAGCGCGTGCAGCACACTGGTGCCGCAGCGCGGCAGACCGACGATGAACAGCGGCTCGCGGATTTCCACCTCGGCGATTTCGGGATGGCGCGCGCGATCATCGGCAATCTGCTTGAGCCGCCCCAGATCGTCGTGGATGCCGAACAGCAGCCGGGCGCGGCCATTGGCGTTGAGATCGGTCATTTCCGCCCCCGAACGCAGCAGCATCTCCAGCCCCGGCCGCACGTTTTCGCGCAAGTATTCGGGCAGTGGATACTGGTCGAGCAGCGCGTCTGCGTTCAGTTTCGAGATGTCGGTATCAGCCAGCGTGGCCATGAAATCAGATCCTTTTTGCGTCACGCGAAGGGTGCCCCGCG
>JAZKBJ010000282.1:3414-4598 GCA_040388685.1 Pseudomonadota bacterium
GATGTCCGCATCGGTGATCTTCGCCATCGTGCGGATGAAGTCGTCGTTGAAGAGCTCTTCCCACCACGGGCGCGTCTTCTTGCGACTCGCCGCGTTGTCGGTCATCGGCGGCGGTGCGAGCTGACCGGCGGCGGCCTGCACCGGGAACGGCGTCATTCCGCCGCCCGCAAGATAGGCCTCGTAATCGCGCGTGAACATGCGCAGCAAAGGTTCGTTCTGGCCGAACTGCTGATGCGTCTTGCCACCGGATTCGAAGCCGATCTGCTGCAGGCGCGACATCGCCATATCCTCGACCACCACATCGCGCGTCGCCGCCAGCGTGCTTGCCATGGCATATTCCTCGCGCAGGGTGCGCGGCGCGTGGCGGCTGTAGATCCGCACTTCGGTGCGCATCCGGCCTGCCGAAATCGGCCAGAATTGATAGAACAGGTAACCGTTGGCCAGCGGCTGGATCGAGATGTTCGGGAAGATCGTGATCGTCTCGGTGCCGAAGTTGGGGATCTTGAGCCGATTGATGCCGGGGTGTTCGTAAAATCCGGCGCGCCCTTCCCTGATCGCTTCAAGATCGGGCGCGGACGTCGGCAGCATCTGGGCATAGACCCACGTCAGCGCCGGGGCCTTCGGATCGTAGTCGAAATTGCGCGGCACGGTACCCGCGCTGTGCGGCCCGAACTGCTTGACGTCGAGATAATGCAGGTGCGGATTGTCCTTCGGCACCACCGCCGCGCGCAGCGTCTTGCTGTGCAGGATCGCCACATGATAGCCCTCGTTGAAGGCATTGACGAGGTTCTTCCAGTTGCAATCGATCTCGTCGGTCACGCGCACGCAGAACGGAAAATCGCCGAACGGCGCGCCTTCAAGCAGCACGTCGAGCCCGGCGAGAAACTCTGTCAGCGTGGCTTCCGGTTCCTCGGCAAAGTTGAGGAAGATGAAGCCCGCCCAGGTATCGAGGTGAACAGGCGCAAGGCCGCTTGTCGCCTTGTCGACATGCGGGAAATCCTGTTCGCCCGGAAATTCTTAGCGGCCAGGCCGAGTCAGGGCGCCGGCAATTTGGCCTGACGAGCAAAAAACCAGTTTTACTTATTATCGGCGGCGGAACTGGCTCGGCCGCGATCAATACGCTGATCGGTGCAATGGCCAGAAAATTAGTCCTGGAGTGGACGGTGATTCACGTGACTGGCAAG
>JAZKBJ010000282.1:4608-12534 GCA_040388685.1 Pseudomonadota bacterium
CCTGTTCGCCCGGAATCGCGCTCAGCGATCCGTCGATGCGGTAGGTCCAGGCGTGGTAAGGGCAGCGGAAAGTCAGCGCATTGCCCTTCTTCTGGCAGACCAGCGCGACGCCGCGGTGCGAACAGGCGTTGTGGAATGCGCGGACCACGCCGTCCTTGCCGCGTGCGATGATCACATTGGCTTTAAGCGACGGAACCTCGCGCACAATGTAATCGCCCGGCTCCGGCACCTCGTCTACCCGCCCGACCATCAGCCAGGCGCGACGGAAGATCATGTCCTGTTCGCGGCGGAAATACTCGGGCGACGTGTAATATTCCACCGGAACCCGGCCATTTTCGAGGCCGAGATCGCGCGCCTTGGTCATGTGTTCACTAAGGTCGGTCATGTCATGTCCGGCGCCCGTTCTTGGCGAGGGCCGTCTCCCGGTTGCAGGCAGGGTCAGTGCGGCTGATAGCCCGCCCAGTCCATGGTAACGCCGTGGGGATAAGGCGCGTGCGGCACGCGCGGCTGCCCGAATATTTCGACCGCCTGGCTCGCCTCGGTCAGCCCCAGCACCACGCGGAACAGCAGGGCTTCGGCTTCGGGCAGCGCGTGCGGATCGAACCGGTCGAGATGGACGAACACTTCCTCAAGCCGGTGTGCGAGCGCCGCATGGAACGCTTCGAGTTCCCCCTGCGGCAATTGCTGACGCCTGAGATAGCGCTCGTCCTGCGTCCTCAGGTCGCCCCAAGTCGCCACAAAGGGTTGAAGGAACGCGAACTGTTCGGGCAGCGATACATGGCTCATGGCAGGTATTCGCTCCACTTGATCGCCATCTTGTGCGGAAATGGCGCGTATGGGACGCAGGGCTGGCCGAACACCTCGACCGCCATGGCCGCCTCGGTCAGGCCCAGCGCGGTGCGATAGAGCAGCGCCTCGGGCGCGGGCAGTCCGTCCATCGGAAAGGTATCGAGATGATCGAAGATGGCGTTCAGCCGGGGCGCGGTCGCGGCGTAGAACGCCTTGAGCTCGTCCATCGTGCAGTGTTGGCGCTGAAGGTAGCGTTCCTCCTGCGATTCCAGCTTGCCCCACACCGCTGCGAAAGGTGCAAGATCGGCAAACCCGTCAGGCAGGGTCAGCGTTTCGGTCACGTGGTGCTCTCCCAGGCAAATTCAGGGTGCCTTTGACGCCGCCAGCCCGGTGCGGTTATGCATGAGCGGGCAGCGACTTCGAAGGCGGATTCCTTGACGCAGCGTCCTATTCGGCAGCTTCAGCCTCTAGCGCTTCGGGAAAGCGTGCCATATCCCAGCCCTGCACCACCGGCAGCACTTCGCGCCCGAACAGGTCTAGCGAGGCGCGTTGCTGGTCTGGCGTGCCTACCACAAACGGCAAGTCGCACACGCCAACGCCGATATCGCGCAGCACGCGGAACCTCTCGATCAGTGTTTCCGGACTGCCCACGAAATAGGGCTTGGCCACCAGATCCAGCACGGGCGGTCCGCCCAGCGTAGCCGATTGCAGCTTGCTCGATTCCTCGGCCTGCTTGCCGAAATAGGCGTACATGTCGCCGGTCGCCTGTTCGTCGGTCGGCGCGCAATAGGCAATGCCGCGATAGATCACATGCGCGGGCGTAGGTTCCCAGCCCTCCTTTGCGCATTCCGCACGGTAAAGGTCGATCCAGCCCTTCACCGTTTCGGGCGCGGCAAACGAGAACGCGATGCCGATCCGGCGCTTGGCCGCAAACACCACCGAATCCTCGCTGTTGCCTGATCCGAAAACCGGCGGATGCGGCAATTGCGTGATGTGCGGCCAGACCGAGATCGTGTTGAACTGATACTGCTCGCCTTCCCACGAAAACGGCTTTTCGCTGGTCCAAGCCTTCAGGATCAGGTCGATCCCCTCCTGCGTCATCTTCTTGGTCAGGTCCGCATCGGTATCATACGTCTTGTGCTCGTTCGGCGTGCCGCGCAGGAAGAGCACTTCGAGCCGTCCGTTGCTCAGCGCGTCGAGCATGGCCACTTCTTCGGCCAGACGCACCGGGTTGTTCAGCGGCACCAGCGGCCCGAGCAGCGCCACTCGCACCTTCCTGGTGCGCTGGATGATCGCCGAGGCCATGATCATCGGGTTCGGCGTCATCTGATAGGGCGCGTAGTGGTGTTCCGAAACGCTCACCCAGTCAAAGCCCAGCGCTTCGGCCGCTTCCACCATTTCGAGGTAGCGAGCATACGACCCCGTCGCCACTTCCGGTTTGCAGAACTCGGGCGAGGCTGGCCAGATCTCGATACCCGGCGCCGGACCGTCGTAACCGGTCATGCAAAGGTAGGACACTTTCATGCTTCCGCTCCTCGATTATGCTTTTCTGGCAAGGTCGCTGACCTGAACTGATGCCTGCATCATGCACGATCCCAATATCATGCACAATATGGTGTGCATTCACGATCATTGGACGAGGCGTCCACCTGAAATCGCACTCTTTGGATTATAGGTGGGCCAGAAAACGGCGGGTTTTCGGTCAAATCAACTCGATTGCCTGACGCTCCGTCAAGTGCGATTGAGTTTCATGCATGATCCGGGTAGATTGTTCTTCACCCGGTCAAAGCCGGGACAAGCGGCGCGCGCTATCGCCCGCCATGCGAGGATGCAGGATGAAGGCACGGTTCCCCAAGTTCGATTTTTCGAACCTGCGCGCGCATTGGGCGCCCAATCTGGAATTTGCCCAACGCGCCAACGCCGCGTCGCTGATCCCTGCCTATATCGAACCCTACCTGCTCAAGGTGATGATGCAGGCCAAGAAGAAGATCGATCCGGCCAAGACCGACCTGCACCGCGATCTCGACATCTTCATCAAACAGGAAATGCAGCACTGCCGCCAGCACATCGCATTCAACCGGCGAATGCACGACCTTGGCTACGAATTGCTCAAGCCCATCGAAGCGAAATTCGAAGCCACCTTCGCCCGGTTCCTTGCCACAAAATCGCTGCGCTTCAATCTGGCCTACAGCGAAGGCTTCGAATCGCTCAGCGCCACCGCCTGCGTGCTCTATTTCGAGGACTACAATGAATTGCTGGAACAGGCCGACCCCGAGCCGACCAACATGTGGCGCTGGCATCTGGCCGAGGAATTCGAACACCGCACAGTCTGTTCGGACGTCTACCACGCGTTGAGCGGCCTTCACCCCGTCCTCGCCTATTTCTACCGTCTTTATGGATACTTCTACGCCATCGTCCACCTTGGCCGGTTCCAGCTGATGGTGTCGAAAAAGCTGCTCGACCATGACCGCGCGAGCATGACGCCCGAAGAAGTGAAGCAATCGCTGGCGCGCGACAAAGTCGCCCGCAAGGTCATGGGTCGCCACTTCATCAGCAATTTCCTGAGGATCTGCTCACCGTTCTACGATCCGGCCAAGCGCCGCGAGCCCAAGGGCTACCGCGCCTATCTGGCAGAATTCGAAGCGCGCTACGATCGCGGCCCCGTGGCGGATATCGCCGCCTGAACGTTACAGGCTGAACCCGCCGTCGACGATCAGCGTCTGTCCGGTGATGTAGCGCGCGCGGTCCGATGCCAGGAACGCGGCGGCATCGGCGATCTCTTCCGCCGATCCGAAGCGGCGCAGTGCGATGCGCTGGCGCTGCACGTTCCACACGTCGGGGGAATAGAGATCCGCAAGGAACTGCGCGCCCAGCCCGGCGTCGATGATCCCCGGCGCAACCGCGTTGGCGCGAATGCCCGAGCGGCCCTCTTCCTTGGCGACCGCGCGGCACAGCGATTCAATCGCGGCCTTGGGCACCGACGACAGCGCGTCGCCCGGCGGATAGCTGTAGTTCGCCACCGACGAGATCGCGGTAATCGAACCCCCGCCATTGGCGCGCAGCACCGGGATCGCCGCCGCAACGACGCGGGTGAAACCGATCAGCTCGACCTCGATCACCTGCCGCCACTGCGCCTCGGCAATCGTGCTGACGAACGGTTGCGCGATCGCCACACCGCCTGCAAACACGATGGCCCCCAGCGGCAGATTCGCTGAATTCGCAGCGTCGATGGCGGACGTCACGCTGGCGGCATCGCTCAGGTCGCAATGCACCGCGGCGCTATGGCCGCCAAGCTCTGCGGCCAGGCCTTGCGCGGCCTCCAGGCCCGAGCGGTAGCCGACCGCAACACGGCCCCACTCGCCCGCCAATGCGCGGCAGATCGCAGCGCCAAGCCCGCCCGAACCTCCGACGACCAGCGCCGTGCGTGCAGATGCCGGACGGCTCATGCGACCGGGCTGTATAGCGCGAGATAATCGAGCAGGGTCTCCGCAAATGCGTCGTTGCGGTCACCCGTGACCATATGGCCGACGCCCTTGGCCAGCACCACTTCAAGTTGCGGCGTCAATTGCCGGAACAGCGCCTCTCCCTCGTCGGTCACGATCGTCGAAAGTTCGGCGCGCACCAGCACCACCGGGTCCGTGATCCGGGCGGCGGCGTCCTGCAGCGCAAGGCCTTCGGACGGCGGGTGGAGGAATTCAGGCGACACGGTCAGCGGGTCCCATTGCCAGTAGAGGCGCCCATCATCACCGTGCCGCATGGTCTTTGCAAGGCCGGTTACGTCGCTTTTGCGGGGAAGATGGAGGTGCTCGGCCAGCGTGTCGGCCGCCGCTTCAACCGTGGCGAAGCCCGCAGCACTCGCGATAAAGAAATCGCGGAAATCGTCGATGCCCTCATCGCGCAGCAGCGGGGCGACGTCGGCCAGCATCACCAGCGCGGCCTTGCCGGGACGACGCGATGCGCCGACCAGCGCGGATTGCCCCCCGCGCGATGCGCCGACCAGCGTGACCGGCCGGTCGAAGGAATCGAGCAAGGCTTCGACATCACGGCCGAACGCATCGAGCAGGTAATCGCCGTCGGCCGCCCAGTCGCTGGCGCCGTGGCCGCGGAGGTCCACGGTATAGGCACGGTAGCCTGCCACGCCAATGCTGCTGGCCGCGCCGCTCCATGCCCGGCGGCTTTGCCCGCCGCCATGAAAGAACAGCACCGGCGGCCCGCCGGGCGGACCATAAACGTCCGCACGCAGCGTCAGGCCGTCGCCGGGAAGTTCGACCACGGCCCGCGCCGGTGCGTTCATTGCAAAGGTTCGCCCGGTTATTCGGCGGCGGTGGCGAGCGGCGGTGCGATCTCGGCAAAGATCGGATGCTCACCCGGACCCTTGTAGGCGAACTTTTCAGGGGCGTGGTGCCACTTGCCGTCGTTGCGGCTCTCGTAAGGGCTGGCGACTTCGATCAGGCAGCCGTGTGTGCTCTTGGCACCGACCCAGCTCCACTTCTGCCAGGTCATGTCGGGATCGTTGTAGGTCGTGCCCTCGCCCGGAAGGTCGAGCCCTTCGGCGCGCAGCTTTTCCATCGCGCCGGGAACGTCGTCGGTGGCGAAGCACAAGTGGTGGACATGCTCACCCACCTTGTCGAGGCGGCGGCCCATGGGCGTGCCGGGCGCAGGCTGGATGAACTGGATCTCGGTGCCGTGATCGTTGACGAAAGTCGCCCACTTCATCCCGGCATCGTCACCGCTCGAAAACTCGTCATACTTGACGATGCGCTGGTCAAGCTGCGCGGGGTCGAGCACGCGCAGGATCTTGGTCCAGTCCACGATGGCCTTGTCGAGATCGCGCACGACCATGCAAACATGGGCAAAAGGTCCGCTGGGCATTGTCTTCTCTCCTGTTAAGCGTTGAGCCGAATGGTCGCGGTCCCGGCGTTCACCGTGCCGCGGCCTTCGATATCCAGGCTGAATTCGCAATCGATGCGGTTGCCATCAACCGCGGTGATCCGGCCACTGGCGACAGCCTTGTCCCCGCCATAAACGTTGTCGAGGAAACGCGAATCCATCGCCTCGATCATGCCGCCGGGGAACGCTGCCATCAGCATGTTCATCATGTAGGCCACGTTGATCGGACCCTGGTTGATCACGCGATCGCCAAGACCCTTGGCCTTGACCACTTCCACATCGAGATGGATCGGGTTGGGATCGGCCAGAAACACGGCCCAATCCTTCATCGCGTCCGCGCTCACGCTCGGAATGACGAACGGCGCGATGGCATCGCCGACTGCGTAGCTCATGCGAGTTCCTTTCGCGGCAGGACCCAGACGTTGTCGGTTTCCAGAATGGCCTCGCCGCCATCGGCGGGTTGCAGGCGCAAACGGTAGGTCAAAACGTCCATCACGCCCAGCTTGCGGCTCTTCTTGCGCACAAGGCTGAGGATTTCTCCGCCGACCTTGTAGGGCTGGTCGACCATGATCGGCCGGAAAAAGCGCACGCCCGACGAGCCCATCATCGGACCGTCCTCAACGTCGAACTCGCAGGTCTCGCACACGCCGGCCACGGTCTTGCCCATCGCAACTTGCGTTGCGACGTAATACCACACCGGATGCGCCGTGCCATCTGCAGCAGGCGTCACACCCACCGACCGGCACAGGCGCTCGTTTTCGTCGGCAGACACGGTGAAGATCTTCGTCCCGTCGAGCGACGTTCCGGCAACCTGCGGCGCAGGCGGAAATTCGGCTTCCTCGCTCATCAGTACGACCTCGGCAGGCCGAAGCTTTCGGCAATGGAATTGCGCACCATCTCGTTGGAAATCGGCGTCATGCGCAGGATGCGGTGATCGCGCCAATAGCGCTGCATATCGGTTTCCGCCGAATAGCCCATGCCGCCCATGATCTGGATGCCAAGGTCAGCGGCCTTCACCGCGTTTTCTGTGGCGACCATCTTGAGCATGTTGGCCTCGATCCCGCAGGGCTTGCCCTCGGCCTGAAGCTGCGCGACGTAATAGAGCAGCAGTTCGGTGGTCTTCTGCCAGGTGGCAATGTCGGCGACATAGTGCTGCAAAATCTGGAACCGACCGATGATCCCGCCAAACGCCGTGCGCTGCTTCATGTAGGCAACGGCATCTTCGAGCACGCCGTCAATCGCGCCAAGGCACTGGGCACCGACCATAATGCGCTCGTTGTTGAGCGTGGGGAGCATGGCGTACCAGGCCTGCCCAGGCGTGCCGAGCACGTCCTCGTCGGGCACGAACACATCTTCGTAATGCACTTCGCACGATCCCATCGCGCGCATGCCCAACTTGGGCAGCAGCGATGAAGTGATGCCGGGCGACTTGGCATCGACGAAGAACATCGTCAGGCCGTGGTGCTTCTTTTCGACATTGGCATCGGTGCGGGCCAGCACCAGCAGGCGATCCGCCGCCTTGGCGCCGGTCGTCCACATCTTCGCGCCGTTCAGCTTCCAGCCGCCATCAACCTTCTCTGCATGGGTCTTCATTGCGCCCAGCACATCGGTACCGCCGTCAGGCTCGGTCATGGAAAGCGAAACGCGCAAGTCGCCCGATGCCATCGCTGGCAACCAGCGCTGCTTCTGCTCTTCACTGCCGACCGCCGTAATCGTCTTGGCCCCGCCGAACGAGGTCAGGCCCCAGGTCCACAGCAAGCCGCCTGCGGTGCGGGCAAATTCGCGCGCGAAGATCATCTGCATGACCACGTCGCCGCCAAGGCCGCCCCACTCCTCGGGGATGCCGATGCCGAAGAAGCCTTGCTCCTTCAGCTTGTCCCACAGCGGGTAGGGGTAGTTCTCCTCGTCCGCTTCAAGCTTGCGCATCCAGTCCTTCGGGCACTCGGCCTCAACCCAGCGGTGCACGATGTCCTTGAACGCCTGCTGCTCTTCGGAAAGGGAAAAATCCATGGCTCTGCTTCTGCTCCTGCTCGGACATTGGCTTTAGGCGTGGCAGGGTGACTGCAACCTATCCTATGGCAGGAACGCGGAATCCCTTCAGGACAGGGTCGTGCCCGTCCGAAACCTCAGCCCGCAGGCGTCCACACCAGTGGT
Organism: Pseudomonadota bacterium; assembly: GCA_040388685.1. GTDB lineage: Bacteria > Pseudomonadota > Alphaproteobacteria > Sphingomonadales > Sphingomonadaceae > Novosphingobium. The sequence continues at coordinate 12,442 of JAZKBJ010000282.1, forward strand.
AGGGCGACCGGCTGGATCATGCCCATGTGGCAGGTCACCGTATGGCCTAGTTCGAGCGTGAACGGCGGGATCCGCGCGAGGAAGTCCTCCAAC
>JAZKBJ010000283.1:0-7872 GCA_040388685.1 Pseudomonadota bacterium
CGCCACAAGCGCTAGACACACTTTACGATCAGATTTCGGCCACGCCTGAAACGGCGAAGTTCTTCGGATCCCGTGCGGCGATGAACCACGCGCGCGACAAGCAGATCGAGCATTGGGCCGGAATGTTCCGCGGTCACGCCGACAAGGCCTATTTCGACAGTGCCGAAGTCATCGGCAACGTCCACGCCCGCATCGGGCTTGAGCCAGGCTGGTACATCGGCGCTTATGCGATGGTGCTCGAGCAGGTCGTCAACAAGATGTTTTCTGGCGTTGGCGGTGTGCTCAGTGCAAAACGCACGGCGCGCTCGGTCGGGTCATTGATCAAGATGGCGCTGCTCGACATGGAAGTGGCCATTTCCGCCTATTTCAAAGCCGAGGAGACTGCCCGGATCGCGGTGATCGATGAGGTCAGTGCAACGCTGCGCGGCATGGCTGAAGGCGATTTTGCAACGCGCGTTCCTGATCTGCCTGCTGCCTTTGCCGAATTGCAGAAGCACCTCGATGGTATGCGCAAGCAGGTTTCAAGCGCGCTCGGCAATGTCTCCGACACGTCAATGGCAGTCGGAGTGGGGGCTCGGGAAATCAGGCAGGCTTCGGACGACCTCGCACGACGGACCGAGCAGCAGGCTGCCAGCCTCGAAGAGGCATCGGCCGCGATGACCACGCTCGCATCGACGGTTCGAAGCTCCGCCGACGACGCAGCGCACATGCATGATTCGGTCCAGCAGGCGCATGGCGAGGCGATGAAGGGCGGCTCGATCGTGGGTGAGGCTGTCGAAGCGATGAAGGATATTCACGGCTCGGCGCAGGAAATCGGCAAGATCATCTCGGTGATCGACGGAATCGCGTTCCAGACCAACCTGCTGGCGCTCAATGCCGGCGTCGAAGCTGCGCGCGCAGGCGACGCCGGGCGCGGGTTCGCGGTCGTCGCCACAGAAGTGCGTGCCTTGGCGCAGCGTACGGCCGATGCGGCACGCGACATCAAGACACTGATCAGCGCGAGTTCGACGCAGGTCGAGCGCGGGGTCGATCTGGTCGGCCAGACCGGTCAGACCTTTGCTCTCATCGTCGATCAGGTCGGCCATGTGGCTGAACTTGCCAGCAACATCGCCCGCATGGCGAGCGAGCAGGCAGTAAGCATCGGCCAGGTGCGCGAGACCGTGCGCGAGATGGATACGATGACCCAGCAGAACGCGGCGATGGTCGAGGAAGCTACCGCAGCAGCGCGCAGCCTGGCCAGCGAATCGCAGCGGCTGTCCTCGCTGGTCGCCAACTTCCGTCTGGAGGCGGGCGTTGGCGCACAGCCGATGCGGCAGGCCGCCTGAATGGCAGTTCCCGCGTTCCGGGCAAAGTCAGGAGACGAATGTCCGTCCGTGCTTGACCGGTCCCTTGGCCGCGCTGAACACCGCGCCTGCAGACAGTCTGCTGCCGCGCACGACGAGCATCACCTTGTCTCCGGGTTCGAGCGTCATGTCCTCGCCGGGGTGCTGGATCGACTGGCCGTTGGTGCGATCGATCTGGACGACGAAGAAAGCGCCGTTACCTCGCCGCTCGGCCTCGCCCACGGTTTCGCCGGTAAGCGCGCCGCCGGGAAGGGCTTCGACGACTTCGAGGTCAAGCCCGAAATCATGGAGGTTGCGCCGTACCGCACCGATGTCGCCATCTTCGCCCAGAGCAGCGCCAGTTGCGGGATAGAGGATCATTTCGACGATGCGTTCGGCGCCGATGTGCGTCGGCATCACAACTTTGTCGGCCCCTGCGTGGAACAGTTTGCTCTCGGTGGTGGGTGCCTCGCCGCGCGCGATGATCTCGATGCCGGGATTGAGATTGCGCGCTGACAGCGTGATGAACACATTGGCCGCATCATCGGGCAATACGGTGGCCAGTACGGTCGCGCGGGTTATGCCGGCAGCCTTGAGCGTTTCCTCATGCGTGGCTTCGCCGACCATGCAGAGGAAGCCTTGCGCCTTGGCATCTTCGGCCTTGGCGTGATCGCGTTCGAGGATAAGGAACGGACGTTTGGCCTCGGTCATGGCCTTGGCGAGTTGCACGCCGATGCGGCCGTAGCCGCAGATTATCACGTGGCGGTCGAGCTTTTCGATTTCGGAAGTCATGCGGTCCAGTCCCAGCAGGCGGCGGAATTGAAACAGGGTGAAGACCTGCACCAGCGCGCCGGTCAACACGATCATGCCGGTGCAGCCGAGCATGATCGTACCGCTGGTCCACCAGCGCAGGAACAGCGTGTCGACCGGACGGATCTCGCCATAGCCGACCGAGAAGATCGTCAGGAGCACCATGTAGCTGGCATCGCCCAGCGGCCAGCCCGCGAAGACAAAGCCGCAGGTTGATACAACGAAAACGGCTACAACGAAGATCAGGGTGCCGGTGAGCAGGCGCAGCGGCGATCCCAGCACCGAATTGGCGCCTTGAGTCAGCGCCGAAGCATCGCCATCCACGTCCATCAAAGCCCCTTCCGGCTCGGTGATAGGGGGTGGGCGAGGGGCTTGTCCATATCAGGAAAGGCCGAGGCGCTGTGCCAGCCAGAAAAGGGCGGCGAGGCCGGTAAGGGCTGCCAGTGCCAGTCGAACGCTGGCGCCATGTTTCCAGCGGGCCAGTGCCAGCAGCAGCGGCACGGCAAACACGACGATGCCCAATTGCACCGTTTCGATCCCGAGGTTGAAGCCGAGGATAGCCGTCGCCCGCGTTGTCGCTCCCAGCCCGAAATTGCTGACCAGCGTGGCGAAGGCAAGGCCGTGGACCAGCCCGAACAGCCCCGCGACCAGCGGCTCGCGCCCCGGAAACAGCGGGCGCGCGGCGTGGATGGAAGAGACCAGCACCGAAAAGGCGATACCCGCCTCGACCGGTTGCGTAGGCAGGCGCAGGCCCAGAAATGCCGCAAGGATCAGCGTGGTGGAGTGGCCGATGGTGAAGGCCGTGACGATCCATGCGAGCCTTTTGAGCGTGTCGCGGCTTGTGCGGGGAGTGGTCCAGCGCCCTCCGCCGACAAGCAGCGGCGCGGGCAACAGCAGCGCGAGCAGGAACAGCAGGTGATCGTAGCCTTGGGCAATGTGATGCGCGCCCAGACGGAAGGCGTTGGCGAAGAGGCTGCCAAGGCCAGCGTGGCCGCGGTCGATGAGCAATTCTGGACGGGTGGCGGTGAGCGCGCCGACCAGTTCGCGCTCGCCCTTCAACCCGCCCGCCAGATCGCCGTCAATCACCAGCAGCGCGAAGTGGTTGGGCGCTTCGCGCGTGACCACATGCCAGCGCCACAGCAGCTTGCGGTCCGATGCGCCGGGCGGGGCGGTGAGCGTGAGGGTCAGATGCAGGTCTGGCGGACCTGCAATCGTTTCGAAGGCGATGCGGTTGACGGTGATTTTCCATGGTCTGCCATCGGGCGCCGCCACCGCCATGTCCGCCAGAACGCGCGCGCTTGCCTTGGCGAGGCTGTCGGGGCGGTTGTCGGTGGCAAGGCCGGTGGCATAGGCGAACTCACCCTGTGGCACGACGACGTCGGCGGTGACTGCGCCGGGCGCAAAGGCGAGCCGGATTTCCGAATTGGGTGTGAGGTGAGCAAGCGCGGGACCGGACAGCAGCGCAAGGACAAGCGCCAGCGCGGTGCGGATCAGGCGGTCAATCGTGGCCGAACCAGATGAAACGCGCTGCCGGGTCTGTCGCCTTGGGATTGATTTCAAGCGCTTCCTCCCGCGCATCGTCGGCTGCACCATCGTCGCCCAGTGCGGTGTGAGCGTCGGCCAGGGCAAGGTAAAGTCCGGCGCTGCGCCAGCCCGATTTCTCGGCACGTTCAAGCGTTGCCAATGCCCCGTTGGCATCGCCGGTCAGGAGTTGCGCGCGGGCGAGCAGGATCAGGCTGGCGCCGTGCGGGCGACGCGCGGCATCGGCCCGGGCAATGGGCAGCGCCCGCGCCGGATCGCCCAGAGCGAGTTCATGTTCGACCAGATGCGCCGCTGCTGCTTCGGGCAGGATGCGATAGCGTTCGGCCCAGAGCGGCGCGGCCCTTTCAGCCCAGGCGCGGCTTTCCGGGCCGCGTCCGGCGAGGCGCAACGTGAATGCGAGTGCATCCATCACTTCGGGCAGAGGTGCTCGTGCAAGAATGGCTTCGTAGCGCCTGACTGCCCCATCCACGTCGCCTTCCAGCGCCTGCGTCTGTGCGACATAGGCCTGCGCCAGAGGATAGCCGGGGAAGAACTTGTCGGCAAACCGCGCCCAGACGCCCGCTGCCTGCCAATCGCCGACACCATAGGCGATGGTTGCGCGCTGCAGGGCAACTTGTGCCTTGACCGAGCGGTTGAGCCTGGGCGCGCGCAGGATCGCATTGACCCGCCGCCGTGCCAGTTCGGCATCGCCGCTGCGCAGTGCCAGCATCGATTGACGCAGCGCGACGGCGGTGTTGTTGTCGAACTCTTCGGCGCGGGCATAAGCGAGGCGTGTCGCCTTCATGTCGCCGCGTTGAAACGCAATGTCGCCGCGCACGCTCCATGCGCCTGCCGATTCCTCGGCATCGGGTTCGCCCACTTGCGCGAAGAACCGGGCGAGGCCCTTGTCCGCAGCGTCGAGGCGGTGGGCGAGCAGCGAGGTTTCGGCGCGGCTGAGGCTTGGACCGGCAGGCGCCGCCGAGCTTGCCATGCCCTTGTCGAGCAGCGCGTCGGCTTCGGCCAGATCGGCATAACTGCCAGTGGCGCGGAAGCGCTTGACCAAAGCGCGGGCGAGCATTTCCTGCCGCAGCCATTCGCCGGGGGCGAGGGCAAGCCTTGCCCGCGCGCCATCCACGCCGACGATCGCCGCCTGTTCAAGCTCGATCTGGCTGCGCGGGCCGAACCATGGCTGAATTTCCGACGGCAAGGGATCGGGCGGGCCCTGCCGTGACTTCCATTTATCGTAGGCAATAGCGCCTGCGCTGACCAGCAGCACCGCCGCCAGCAGCAGCCAAGGCCAGCGCGCACCGCGCAGCTTTGTTGTCGTCATTGCCCGAGCAACCGCGTGCTGGTCAGGTTGTCGTCTTGGTGGCGCAGATCTTCAGGCCGAGGCCCTCGACATCATCGCCGATCAAGCCGAACAACTTGTCGAGTTCGTGCTCATACTCCTCGAAGTATTTCTCGTTGGTCGCATCGTCGGCCGGGGTGTCGTCGTTGTAGGCCACCTTCTTTGATGAACTGACCAGCGCCGTGGCGATAGCCGGGTTGCCCATGCGGTCGACGCTGACATAGGCTGAGTCCGGATCGGTGCGGAAGTTGAAGCCCGATCCGGTGCCGCTGGCCACTTGCGGCGTGCCGTTTGGCGTTGCCAGGAAGGGGAACGTCAGCAGGAAGAATTTGTCATTCCCCGGCGGATCGAGCGGTACGTTGGCCAGAGTATTCGGCCCTTGCCCGGTCACGCTCATATCGAGCAGCAAGGTTGCCAGAAGAATGTCGACGACCGGGTCCGCCGGATGACGCCCATTCGGGAAGCGGGTCGACCGGGTCAGGTCCAGCTTGAGCGTATCGGGGATAATGAACGACTTGAGATTTGCGCCGTTCTGGCCCTGAATCGGCTGGGTGAAGCAATTGGTAGAGTTGTAGGTAAGCGCACTTGCCGTGGGTGTTGGCGTTGCGGTCGCAGTCGAGCTTGGTTGCGGCGCGGGAACCACCACCTGACCACCGGCACCATCTTCGCCGCATGCGGTAAGCGACAGGGCCAGAGCGAGGGGTGTTGCGGCAAGAGTGAGGGCGCGCAGGCGCTTGATCGGCTGGAAAGTCATCAGATGTTCCCTCCAAAGCGGGCTGTCTGGCCCCAGAGGCCGATGTTGGTTACGCCTGCACCCAGCTTTTCGTCAGGAATTTCGAGGACGATGGCGGTATCATTCTGCCCGTCGAAGAAGTTGCGGTCGTTGCGGATGCGCAAGACGCCGGTAGAGCGGGTCTCGCGGAAGCCGATGAGGTCGAAGAAGAACGGTTCGTCAAACAGACCGACGCGAACTTTCACCCCGCCCTTTTCAAGATTGGTTTCGACCGGCCCTTCCACCGTGCCTGTCACGCCGGGAATGCCTTCGATGCGCACGCCCCAGTCTTTATCTCCCGAGCCTTTGCCGAAGCGGTACTTGATCGTGAATTCGGGTGTGCTGGCGGGCGCTGCCGTCGAAATGTTGATCTTGTAGAGAACGTCACGGTCATAATAGAGCGGCGTGGTCCCTGCCGCCGAAACAGGCCCGGCGAAAGTCATCGCGATCTTGGTGGTGCCGTTCGAGTGCCATGAAAAAACGTCGGCAATGTCGGCGGGAATGTCGGGCGTGGCATCAACGCCGCCGTCGGTCCGGCCCGGCGGGTCGAGGTGATCGGCGCTTGTCGCAACGCCGGTCGGCACCATCATGAGCGCGGCAAGGGAACCTGCGCCCGCGCTTCCTGCCAGCAATGTCTTGATCATGCCACGCATGGCGAACTCCCCGGAAAATCTGACGAAAGACGGTGCGACCACTCTTTCGCCCCATTCTATCCGAATCGCTGTGCGGTGCTGCACACCATCGAAAAATGCGATTCAGCCGGAGGCCGTTTGCACCAGCTTAAACCGTAATGGCGAGGTTGGTGAAGGGGAAATATCGCAGAAACACGTAGCGGGCCTAAAGGAGCGCAGAAACCAGCCATACTACGCCGACAAGGAGGAACACACCGACGACGTCGAGCGCGAAACCGGCCTTGATCATCGCGCGCATAGCGCAGTGCCCGGTGGCCCATGCCAGCGCGTTCGGGCCGGTTCCGGCAGGCAACATGAAGCCCCAGGTGGCGGCGAACGCGGCCGGCAGGGCGAGCAGGATCGGGTCTGCCCCAAGCGCGGCGACCAGAGCGGCGACGACCGGCATGATCCCGCTTGCTGCCGCGATGTTGCTGGCAAATTCAGTGACGAGGATGACGAAGGCGACCAGCACCAGCGCGACGACTGGCAGTGGAACTTGGGCCAATGGCAGAAGCATCTCGCCCATCCACTTGGTGAAGCCGCTTTCAGTCATGCCCATCGCCATGGCGAGCCCGCCGCCGAACATCAGTACGACATCCCACGGCGCACGGTTGGCTTCGGGCCAGGTCAGCATCGACCGTCCCGTGCCATCGGGCAGGACGAACAGGATCAGGCCCGCAATCGCCGCGATCGAGCCATCGGTCAGCCCGCCCTTGGGAAACAGCCCTTCGAGCAACGGCTGCGCGACCCATGCGAGAAACGCGAGGATCACCAATGGCAAGAGGCGCTTTTCGGGCAGGGTCCAGTGGACGGAATGGCCGATGGCTTCGCGTGCGGAGATGGGATCGAAGTTGTCGGCATCAAGCTTCTGGACGCGTGCGATAATCCACGCGGCGAGTGGGACAGCGACCAGCACGATCGGCACACCGTACATCGCCCACTTCAGGAAGGTTATCTCGGTGCCGAGCGCCTTCTCGATCAGCCCTGCGGCGATTGCGTTGGTCGGCGTGCCGATCATCGTGGCGAGCCCGCCGATGGATGCGGCAAAGGCAATTCCCATGGGCAATGCGCCTGCCATGCCCGACGTCTCGCCTTCGCGCACGCCGCCCGCCGAGAGCATCGCCAGCGCCATCGGCATCATGATGAGTGCGGTGGAGGTGTTCGAAATGAAGCTGGAAAGCACAGCGGTTGCGGCCATGACCCCGAACAGCAACTGGCCGGGCCGTGCGCCGGCAAAACTCATGATGAACAGTGCCAAGCGGCGGTGAAGGCCTGTGCGTTCGATCGCCAGCGCGAGAAATGCGCCGCCGATGAACAGGAACATGATCGGGGAATAGTAGGCCGACGCAGTCTTGTTGGCGTCGGCCACTCCGGTCAGCGGCAGGACGAGGAACGGCAGAAATGCCGTGGCCGAAAGCGGTAGCGCCT
>JAZKBJ010000283.1:7910-9123 GCA_040388685.1 Pseudomonadota bacterium
ACCAGACCAGCCCGGCGGCGCTCCATGCCGCAGCTGGCATTCCAGCGGGCGGGGCGGCCAGCAGTGTGACGATGAAACCAAGCGGTCCGGCGACCAGTCCGATTCTGCGCGCGTCGATCACTTATGCCCTGCTCCCCTGATCCCGGACCCTGCCTAGCAGAGGCCGCGGACAAAGCGAAAGGGCAGGTGGGTTCAGCGGGTCAGATAAGGCTCAACCAAGAGTCGGGGGAACACGTCCTCAACCGGCTTTACGTCGGGCATGACGTAGACGTAGCCGCCCTTCCTGCCGAACTGCTGCTGGACTTTGGCGTAAGCCGCCTTGGGCACGTTTATGCAGCCGAACGTGATGCGGTTGTCGTCACCCGTCGGCGATAGCATGCGTTTGACGCGCTGCTCCCGGGGCTTGCCGGTAGGGATGGTGTGAATGGCGACCGAAGTGGCATAGTCGACCCAAAGAACCTTCTGTTTGCCCGCTGCGATGCCGTACCGGGCAAGAAAACGACCCGCAGGTCACGCGCCGACGAAATCCAGCCGACGACGCGCGTTGCAGCTTCCGATCGATCCGCTTCCGTTGGCACCACCTGCGACGTTTCGGGCACCGCCGGGTCTTCTGCTGCCTGCGCCATGGCAGGAATAGTCAGCGCAAGGCCTGCAAGCGCCTGAATAACGTGGTTCATCGATTGTCGCACTCGGGATTTGTCCTGCACCGGCGTGGTGTGCCGGTGAGGCGGAAACGGCTGGATCGAAAGCTGCCGGGGAACAAGGCTTTAGTTGCGCGGGCGTTTGCGCTGGGCTTCCATCATGCGCTGTTCGACGCCGTCGACACGGCCATTGATCTGGTCGATGCGCTGGGTGTTGGTGGCGGACTGGGCACCAGCTGCCTGAGCTTCTGCGCGCGCAGCCTTGGCGGTAGCGTCGGTATCGGCAAGGCGGGTTTCGACGCCATCGATACGCTGGTTAACGGTGGCGATCTGCTCGTTCACATACCCCTTGGTGGCACAGCCACCGAGGCCGAGAGAGCCTGCCATGATGGCGGCAACGGGGATCATCTTGAATGAGGGTGTCATGGAAAACTCCTGATTTTTTTGGCGAACCGGGAAGGGAACGCCCGGAAGCAGGAATCGGGCATGACGATAGCGGTGGGGCGTTGCCTTGGCGGGGCAGGTCGCGGAACGATCTCGCGGGGCGCGCCGGGGCGTTTTTCAGCGTCGTT
>JAZKBJ010000283.1:9133-12661 GCA_040388685.1 Pseudomonadota bacterium
ATCGCGATCGCAACGCGACCGGCCGGCGATCCGTGCCGCTCGCGCCACAGCACGCCGATCCACAGCACGAACAGCGTGATCGCTCCACCGCGAATCAAAACCTCGAATGTCGCGAGCGAAACCATCAGGTCAGGCTTAGAATCTGTCAGGCCTGGAATCTATATCGCCTTGCGGCCGACGCGGCGGACACCGCGCCCCAAAGAAAAGGGCGCACCTTGCGGCGCGCCCCTCTGGCCTGTCAGCAAAGGGCCGTCGCGCTTATTTCGGCGCGAGGACCATCAGCATCTGGCGACCTTCCATGCGGGGGAAGGCTTCGACCTTGGCCACTTCCACCACGTCATCCTGAACCTTGCGGAGCAGGTTCATGCCGATCTGCTGGTGCGAGAGTTCGCGGCCACGGAAGCGCAGCGTGATCTTGACCTTGTCGCCATCCTCGAGAAACCGGACCACGTTACGCATTTTCGTATCGTAGTCATGGTCGTCGATGTTGGGACGCATCTTGATCTCCTTGATCTCCTGCGTCTTCTGGCTCTTGCGTGCGGCGTTGGCCTTCTTCTGCGCCTCGTAGCGGAACTTGCCCACGTCGAGGAACTTGCAGACCGGCGGATCGGCGGTAGGCGACACTTCGACAAGGTCGAGGCCGACTTCAGCTGCCTGATCGATCGCTTCGCGGGTGTACATCACACCCAGGTTCTCGCCATTCTCGTCGATCACACGCACCATGGGCACGTTGATCATCTGGTTGAAGCGAGGCCCGCTCTTGACGGGGGGCGCCATACTGCGCCGGGGTGGGGGAGCTATTGTGCTTTCTCCTGCAGTTTATACGAATATACGATTGGCGCGCTCATATCACAATGCGCGCCCAGATAAAGCGCGCATTGCGCTTGATTCACATGCACACCGCTTATGCAGCGGCCCGCCAAAGCGCAAAGCAGGCGAGGCGGTCTCCTGCAGGCACGATCGCATCGATGGCGCGCGCTGGTTGCAACGCCCCGAGAATTGCCGGATCCCCCGCGTCCATGCCTCCGGTCAAAGACCCGAAAGCGGGCAGGATCAGGCGTTTTTCGCTGGCTACGGCGCATGCCCGGGCGATGGATCGGCCTTGCACCCTGACGCGCAGCTTGGGGTGGAAATGCCCGGAGATCTCGGCACCGCATGCGCCTTTGCGGGCAATGTGCCGTAGCGAAAAACCGCCCACGGCAAGTTCATCCACCACGGTTCCACCCGGCGCGCGCGCATCTTCATCGTGGTTTCCGGTGATCCAGACCCAGTCCGTGGCGCGTGTCAGGGCGTCGAGCATGCCTGCCGCATGGGGTTCGAGGCGGTCTACGCCGTCCGAGTCGTGAAAGGAATCGCCGAGGCAGAACACGCGTCGGGCACCTGTCTCACGCAACGCGCCCGCAAGCCGTTCGAGCGTGGCGCGGCTGTCATAGGGCGGGAGCATCTGTCCGTGGCGTGCAAAGTAGCTGGCCTTTTCCAGATGCAGGTCCGCCACCAAGAGGGCATTTTCCTCTGCCCAGAACAAGGCGCGGGACGCGCCTAGTCGAAATTCCTGATCTGCGAACGAAAAGGGAACCATGACTTCCCCTTGCCGGATGGCGTTTCCCTTGGCAAGTGCCGGGCTTATGACTGATTGGACACAGCAAACCGCCCGCGCCCGCACATGGTTCGAATCCTTGCGTGACCGCATCTGCGCCGAATTCGAAGCAATCGAGCGCGAGGCGGGGTCCGACGCCACGTTCACCTACACCCCATGGAACCGCGAAGCCGATGGCGAAACGGTCGCAAACGGCGGCGGCGGCGTCCAAGGGCTGATGAAGGGCAAGGTCTTCGAAAAGGTCGGCGTGAACGTCTCGACCGTGCTGGGCGAATTCTCGAAGGAATTTGCGGGCACGATCAATGGCGCGAGCGCGGAAACGCCCGGCTTCACTGCCACCGGCATCAGCCTCGTCGCGCATATGGCCAACCCCCACGTACCCGCTGTCCACATGAACACGCGTTTCCTGACGACGAGCAAGGCGTGGTTCGGCGGCGGCGGCGATCTTAACCCGCCGCTGCCCTATGACGAGGACACGGCGGATTTCCATGCCGAGTACAAGGCGGCCTGCGACAGACACGATCCGGAATACTACCCCAAGTTCAAGAAGTGGGCGGACGATTACTTCTACATCCCTCATCGCAAGGTCCATCGCGGTGTCGGTGGAATCTTCTACGATCATCTGGAATGCGCGGACGATGCGGCCTTCGAGGCCAGTTTCGCGTTCACCCGCGATGTGGGCGACGCGTTCCTCGGCGTGTTCCCCAAGCTGGTCCGCCGCCGTATGGACATGCCCTTCAACGACGCTGAAAAACTCCAGCAACTCCAGTATCGGGGCCGTTACGCCGAATTCAACCTCGTCTGGGACCGTGGCACGCTGTTCGGCCTCAAGACCGGCGGCAATATCGATGCGATCCTTATGAGCCTGCCGCCCGAAGCCGTCTGGAGCTGAGCTATGGACGTTTCGGGCGAGCCCGTGGGTGAAGGTTACCACAACCTCCGTCCGGGCGACCTTGCCTGCATCGTTACCGCGCTCGAAATGCGTGAACCGCCATCAGGTTTGCGCCGCCTGACGCCGGAGGGTGACGTGCCGGTGCAGCTTGTCCGCTGGAAGGACTGCGCTCCGGAAAAATACCGGGCGCTCTACAAACGTGTGGGAGGGCCGTGGCTGTGGTGGTCGCGGCTTGTGAAGAATGACGGCGAACTCGCTGGAATCCTGAATGATACGCGCGTCCAGCTCTATGCCGTGGTTGATCGTGCCCGCGTCGAAGTCGGTATTCTCGAACTCGATTTCCGGGTTGAGGATCAGTGCGAGATCGTGTTCTTCGGGCTGATCCCCGGCGCGACCGGCAAGGGGCTGGGCAAGTGGCTGATGCGCAAGGCGCTGCAGATGGCCTGGGCGCCGGGCGTTTCACGCGTCTGGTTGCATTCCTGCACGACCGACGATCCGCGCGCGGTGCCATTCTATATGCGCCAAGGCTTCGTGCCGTTTGCGCGCTATGTCGAAGTCTACCGCGACCCGCGCCTGTGCGGGCTGTACCCCGAAGGTGCCGCGCCGCAGATCGCCCTTATTCGTTGATACTGTAAATCATTCGAATTTACACAGCGTTCCCACTTGCCCAATGCGCCCGCTTGCCTCCATCTAGGGGCAGATGCTCCGCCAGTACGAACTTGTCGAACGTGTTCTCGCCTATGATCCGCAAGCGGATGAGGCGATGCTCAACCGTGCCTATGTGTTTACCGTGCAGAAACATGGCACGCAAAAGCGCGCGAGCGGCGATCCCTACTTCTCGCACCCGGTGGAAGTCGCGGGCCTGATGACAGAGCTCAAGCTCGATCAGGACACGATCATCACCGCGCTGCTCCACGATACGGTCGAGGATACGCTCACCACGGTCGAGGATATCGAGCGCCTGTTTGGTCCCGACGTGGCGCGGCTGGTCGATGGCGTGACCAAGCTCTCGAAAATCGAGACGATGAGCGAGAGCGAG
>JAZKBJ010000284.1:0-3503 GCA_040388685.1 Pseudomonadota bacterium
CGACCCCAACCTTGGCAAGGTTGTGCTCTACCCCTGAGCTACGCCCGCTCGTGCGTTTCTGGCCGGTGGGAAAAGTGCCCGTCCGGCTGGGGTGTGGGGGCCTCTAACCATGAGTCGGGATTAGCGCAACAGCAAAAATGCAGATGCGCACAAGTCTATGGGCAAAAGCCCGTTTCCTCTTGCCGAACGGCGCGGCGTTCCCACATGGTGGCCCACACGCAAAATCCTCGAAGAACCTACCGGAGACGCAACTTGGCCAGCATGGGGCTTAACCTCGACGAACAGAAGGCGGTGGATCGCTTCCGCAAGGACGTGGTCGAACCGTCAATGACGCAACTGGTCATCCTCGACTTCTGGGCGGAATGGTGCGGGCCGTGCAAGGCGCTGACCCCGGTGCTGGAAAAGGTCGCGGCCGAATATGCCGACAAGGGCGTGGTCCTGGCCAAGATCAACGTTGATGAAGAACAGTTCATCGCGGCGCAGTTCCAGGTGCGCTCGATCCCCACGGTCTATGCGATGTTCCAAGGCCAGCCCGTGGCGGACTTGACCCCCGCGCGCACCGAAACGCAGCTGCGGCAATCGATCGACCAGCTGCTCGCCAAGCTTCCCGTACAGGCGGGAGAGCCGGTGCAGGACGTTGCGCCGCTGCTGGCCATGGCTGACGAGATTTTGGCCGAGGGTGATGGCGAGCGCGCAGCAAGTGTCTTCGCGCAGATCATCGAGATCGCGCCCGACAATGCACAGGCCCACGCCGGGCTGGTGCGCGCGCTGATCCTCGCAGGGCAGCGGGACGAGGCCCAGGCCGTGATCGACGCGCTCGATCCGGCAATTGCCGCCGATCCCGCAATCGCACAGGCCCGCTCCGCGCTGGCTTTGGCCGAGGACGCGCCCGAAGAAAGCGAACTGGCGGAGCTGCGGGCGGCTGCGGCCGAGCGTCCTGCGGACATGGACGCGCAACTCGCCTTCGCCAACGCGCTTTATGCGAGCGGTGACCGCGACGAGGCGGCGGCAAAGCTGCTGGCGATGGTTGCGGCGGATCGCGCATGGAACGATGGCGCGGCCCGGGCCCGGTTGCTGCAGATCTTCGAGGCGACCGGTCTTGAGGATCCTTGGGTAGCGGCCACGCGGCGCAAGCTATCCACCGTACTGTTCGGGTGATCCGGTGGGCGCAGACGTGAACAGGACGCGCCTTTCGATCTTCCCGCTGACCGGGGCGATCCTTTATCCCGGCCTGCAATTGCCGCTGCATTTCTTCGAGCCGCGCTACCGCGCACTGGTGAGCGATTCGCTGGCGCGGGACCGCCGCATCGCGATGATCCAGCCGCAATCGCCGGTCGAAGGTGCGCCGCTGTTCAGCGTCGGCTGCGTCGGCAAGATCGCCGATGTCGAAGCGCTCGACGACGGGCGCTACAACGTCGTGCTCGAAGGCATTTCCCGCTTCCGCCTGATCCGCGAACTTGAGGTGACGACCCCGTTCCGACAGGGCGAGGCGGAATTGCTGGAAGACGACCTGAACGAAGCGCTGAGCGCGGTCGAGCGTGCCTCGTTCGAGCGGGAATCGCGCAAATTTGCCGATGCGCAAGGCTACGCGGTCGATTGGGACGCGGTCGAACGGCTGGATGACATGTCGCTGATCAACGGCGTGTCGCAGATCGCGCCGTTCGATGCGGCGGCAAAGCAGGCGCTGCTAGAAGCTGACAATCTGGTGGCACGGTGCGATCTGCTGGTCCAGCTGATGCAATTCTTCGGAAAGCGCGACAACGACGATGGCGGACGGGTGACACTGCAATAGCGGCCCCTCGTCATTTGCCTTGGTTGACACCGCTGTCTGACGCTGCACAAGTGGCGCAAACGCAAAGGGCGGGGAGAGACTGATGGCGGGAAGGTGGCTGGCGGCGGCGCTGGGGGCAATTGCCGTGGTGCTGGGCAGTAGCGGCGCAAGCGCCAAGACCGAGGCGGACGCGATCAGCGGCGTGATCCATGCCGAGCAGTCGGGCCCCGTTCTCTCGCGCTACCTTCAGGGGCAGTTTGCCGAGCATCTCGGCGGCGATATCTACGACGGCATCTGGGTCGGCCCGGACAGCAAGATTCCCAACGTGCGCGGTATCCGCAGCGACGTGGCTGGTGCCCTGAAGGCGATCAAGGTGCCGGTGGTGCGCTGGCCGGGCGGGTGCTTTGCCGACATCTACCACTGGCGCGACGGGATCGGCCCTGCTGCGAAACGCCCGGTGCGCAAGAATGACTGGTGGGGCGGGCTGGAAAGCAACGCCTTCGGCACGCACGAATATTTCGATTTCATAGATCAGATCGGCGCCGATTCCTATGTGGCGATCAACATGGCGACGTCCACGCCGTCCGAAATGCGGGAATGGATGGATTACATCACCTCGCGCGCGAAGGACTCGATCGCCGAGGAACGCCGCGCCAATGGCCGGCAGGAGCCGTGGAAGCTCGGCTTTGTCGGCATCGGCAACGAGGCGTGGGGCTGCGGCGGCGCGCAGACGCCCGAATACTTCGCCAACGAGTATCGCCGCTTTGCCACATTCATGCACCGCAACGGCTCGACCTTCCACATGCACAACGACAATGCGGCGCTGCGCGTGGCCTCAGGCCCGAACAACGACGATACCGCGTGGATGGACACCGTGCTGAAAAGCGCCGGGCCGATGATGGATGCCATCTCGCTGCACTATTACACAGTGTTCGACGGCAAGTGGGAGAACCGGGACAAGGCCGCCGCCACCGGCTTCCCCGCCGATCACTGGAATCACATCCTCTATCAGGCATCGCGCATGGACGGCGTGCTGCGCATGCACGAAGCGGTGATGGACAAGCACGATCCGCAGAAGCGCATCGGGCTCTACGTGGACGAATGGGGCACGTGGTACGCGCCCGAGCCGGGGACCGAACCCGGCTACCTCTATCAGCAGAACAGTTTGCGTGACGCTCTGGTGGCGGCGATGACGCTCAACATCTTCCATGCCCATGCGGACCGGGTGAAGATGGCGAATATCGCGCAGGCCGTGAACGTCCTGCAGGCGATGATCCTGACCGATGGCGCGAAGATGGCGCTGACGCCGACCTACCATGTCTTCGCGATGTACACCCCGTTCCAGGACGCGACCGCGCTACCGCTGGAAGTTGCAGCTCCGCTGCTGAAATCTGGCACGAACAGTTTCCCGGCGTTCACGTTGAGCGCCGCGCGGGGCAAGGACGGGCGCGTGCATGTGGCGGTGGCCAATGCCGATGCGGACCGGGGTTATCGGCTGTCGCTGAAGTTGGCGGGCGTGCGGGCGAGCAAGGTCAGCGGGCAGGTGCTGACCGCGGCGAAGACCGACGCGCACAATGTGCCGGGCCGGCCGGAACAGGTCCGTCCCGTGCGCTTCGATGGCGCGAAGCTGGCGGGCGGGTCGCTCATGCTCGATGTGCCCGCGAAATCGGTGGTGGTGGTGGCGCTGGACTGAGCGTCCACTTCACTCCATCCGTTCGCCCTGAGCCTGTCG
>JAZKBJ010000285.1:0-303 GCA_040388685.1 Pseudomonadota bacterium
ACCGTTACGACGCGATCATCATTGGCGGCGGGCACAATGGCCTGACCTGCGCTTTCTATCTCGCCAAGGCTGGGATGAAGGTGCGCGTGCTGGAGCGGCGACATATCGTCGGCGGTGCGGCGGTGACCGAGGAATTTCATCCCGGCTTCCGCAACTCGACCGCGAGCTACACGGTCAGCCTGCTGCGGCCCAAGGTCATCGCGGACATGAAGCTGCACGACTATGGCTACCGCGTGATCGAGCGGACGATCAGCAATTTCTTCCCGTTCCCCGACACTTATCTGAAGCTGGGTGGCGGGCCGG
>JAZKBJ010000285.1:313-3569 GCA_040388685.1 Pseudomonadota bacterium
GGAGGCGGCCGAGCCGGGCCGCACCGAGGCCGAGTTTGCGCGGTTCTCCCAAAAGGATGCCGAAGCTTACCCGAAGTATGACGCCGCGTTGGAAAAGGTCGCGAACGTGCTGCGCGACATATCGCTGCAGACGCCGCCCAATGTCGGTGGCGGGTTGTCGGCGCTGAAGTCTGCCGCAATGCAGGGCTGGCCGCTGGCCAAGCTGGATATCTCCACGCAGCGCGACTTGCTCGACATCTTCACCAAATCCGCGCGCGATTTCCTCGATGGCTGGTTCGAGGACGATCATGTGAAGTCCGCTTTTGGGTTCGACGCGGTCGTGGGCAATTTCGCGGGCGTATCCACGCCGGGTTCGGCCTATGTGCTGCTGCACCACGTGTTCGGCGAAGTGAACGGCAAGCTGGGCGCATGGGGCCATGCGGTCGGCGGCATGGGCGCGATCACGCAGGCGATGGCGCGGGCGTGCGAAGATGCGGGCGTCGAGATCAGCCTCGAAGCGCCGGTGTCCAAGGTGCTGGTCAACAATGGCAAGGCGGCTGGCGTGAAGCTGGAGAGCGGCGAGGAGCTTTATGCGCCGATCGTCGCTGCCAATGTCGGCCCGGCGCTGCTCTACCGCCAGATGGTCGATTCCAGCGATCTGGACGAGGATTTCAACCGGCGGATCAAGAGCTACAAGACCGGATCGGGCACGTTCCGCATGAATGTGGCGCTTTCCGAGCTGCCCGACTTCACCGTGCTGCCGGGCAAGGATCTGGCCGAGCATCACACGGCGGGCATCATTATCGCGCCGGGCATGGATTACATGGATCAGGCCTTCATCGATGCGCAGCAGCATGGCTGGTCGAAGAAGCCGATTGTCGAGATCAAGATTCCGAGCACGGTCGACGACAGCCTCGCACCTCTGGGGCAGCATGTGGCGAGCCTGTTCTGCCAGCAGTTCGCACCCGAATTGCCGGACGGCAGATCATGGGACGATGCCCGCGAGGAAGTGGCCGACCTGATCATCGACACCGTCACCGCCCACGCGCCCAACTTCAAGGGCAGCGTGATCGCGCGGCAGATCCACTCGCCGCTCGACCTTGAGCGCAAGTTCGGGCTGATCGGCGGAGACATCTTCCACGGCACGATGGGCCTTGACCAGCTTTGGGCTGCGCGCCCGGTGCTGGGCCACGGGGACTACCGTTCGCCGATCAAGGGGCTCTACATGTGCGGGTCGGGTACGCATCCCGGTGGCGGTGTGACCGGCGCGCCGGGGCACAATGCCGCCGCGGAGATCATCCGCGATCGGTCGGTGGTGTGGCGGTTGCTGCATCGCGCCTGATCCACAGATAAACCGGCAGGCCGAGCGCGATGAACCCGGCCCCGTACGCGAGGGCCTCGATCCCGAGGCCCCACGCTGCCCATGCGATGAACGTCGCGCCGACCAGCGCGGCGGCTACCAGCCAACGCTCGCCGGGCAGCAGGCGTACGGCGGCCAGCATCGCGGTGAAGTAGGACAGCATCCCGGCAGCGAGGCTGACCGAGGCGATGAACGCGAACAAGTCACCCATGCCGCGTCCGTAATTGAGCAGCGTGACGACGCTGAGCAGGATGCTCGACACCACGTGCGAACGGACCGGTGTGCCGTGCGGGCCTTCGGCGGCGAACCAGCGCGGAAACACGCCGCCGCGCGCCATGGCCCACGGCACTTCACCCTGCAGCAGAATGAAGCCGTTCAGAGTCCCGAGCGCGCTGATCGCCGCAAACAGCGCCACGATCTGCCCGACGCCCGAGCCAAAGAACCGCGCGAGGAAATCAGCGACCGGCGCAGGCGATGCCGCAGCCTCGGCCAACGGCATATAGAGCGCAAACGCACCCGAAATGCCCATGTAGACGAGACCAGTCAAAGCCACCCCGATCAGCGTTGCGCGCGGAACGACCGTGCTGGCATTTTCAACTTTGTCTGCCGGAACAGTGGCGGATTCCAGGCCGAGGAAACCCCAGAAGGTAAGGCCTGCAGCCGCCGCGACCATATTGCCGCTGACGGGAACAGGGGGCTGCTCGACCGTCGGCGTGCCCGAAAGCAGCATCCACAGCGCCAGCCCGATCAATCCGGCGAGCGGGACCAGCTTGATCACCGTGGTAATCAGCGACACGTCGCCCGCCGCACGGACGCCCCTGATGTTGACCCATGTCAGCAGCCATACAAAACCCACAGAGAGCACGGCGGGCACCCCCGGAGTCGCCCCGATCCATGGCAGGATCAGGCTGAGGTTGCTGACAAGCGCCACGGCTACCGCACCATTTCCCGCCCAGCACATCGTCCAGTAGGACCATGCCGTAACGAACCCCGGGATCGGCCCGAACGCGGCCTGCGCATAAGCATAAGGCCCGCCTGAGAGCGGCAACCGCGCGCCCATCCGCGCGAAGCTGGCGGCAAGACAAAGCGCGCCGCCCAAGGTCACCGCCCAACCGATGATCTGATTCAGGCCAAGCGGAGCGAGAGTGGCGGGCAGGATGTAGATTCCCGACCCGATCATGTTGCCCACGACCAGCGCCAGCGTCATCCAGAAACCAAGCTTGCGCGCTGCAGCACCGTTCATTGCCTGGCCCCACTGAAATTGATTGAGGCGAGACTAGCGCTTGATTGCGGCGCGTCACCATGTTTGTGATGCAGGCAATGGCCAACGTCACCACGCCCGCCCGCTCCGTCGCTTCGCCCGCATACGACCCCCGCCTTGTGCGGGCGGCGGTTGCGATGAACGAGAACGACCTGCCCACGGCCGAACCGCTGCTCCGCGCGCTGCTGAAGGACGACCCGTTCGACGTACGCGCGATCCGGCTGTTCGCCGAGTTGGCCGGGCGGATCGGGCGGTTGCAGGATGCCGAGAATCTGTTGCGCCGTGCAATCGAACTTGCCCCGCAGTTCACGCCCGCGCGCGCCAATCTGGCGCTGGTGCTCTATCGCACCAACCGCGCTGCCGAAGCGCTGGAGGAACTGGCAAAGGTCACTGCGGACGATCCCGAGAACATTGGCCACGCCAACCTGCAAGCCGCCGCCTATGGCCGCATCGGAGAATTTGACGAGGCACTCGCGCTTTACGAACTGGTGCTGAAGCAAGTGCCAAACCAACCGCGCGTGTGGATGAGCTTTGGCCATATGCTCAAGACGGTGGGGCGGCAGGCCGATGGCGTGGCGGCCTATCGCCGGGCGATTGAACTCCTGCCCAGCCTTGGCGAGGCGTGGTGGAGCCTGGCCAACCTGAAGGTTGGCCAG
>JAZKBJ010000286.1:0-7301 GCA_040388685.1 Pseudomonadota bacterium
ACCGTTACGGCGGCCTTTCGATCAACATGCCGCGCTATGCGATCTTCTTCCTGCTGTTCACGATGGCCTCGATCGGGCTTCCGGGCACCAGCGGCTTCGTCGGCGAATTCCTGTCGCTGATCGGCATTTACCAGATGTCGAGCTGGGTGGCGCTGGTGTGCACGACCGGGATCATCCTTGGCGCTGCCTACATGCTCTATCTCTACCGCCGCGTGGCCTATGGCGTTCAGAAGAATGCCGATGCCGCAGCGATGCCCGACCTCGACAAGCGCGAGTGGGCGATGATGGTGCCGCTGGCTGCCGTCGTGCTGTGGATGGGCGTCTATCCGGAAAGCTTCCTTGCGCCGATGCGCAAGGATATCGCCACACTTGATGCCCGTCTTGCTCAGGCAAAGCCCAAGGGCGATGCCGACGTGAAGGCTGGAGGTGCCAAGCCTGCGCCTGAAGAACATACTGCCCATGGGGGGGCGCACTGATGGATTTCGCCCGTTCGCTCTGGCTTGTTGCCCCCGAAACCCTGCTTTCGGTGGTGGGGCTTCTGCTTTTGCTTGTCGCCGCGTGGAGCGGTGACAAGGCTTCGCGCGCGATCTCGGTTGCCGCTGTTGCGGCGCTTGCTGCCTGCGCCTTCCTTGTCGCCCCCGCCTTGTGGGGCGCCGCGATGGGACCGGATACCGAGGCATTCGGCGGGCAGTATCGTGCCGATGCTTTCGCCGCATTCGCCAAGCTGCTGATTTACGCGGGCGCTGGCGTGACACTGATGGTCGCGCCGTCGTTCTTCGACCGGTTCAAGGCGATGCGCGCGGAATTTCCGCTGCTCGTCATGTTCGCCGCCCTCGGCATGGGCATGATGGTCTCGGCAGCCAACCTGCTGACGTTGTATATCGGCCTCGAACTCAACAGCCTCGCGGCTTACGTCATGGCCGCTTTCCTGCGGGTGGACGACCGTTCCGCGGAATCGGGCCTCAAGTACTTCGTGCTGGGCTCGCTCGCCTCGGGCATTCTGCTGTTCGGCATGAGCCTGCTTTACGGGTTCACCGGCACCACAAGCTTCGCCGGAATACACGATGCCCTTTCCGGGCAGATGGCCACGGGCGCGCTGTTTGGCGTGATCTTCGTGCTGGCAGGCCTTGCGTTCAAGATCAGCGCTGCGCCGTTCCACATGTGGACGCCGGACGTTTACGAGGGTGCGCCGACTCCGGTGACGACCTTCTTCGCCACCGCGCCCAAGGTGGCGGCACTCTGTCTGCTGATGCGCGTCAGCCTCGAAGCATTCGGGGCGCAGATTTTCGCGTGGCAGCAAGTGGTGATCTTCGCCTCGCTGCTTTCGATCGTGATCGGTGCGCTGGGGGCGATCGGCCAGAACAACATCAAGCGCCTGATGGCCTATTCTTCGATCAACAACGTCGGGTTCATGCTGATCGGCCTCGCCACGGCGACGAAGGCCGGTGCCGCGGCGATGCTGGTTTATCTCGCCATCTACGTCGCCATGTCGGTTGCGGGCTTTGTCGCCGTGCTGCTGCTGCGTGATGAAAATGGTGATCAGGTAGAGGCGATTTCGGACCTTGGCGGGCTGTCGAAGACGCGCCCGTGGCTCGCGCTGTCGCTGGCGTCGGTCATGTTCAGCCTTGCCGGTATTCCGCCGCTGTTCGGCTTCTGGGGCAAGTTCGTGGTGTTCCAGGCTGCCGTGCAGTCGGGATTGATCGCGCTCGCGGCCATCGGCATCGCGGCTTCGGTGATCGGCGCGTTCTACTACCTCAAGGTCGTCAAGGTGATGTACTTCGACGAAGCGACCGACAAGGTGAAGGGCGAGGGCGAGCTGTCGCACACCGTGCTGCTCGCGCTGTCGGTTCTGGCGATTTCGCCGCTCGGCTATCTTGGCACCAAGTGTCTTGGTTCGTTGGCGGACAGCGCCGCCGCCGCGCTGTTCTTCGCATACTGACTTGATCGAAACCCTCGCTGAAATCCCCTCGACCAATGGTGCGCTGCTGGCGCGCCTTGGTGCGGAGGAGGGCGTCTTCGAGAACCATTGGCTGATTGCTGACCGGCAAAGCGCCGGTCGTGGCCGCGCCGGGCGGGTCTGGACCGATGGATTCGGCAATTTCATGGGATCGACGGTGGTGCACTTGCGCCCTTCCGATCCTTTGCCGCAGACCTTGGCGCTGGTGGCAGGCGTGGCCGCGCATCAGGCCCTGATGGATTCAGTGCCGGCGCTGGCCCACCTGATGCTTAAGTGGCCGAATGATCTTCTGGTGGGCGAGGCCAAACTGGCTGGCATTTTGCTTGAACGTCAGCGTGATACGGTGGTCGTTGGCATCGGTGTCAACCTTGCACAGGCACCCGCGGTGCCGGGCCGCGCCACGGCTTCGCTTTCGGCGCTGGGCTTTGATGTGCAGCGTGACACTTTCGCGGAGCATTTGGCGGCGCGCTTCGCCGATGCGCTCGTCCGATGGCATCTCGGCGAATGGCCGGTGCTTCGCGCGCAGTGGCTTTCGCGGGCCTTGCCTCTCGGCACACTTGTATCGGTCAAGGATCGGGACCATGGCGAGATCATCGGTGCGTTTGGCGGCATTGACGATGACGGCGTTGCCCTTCTGCGCTTGGCGGACGGGGCGGTCCATGCCATCCACGCGGGCGATATAGAAATGGTGGGTTCCCATGCTTCTGGCGGTTGACGTCGGCAATACCAACATCGTCTTCGCGCTGTTCGAAGGGCGGTTGATCAAGGCGCGCTGGCGCGTGGCGACCGATGCCCGCCGCACGGCCGACGAATATGCGGTGTGGCTGCTGCAACTGATGCAGCTTGAGGGCATCGAGCGCAAAGCTGTGACGCAGATTCTTGTCTCCACTGTGGTCCCGCGCGCGTTGCATAACCTGACGGTGCTGGCGCAGAAGTATTTTAGCCTCGATCCGCTGATCGCCGGGCAACCGCCGGTGGAGTGGGGATTCGAGGCGGATGTGGATGAGCCGCGCTCGCTTGGCGCGGATCGTGCGGTCAACGCAATTGCCGCGCACGCAAAGTATCCGGGCGACCTGATCGTCGTCGATTTCGGCACGGCTACCACGTTCGATGTGGTAGACTTCAACGGTGCCTACAAAGGCGGGATCATTGCGCCCGGCATCAACCTTTCACTCGATGCGCTTGTAAACGCTGCGGCCAAGCTGCCGCGCATCGCCATCGAAGCGCCGACCCGCACGAAAAGCGTGATCGGCCGGAATACCGAGGATCAGATGCATATTGGCGTTTTCTGGGGTTATGTCGCGATGATGGAGGGCTTGATCGCCCGCATGCGCGCCGAAATCGGACGGCCCGCGAAGGTCGTGGCGACCGGTGGCCTTGCCATCCTGTTCGGTGACCACACCGACATTTTCGATCATGTCGATACCGATCTGACGCTCGATGGTCTCGCCATCCTCGCGGAACGGGTAGCGGTCTCGTGAAGACGAAAAAGGAACTGCTATTTCTCGCCCTCGGTGGTTCGGGCGAAATCGGGATGAACGTCAACCTCTACTGCTGCGATGGCAAGTGGCTGATGGTCGATCTCGGCATGACCTTCGCCGATCCGCATTATCCGGGCATTGACCTGGTCTTTGCCGATCTCGATTTCATCGAGGATCGGCTCGACGATCTCGTCGGGATCGTGCTGACACACGCGCATGAAGATCACATTGGTGCGGTGCCTTACTTCGCGCAGGATCTGGGTGTCCCGCTCTATGCCACGCCGTTCACGGCCAAGCTGGTACACGAAAAGCTGGTCGAGGCCGGGATCGAAAAGGAGGTCGAACTCAACGTCATCGACCACCTCGACCGGTTTGAGCTGGGGCCATACGGCATCCGCTATGTGCCGCTGGCGCACTCGATCGCCGAGGGAAACGCATTGCTGATCGATACGCCGCATGGCAACATCTTCCACACCGGCGACTGGAAGCTCGACGACGAGCCGCGCATCGGCACGCCCGCGACCGAGGAAGAACTGACCGCAATCGGTGATGAGGGCATTCTCGCGCTCGTCTGTGATTCGACCAACGTGTTCAATCCCAAAGCCTCGGGTTCGGAAGGCGAAGTGCGCGCCGGCCTGCTTGAGGCCGTGGCCGCGCAGAAGGGGCGGCGCGTGGTCGTCACCACATTCGCGTCGAACGTTGCGCGCCTGCAGACGCTGGGGGAAGTGGCCGTGGCCACGAGGCGTCAACTGTGCGTCGCCGGGCGCTCGCTTGACCGGATCATCCGCGTGGCGAAGTCCTGCGGTTATCTCAAGGATTTCCCCGACCTTGTTCATCCCGACGATGCGATGGATGTGCCGCGCGGGGAATTGCTGGTGCTGGCCACTGGCGGGCAGGGCGAGCCGCGTGCGGCACTGGGTCGGATCGCGGGCGAGCAGCATCCGATCAAGCTTGAGAGCGGCGATGTCGTGCTTTTCTCCAGCCGCCAGATTCCCGGCAACGAACTTGCGATCGGCCGCATCCAGAATTCGCTGGTCGACAAGGGTATTCGCATCGTGACGGATCGCCAGTCGATGATCCACGTTTCCGGTCATCCCGGGCGTCCTGAACTTGTCGCGCTCTATGACTGGATCAGGCCGGAAATTCTCGTGCCGGTGCATGGTGAAATCCGACACATGGCCGAACAGGCGCAGTTAGGTCTGGCCGAGGGTATTCCCAAGGCGATCATGCAAAAGAACGGCGATCTGATCCGCCTTGCTCCCGATGGTCCGAAGAAGCTGTCGGAAGAGCGCGCAGGCCGCCTCGTGCTGGATGGTGACATCATCTCGCCTGCCGATGGTGAGGCGCTGGTGGCGCGGCGCAAGCTGTCGCAGGGCGGTTTGATCAGCGTGGCGCTGGCGGTGCGACTGGACGGGCAACTGGTGTCTGACGTCGATATCGGCGCCATTGGAATTCCGCTCGACGAGGACATGGAAGCGTTCGTGGCTGAAGCGAAAGTTGAAGCCGCCGAGGCCGTGCGCAAGGTCAAGGGTGACCGCAAGCGCGACCGCCTCGCCGTTGCCGAAGCGGTTCGGCTTGCGGTTCGGCGCTGCGGACAGCGCTGGTGCGGCAAGAAGCCGGTTGTCCAGGTTCTGTTGCGGGAAGGCTGAGCCGCATTCGTGGTGCTCCCGTTCGGCGTGCGCACGCACGATGAACTGGGCACCGCGAAAGTCACCGGGCAGGCCGACAGCGCACCGGGCAACTTCTCGCCGCGCAAGATCGTCATCCGCGCGACGATCCTGTCGGCGCTGATGTTCGGCTTTTTCTATGTGAACTACTTCCGCGAATGGATCACGGTCGCCGATCTCGACCTGACGACCTACTTCGGCCACTGACGGGCGCCGGTGTTGCGGGAGGCAATCCGCCGGACGAGGATTGATCCGGCACTGCTGGCGATCCTTGTGCTGGCTTTGGCATTTCGCGTGCCCATCGCGCTATTTACCGTCTACCATCACGCGGACGAGGTGTGGCAGTATATCGAGCCGGCTTACGGCATGGTCACGGGTGACTGGATCCGCACTTGGGACATTCGCCTCGGCATCCGCAGCTGGCTGATACCGATTGTGATGCTGCCGCCGGTGTGGATGGGGCATCTGCTTGATCCAGCGGGTGAATTGCACCTGATCCTGCCGCGCTTGGCGATGGCCGCAGCCTCGCTGGGGTCGGTATGGGCAGGGTGGTCGCTTGGCAGCCGCCTCAGCCGCAGACACGCGATCGTTGCTGCCTGGGTAGCGGCGATGTGGATCGATTTTGCCTATTTTGCGTCGCGGACGTCGAGCGACACTCTATCGGTGCTTGCAGTCTTGCCGGGGCTGGCGCTCCTCTACCGGTTCCGCGAGAAGGGCGGCGTGAAGTTGGCGCTCGGTGCAGGCTTCCTGCTGGGCCTTGGTTTCATTACGCGGTTTCCGCTCGGCCCTGCGCTGGCCATCCCGTTCCTGTGGGCGGGCAGGGCAGAGTTCAGCAAAGCGTGGTTGCCACTGCTGGGTGGCGCGCTGCTGGCGGTGCTGTGCGATGTTCTGGCCAACGCCGTGATGGGCCAGTTGCCGCTGCTGTGGATCTACCGAAATGTCATGGCCAACGTGGTGCAGGATCGCAGCCATGCCTTTGGCGTGGAGACGGCGGACTGGTATCTGCGCGTGTTGGTGTGGGAATGGCAATATATCGCGGTTGCGTTGGTTCCGGCGCTCTTGCTGGGCGCGCGGCGCTATCCGATGCTCCTGGCAACCGCGTTGGCGGTGATCGCGGTGCATTCCGCCATTGGCCACAAGGAGTACCGCTTCATCCTCCTTGGCGTGTCTCTGCTTATTTTGCTGGCGGCAATCGGCTCGGTCGATCTGGCGGAGTGGCTTGGAAGAGGGGCCGCACCGCGCAAGTCATTGGCCGCAATTCTGGCAATCTGGCTGGCTGGGTCGGTTCAGGTTGCGGCGACCGAACCGTTCAGCATCAATTGGGACGTGGGCAAGGCACCGCTGCGGGCGATACGCACCGTGCGCAACCAGGCGGGGCTGTGCGGGTTTGCCACCTACCGGATACGTGACGTGCCCTTCGTGTCGCGGGCGGTGCTGAACCGCGACGTACCGGTGATGCTGATCAATACCGAGGCCGCGATGCGCGCCACGTCAGAGCGGTTCGACGTGGTCGTCACTCCGGCCGAGCATCTTGCCGAACTCCCGAAAACCTTCCGCTTCAAGGGCTGCGCCTCGCGCGGCAAGCCCTTGTTCGAGCAGCAGTATTGCGTAGCCGTGCGGGACGGCCCCTGTATCGGAAAACCGGGCCTGCTCGATTACAATATCGCGCTCAAACGGATGGACCGTTAGACGCCTTCGAGAGCGTAGCCAGCGGAGCGCACGGTGCGAACCGGGTCGGCGGCACCGGGAATGGCGACGGCCTGGCGCAGGCGGCGGATGTGGACGTCGACCGTGCGCAGTTCGATATCGCTGCCGCTCCCCCAGACCGCATCGAGCAGTTGCCCGCGCGAGAAGACGCGGCCGGGGTGCTCCATGAAATGGCGGAGCAGGCGGAATTCGGTGGGGCCGACCTTCATCGGCGTGCCGCGCCGCATCACGCGGTGCGCGGTGGGATCGAGAGAAAGATCGCCCACGGTGATCGTCTCACCCGCCAGCGCAGGGCGCACGCGGCGCAGGACAGCACCGACACGCGCGATCAGTTCGCGCGGGGAGAAGGGCTTGGTCACATAGTCGTCAGCGCCGATTTCGAGGCCGCGAATGCGGTCGTCCTCGTCCGAACGGGCGGTCAGCATGATGATGGGAACGTGCGCCGTTTCCTTGCTGCGCCGCAGGCGGCGGCACACTTCGATGCCGCTG
>JAZKBJ010000286.1:7311-8553 GCA_040388685.1 Pseudomonadota bacterium
GTTCCGCCAATCATCCAGTCGAGCAGCACCAGATCGGGTGCGTCTTCGGCGGCGAGCAGCAGGGCTTCGTCGCCATCATCGGTGGTGCGAACGTCGTAGCCCTCACCGCGAAAGCGGTATTCGACCAGTTCGGCCAGAGCCGTATCGTCTTCAACCAGCAGCAGTTTAGGAGCGGGCACGCAAACCTCCATGACAGTCAGTTTGCTGAAACACGACGGATGTTACCCCCGTATGACGATTCGCCAACCATGGCGTTTCGTCGGGGGCTGGAGTCGCGGCATCAGGCCGGCGGAATGACTTCCTCGCGTTCGGGCAAGGTCGCGCCGGTGGCAGCGTAGTACACCATTTCGGCAATGTTCGTTGCATGATCGCCGATACGTTCGATATTGCGTGCGACGAACATAAGCTGGGCCGCCGTGCTGATCGTCGCCGGGTCTTCGACCATGAACGAGATGAGGTTGCGGAAGATCGAATCGTAGAACGCATCGACCTTGGCGTCGCGCTGGACGATTTCGACCGCTGCGGCGGCATCGCGCGCGGCGAAAGCGGTCAGCACGTCATGCACCATTTCGGAGGCGAGGTCGTTCATCGCCGGGATCAGGGTCAGGGGTTCGAACCGCTTGCGTCCTTCGATGATGCCGACGCGCTTGGCGATGTTCTTGGCATAATCGCCGATGCGTTCGATCACGCCGGCGATCTTGAGTGCCGCGACGACTTCACGCAAGTCGTCCGCCATTGGCGCACGCAGCGCGAGAACGCGGATTGCCAGTTTGTCGACTTCGGCTTCGAGTTGGTCGATGCGCTTGTCGCGCGCGATCACGCCTGCGGCGAGGTCATGGTCGCCGCGTACGAGCGCGTCCATCGCTTCGGACACGGACAGCTCGGCCAGCCCGCCCATCTCCGCAACGATGCCGCGCAGCCGGGTGATGTCGTCGTCGAATGCCTTGACGGTATGTTCAGCCACGTGTCGATCCTTATCCGTAGCGCCCGGTGATGTAGTCCTTCGTCCGTTCTTCGCGCGGATTGGTGAAGATATCCGAAGTCTTGCCGTATTCGACGACCTTGCCAAGATGGAAGAATGCGGTTCGCTGCGAAACGCGCGCGGCCTGCTGCATCGAATGGGTGACGATGACGATAGCATAGCGCCCGCGCAACTCGTCGATCAATTCCTCGATACGTGCGGTGGCGATCGGGTCGAGCGCCGAGCAGGGCTCGTCCATGAGGATGACGTCGGGCTTGACC
>JAZKBJ010000286.1:8563-11989 GCA_040388685.1 Pseudomonadota bacterium
TTCCTGCGTGATCACGACACCGGGCGCGGGATCGACCGCAATGGCGCGGGCGATGCACAGCCGTTGCTGCTGTCCGCCGGAAAGCGCGGTGCCGCTGTCGTTCAGCCGGTCCTTGACTTCGTCCCATAAACCGGCGCGACGGAGCGACTGTTCGACGATCTCGTCGAGTTCTGCCTTCGATCCGGTAATGCCGTGGATGCGCGGCCCATAGGCGATGTTTTCATAGATCGACTTGGGGAACGGGTTGGGCTTCTGGAACACCATGCCGACGCGCGCGCGGAGTTGCACGACGTCCATGCCAGAGCGATAGATGTCGTCACCGTCGAGCAGGATTTCACCTTCGACGCGGGCATTGGCGATGGTGTCGTTCATGCGGTTGAGCGAGCGCAGGAACGTGGACTTGCCGCAGCCCGAGGGGCCGATGAAGGCGGTGACGTAGCGCTGCGGGATGTCGATCGACACATCGTCGATGGCGCGCTTGTCGCCATAGAACACCGAGACATTCTTCGCGCTCATCTTGAGTGGCGCGTCGAAGTAGGGCGTTTCGTCAACCTTCACTGCAGTCTGGATCGCTTCAGCGTTCATTTTACCACCGTTTTTCGAAGCGGTTGCGCAAGTAGATCGCAAGGCCGTTCATCAGGAGCAGGAAGACGAGCAACACGACAATCGCGGCGCTGGTGCGCTCCACGAAGCCGCGGTCGATCTCATCGGACCACAGGAAGATCTGCACGGGCAGCACGCTCGATGGCGAGGTGAAGCCGGTTGGCGGGCTGGCGACGAAGGCGCGCATGCCGATCATGAGGAGCGGCGCGGTCTCGCCCAAGGCGCGGGCCATGCCGATGATCGTACCGGTGAGGATGCCGGGGAGAGCCAGCGGCAGGACGTGATGGAACACGACCTGGACCTTGCTTGCGCCGATGGCGAGAGCTGCGTCGCGGATCGACGGCGGCACCGCCTTGATGGCGTTGCGGCCCGATATGACGATGACGGGCATGGTCATCAGCGCCAGCGTCATGCCGCCGATGACCGGTGCGGAACGCAGATTGGGGAACAGGGCGAGGAACACCGCGAGGCCCAGAAGGCCGAAGATGATCGAGGGAACCGCCGCGAGATTGTTGATCGAAATCTCGATCCAGTCGGTCCAGCGGTTCTTGGGTGCGTATTCTTCAAGATAGAGCGCGGACAGCACGCCGACCGGGAAGGCCAGGATCAGCGTGATGAACATCGTCAGCATCGAGCCCTTGAGCGCGCCCCAGATGCCGACTGTTTGCGGACTGGTTGCATCCGAGCGGCTGAGGAAGCCTTCGTCGAAAGCGCGGACAAGCTTGCCCTCGGCGACGAGCTTGCGCGCGACTTGTTGTTCAGCGGCGTCACCTTCTCCGCGCTGCGCGCTGGCAAGGTCGTCACTGGCGGGAAGCGAAACGTCGATCGAGCCATTCACCAGCTGAGGGTTATCGATGAGCGTCTGGGCGACTTCGCGCCAGGCACCTTCGGCCAGCATGTCACCGCCAGCGGGGCCAAATGCTGCTTTAGCGGCATCCTCCACGACGCGGGGCAGACCGGCCAGTTCCAGCCCTCCCATGGGATCAGGCTGGGTCATGCGACCGGCATCGATCTGCATCGCTCCGGCGATCGGAATGGCAAAGCGCAATTCACTACGCTGGAAGCCCGCGACACCGGCCGAGCTCATGTTGACCAGCAGGAACAGCAGCATCAATCCAGAGAAGGCCACGGCGATGAAGCCGAGCCAGCGGAAATGGCGATCTGCCGAGCGGCGCTTGGCAAGGCCGCGCACCATCATCGCGTTGCGTCGCGCCTGCACTTCGCTTCGTTCGCCCACAGGGGCAGCGTCGGTCATTACAGCCTCACTCATAGGCTTCGCGGTAACGCTTCACCACGCGCAGTGCGATGAAGTTCAGCGTCAGCGTGACAAGGAACAGAACCATGCCCAGCGCAAATGCGGACAGCGTGGCAGGGTGGTCGAAGCTGCCTTCGCCGGTCAGCATGGCGACGATCTGGAACGTGACCGTGGTCATGCTCTCGAATGGGTTGGCGGTAAGGTTCGCCGAAGCACCAGCGGCCATGACGACGATCATCGTTTCACCAATGGCGCGGCTGATGGCCAGCATCACGCCGGCGACGATGCCGGGCAGGGCGGCGGGCACAAGGACCTTGCGGATCGTCTCGGCAGTGGTTGCGCCCATGGCAAGGCTGCCATCGCGCATCGCCTGCGGCACGGCTGCAATGGAATCGTCAGCCATGGACGACACGAACGGAATGATCATCACGCCCATCACGAGGCCTGCGGCAATCGCGCTTTCGGTCGAAGCGCTGGAAATGCCGATGGCCTGCGCGGCATCGCGCACCATCGGTGCCACTGTCAGCGCGGCGAAATAGCCATAGACCACCGTGGGCACACCAGCGAGAATCTCGAGCAGCGGCTTGACCACCTTGCGCACGCCGTTGCTGGCATATTGGGTGAGGAAGATCGCGCTCATCAGGCCGAGTGGGATGGCCACCAGCATGGCGATGATCGCGCCGATGTAGATCGTGCCCCAGAACAGGGGAATCGCCCCGTAATCCTTGCCGTCGGGAAGGCCCGAACTCATGGAATCGGGCGACCAGTGGGTGCCGAACAGAAAGTCGAGCGGTGAGACCATGCCGAAGAAGCGCACGGTTTCGAACACGAGGCTGGCAATGATGCCGATCGTGGTCAGAACCGCGACGAGCGAGGCGACCAGAAGGAGCGCCATGACCGAGCGTTCGACGCGGGTGCGAGCGGTAAAGTTTGGCTTGAGCCGCAGGAAAGCAAAGGCTCCCCCGGCAAAGGCAACCAGGATCGTGACGATCAGGCCAATCGAGCCGAACAGGGTAATCGCGGTGCGATAAGGCGCAACCAGCGCCTGAGCGTCTTCGTTGAACACCCCAATGGCGCTGCCTTCCGCCACAGAGCGGGCCTCGGCGAGCAAGGTCTGGCGTTCGAATCCGAAACCGGGGAGCATCGCTGCGGCGGGTTCCGCCATGACATGGCCGGTGATCAGTACCGGGCTGATCACGCTCCACAACGCTGCAAACAACAAGGCTGGCACGCCGATCCACAGAGCGACATACCAGCCATGAAAGTTGGGGAGCGAGTGCAGGCGAGCCTTGGGATCCGCGCGACGGAAGGCCCAGGCGCGCGAGCGTGCCGCCAGCCAACCGAGCAGGCTCAACCCGAAGGCGAGCAAAATCAGGATGACTGGCGACATGTCTGCGGTATTCTCCGTTACTTCAACTGCGAACCATCAAGGACCGGGAGGTCGTTAACAGCCTTGGCGCTGGCTGCAAGCACATCGTCAGGTGCTACGACCATGCCGAGCTTCGCAAGCGCGCCACCCTTGCCCCAAAGCTTTGACCATTCCGTGACAAATCCCTGCAGACCGGGAA
>JAZKBJ010000287.1:0-2542 GCA_040388685.1 Pseudomonadota bacterium
CAATTCTTCCAAAGTTACCATGGGTGAGGAACCGTTATGGGTGGAGTAGCAACACCAGCGGAACGGTCTGAAATCGACTTGTATTCGGACGCAGTCTTGGCTGATCCATATCCCACCTATCGTGCCCTGCGAGACCAAGGTTCGGCGGTTTATCTGGAAAAGGTCGATGCGTGGTTCATTGGCCGGTTCAAAGATGTTCGTTCAGCGCTGAGCGACTGGCAGACGTTTTCCTCTGCGAAGGGGATCGGCCTCAACCCGGTCATCAACGAAGCTTGGGACGAGGCGCTGATCTGCCAGGACCCGCCAGTCCACACCGCGCGGCGCATGCACATCATGGAGGTGCTCAGCCCAGTCGCTTTGAAGCCACTCGCCGAAACTATCGACGCACGGGCGCTTGAATTGGCAGACCGGTTGGCGCGGATCGGCGAATTTGATGCCGTGGCCGATTTTGCGCACGATTTGCCCATCGGGGTGGTGATGGACTTGATCGGATGGCCTTTGGACGTGCGCCACCGGCTGCTCGAACTGGCGTCGGGATCGTGGAACGCGGCTGGCCCGGACAACGCTAAAATGCGGGGCGGCCTCGGTCAGCTGCAGGAGATGATGGCCCTTATCACTGAAGTCTATGACAACAATCGGGTGATCGAAGGTGGTTTCGCCGCTCAGCTAATCGCCGCGTCGCACAAGGGGGTGATCACGCGCGATACTGCTATTGGAATGTTGGCGGGCTATATCGTCGCAGCTTTTGAAACCACGATCAGCGCAATGGCGGCTGGTATCTGGCAGTTCGCCAGCAATCCCGGCGAATGGGCAAAGCTCCGCGCCAACCCGAAGTTAGCGGTTCAAGCCGCCAACGAAATCGTGCGGCTCGAAACCCCGTTGCAGAACTTCAGCCGTTTCTGCACCCGCGATGCCGAAATGGGCGATGGCAATGTCATTCCCTCGGGCAGCCGAGTGATCGTATCCTACGCCAGCGCCAACCGTGACGAGCGTCAGTTCAACCAGCCAGACAGCTTCATCATCGACCGCAAGGAGAAGATGAATCTCGCCTTCGGCCACGGCCCACATGGCTGCGCCGGGCAAGGACTTGCGCGGATGGAGTTGACCTCCGTCTTCGCCGCCCTGGCCGAACGGATCGAGCGATTTGAGATCACCGGTCAGCCGGTGCGCGCCATCAACAATGTGGCACGGTCGTTTTCACTCCTCCCCGCGCGCGCGATCGCGGACAAGTCAGGAGCACGAGATATATCCCTTTAAGGACGGCGATTTTGCGCCTCGGAATGGCTGGTATGTCGCTGCGTTTTGCGAGGACATCGGGCAGGAGCTGTTAAGCAAGTGGATCCTCGGGGACCCTGTGGTCCTCTATCGCAAGGAAGACGGCAGCGCAGTTGCCGTGGGCGGACGGTGCCCCCATCGTTACTACCCCCTCGGCGAATCCTTGCGGGTCGGTGATGCCATCCAGTGCGGGTATCATGGAATCACTTTCGGGCCTGATGGGCTGTGCACCAGAGTGCCGAGCCAGCAGACCGTGCCAGGCGTCTACAAAATTCCGTCTTACCCGCTCGTCGAGCGCGGCTTGTGGGCGTTTATCTGGATGGGCGATCCTGAACTGGCGGACGAAAGCCTGCTGCCGACCATGCAGGATATTCGCTTCGGCGAAGAAGGCTTCGTGTACCGCGCAGGATACCGACCAACCGGATGGGATCGATTACCGGCTGGTGGATTGCCGCAACATTTGCCGCGCAGTTTGCCAATCCGCCGCTGTTCATCGTGTTCAAGGACATTGGCGGCTCGCAGGCGGCAGCGATCGGGATGATGGGCGGGCTTTGCCTGTTTGCTGCGCTGCTGCTGCCCCTGCTCATGCGGGCAGACAGGCTTGCGGGCCGACAGTTTAATGGTTTGCCCGGCGCGCAGCCGAGAAATTGAAGAGGAAGCAAGACAGTGACACTATCAGCCCCAGAAGTTCCGGCGATTGACCGCAGCGTGAAGCTCAAGCACCCGCACGACCTGTTTATCGGCGGCCGATGGGTCGCTCCGGTATCGGGCGGAACGATTGACGTGATTTCTGCGCATAGCGAAGCGGTGATCGCGACCGTCGCCGAGGCGAGCAATGCGGACATGGACGCCGCCGTAATTGCGGCACGCAAGGCGTTCGATGAAGGCGATTGGCCGCACTTTTCGCCGCAGGAACGTGCCGAGGCCTTGCGCCGGTTGTACAACGAACTGGAGCCGCGTGTTCCGGAACTGGTCGATGCCTGGGTCGACGGGATCGGTGCCCTTGCCGGTGTCGCGCCGTTCGTTATCGGCGGCGGGATGTTTACGCTCGATCACCTGATCAAGCTGGCCGATGAATATCCCTTCGTGCAGGTTCAGGCCCCGGCGGACGGCGTAGGCGAAGCGATGATCGTGCGTGAACCGGTGGGCGTGACGGTGGCGATCGTGCCGTGGAACAACCCGTTCGGGATCATGATCAGCAAGGTCGGCAGCGCCCTGCTGGCGGGATGCACGGTCATCATGAAGCCCGCGCCAGAAACGCCGCTTG
>JAZKBJ010000287.1:2552-6036 GCA_040388685.1 Pseudomonadota bacterium
AAGCTTATGTTATTGCCGAAGCAGCCGAGGCGGCGGGAATTCCGCCGGGCGTCATCAACCTCGTTCCCGCCGGGCGCGATGCGTCGGATCATCTGGTGTCCAATCCCGGCGTGGACAAGGTCAGCCTGACCGGATCGACTTTTGCGGGCAAGCGGGTGGCGCAGGTTTGCGGCGAGCGGCTGGCGCGCTATACGCTGGAACTCGGCGGCAAGTCCGCCGCGGTCGTGATGGCCGATGCCGACCTTGCCGCTGCCGCCAAGATCCTCAGCGATACGATCGTAATGTCGGCAGGCCAGGTATGCGCCACCCTCAGCCGGGTGATCGTGGCACGTGAAGTGCACGACGAACTGGTGGCCCTGATCCGCGCCGAAATGGCCAAGGTCCGGGTGGGTGATCCGCTCGATCCTGCCACGCAAATGGGTCCGCTGGCGATGGAACGGCAACGCGACCGGGTGGAGGACTATATCAGGATCGGGCAGGCCGAGGGGGCCATGCTCGCCTTCGGTGGTTGCCGCCCGGCGCATCTTGCCAAGGGCTGGTATGTGGAGCCGGCGCTGTTCACCGGGGTGACACCCGACATGCGGATCGCGCAGGAAGAAATCTTCGGCCCGGTGCTGTCGGTGCTGGCGTTCGATAGCGAGGCAGATGCCATCGCCATGGCCAACGACAGCGATTTCGGCCTGTTCGGGGCGGTGTTCACTCGTGACCGCGACACGGCCTATCGCATTGCACGGCGG
Organism: Pseudomonadota bacterium; assembly: GCA_040388685.1. Classification (GTDB taxonomy): domain Bacteria; phylum Pseudomonadota; class Alphaproteobacteria; order Sphingomonadales; family Sphingomonadaceae; genus Novosphingobium. Next base: position 3,290 of record JAZKBJ010000287.1, read on the forward strand.
ATGCGCACCGGCACCGTGTGCCACAACGCATTCCGGTTCGACCCTTACCTGCCGTTCGGCGGTTTCAAGCAATCGGGCATCGGCCGCGAGGGCGGGGCGGCCGGGATAACCTCCTACACCGAAACCAAATCCATCCTGCTCGGCGAACGCGCCTGATCGGCCCGACACGCTCGAAGCAAAGAACCAAGGGAACGAAACGAACATGGCCAGCCCGGAACTGTTGCAACTGATCGAAGGAATGCGCGCGACTGCGCCGGATTTCGGCGCGCCGCCGACCGAGGTTCGCGCAGTGTTCGAAAGCCTGCTGGCAGGGATGCCTTCTGCCGAGGGTTCCAGCTATGTCAAGACCAGTCTGGGCGGCGTTCCGGCACTTGAATGCCATCATGGCGGCGACGAAAGCAGGGGCACGCTACTCTATTTCCACGGCGGCGGCTATATCGCCGGCAGCGCCAGGGGCTATCGGGGCCTGCCGACAGCGCTGGCCGCTGCTGCCAATCTGGCGGCGGTCGCGATTGACTACCGGCTGGCGCCCGAAGCGCCGTTCCCTGCCGCCATTGACGACGGGGTGGCCGCTTACCTGGCGTTGCTAGGCAGCGGCGTGGCGGCGGACAGGATCGTATTTGCGGGCGATTCCGCAGGCGGCGGGCTAGTCATGGCGACCCTGCTCAAGCTGCGCGATGCGGGCCATCCGCTACCTGCGGCGGCAGTTCTCCTCTCGCCGTGGGTCGATCTGGCGGGCCAAGGGGCATCCTTCGAAGGCAAGGCGGTCGCAGACCCTTCGCTGACACCGGCTGGCTTGCGCGCCAGCGCTGTGCATTACCTCGGCGGCGAAGATGCCCGCAATCCGCTGGCATCTCCGGTCCATGCCGATTTGGCGGGCCTTCCTCCGCTGCTCATACAGGTCGGCTCGTCCGAAATCCTGCTCGACGATGCAGTGCGGCTGGCAGGGGCTGCCGGGGCGGCAGATACTTTCGTGAAGCTCGAAATCTGGCCGGAAATGATCCATGTCTGGCAGAGCTTCGCCTTCATGCTGCCCGAAGGCGCGGCGGCGGTGGCCGAGATCGGCACCTTCCTGACGACCCAACTTGCGAAAGACTGAGAGTGCATCATGGAAGCGAAACAACAAACGGTTGATGTCCTGATAGTCGGAGCCGGTTTCACCGGGCTGTATGCGCTGCACAAGCTGCGCGAGTGCGGCTTTTCATCCAAGGTGGTGGAAGCCGGTAGCGGCGTTGGCGGGACATGGTTCTGGAACCGCTATCCGGGTGCGCGGTGCGACATTCCCAGCATCGAATATTCCTATTCCTTCGATCGGGAACTGGAACGCGAATGGCGCTGGACCGAACGCTATGCCACCCAACCGGAAATCCTGCGCTATCTGGAACACGTTGCCGACCGGTTCGACCTGATGCGCGACATTACCCTGGACACCCGCGTTACAGCCGCGCACTGGGACGAGGCGAGCGCCACCTGGGCAGTCGAGACCGATCAGGGCGACCGCATCACCGCGCAATATCTGGTGCTGGGCACGGGCAGCCTGTCGAAACCCAAAACGCCGGACCTGCCCGGACTGGAAAATTTCGCCGGCCATGTCCAGCACACCGCGATCTGGGATTCCTCTGTCGATATCGCGGGCAAGCGCATCGCGGTGTTCGGGACAGGGTCGTCCGGCATTCAGGTGATCCCACAGCTGGCGCGCATCGCCAGCGAGTTGACCGTATTCCAGCGCACCCCGAACTTTGCTGTTCCGTCCAACAATCGCCCCCTGAGCGACGAGGAATTCACCGCCAGCCTCGCCGTTCTGCCGGAAAACCGCGAAGCTGCCCGGCATTCGCCGCTTGGCTTCTTCAGCGTGGTGCGCCCCGGACAGGCCAAGACGGCAGACGAACAGGACCGCACCCAGCGGTTCGAGGAGCAGTGGCAAGCGGGCACGACCGGCATGCTGCTGGCATATGAGGATTTGCTGTTCGACGAGCAGTCGAATGAACTGGCTTCACACTTTGTCCGCGACAAGATCGCCGGCATTGTCCAGGATCCGGACAAGGTGCGCAAAATGTCGCCCGACTATCCGCTCGGCTCACGGCGGATGTGTTCGGAGATCGATTTCTACACCACCATGGCGCAGCCGAACGTGGCGCTGGTCGATGTGCGCGAAGATCCGGTGGTGAGCGTCACTGCCGATAGCATCCTGACTGCCGCTGGCGCCTATCCGGCCGATATTATCGTGTTCGCCACCGGTTTCGATGCTTGCATCGGCGCGATCAAGGCGATCGACCTTCGCGGCACCGGCGATGCCTCCCTGCGCGAGGAATGGGAAACGGGCCTTCGCGCCTATCTCGGTCTGGCTGTGTCCGGTTTCCCGAACATGTTCACCGTGACCGGGCCGGGCAGTCCGTCGGTCCTCTCCAATGTCGTGCTGTCGATTGAGCAGCATGTGGACTGGATCGCGCAATGCTTGGTCGACCTGCGCGCCCAAGGCGTAACCCGCATCGAAGCCACGTCAGAGGCTGAATCCGCTTGGATGGAGCATTCGGATGCCGTCGCCCAACAAACGCTCTTTCCGCGCGCGGACAGCTGGTACAAGGGTCGTCTGCGTGACGGGCGCGAGGTATTCATGCCCTATGTCGGCGGGGTCGGTTCCTATCGCGACACGTGCGATTCGGTAGCCGCCGATGGCTATCGCGGGTTCACCCTAGGCTCAGGACCCATTGATTTGAGAGGCATGATCTGATTCAGGCTCCGCAAGG
>JAZKBJ010000288.1:0-500 GCA_040388685.1 Pseudomonadota bacterium
GCTGCAGCGCCTCGGCGGGAAAGCCCAGTTCGCCGAAGAACGCGCGGATCGACTGGCTGTCGCGGTCGACACTTGCCTGCGCGCTTGCCATGTCGGGCGCCGTGGCGGAATAGGCGAGCGTCCAGGTGGCAAGGTCGGCGGTCACCTCGCGCTCGGCAAGGCCGCGCACGGTCACCGCGCGGTCGGCCTCCTTGGCGCGGCGAAATCCGTCGCCGATGAACCACCCGCCCAGCACCAGCCCAAGCGCGAGCACGCCAACCGGGAGCAACCCGGTTGCACTGCGCGGCACCAGACCTTGGAACCGGTCTTGGGTCTCGTCATTAATGCCGCTATCCTGCTCGCTCATCGTCATCTCCCTGGGACCCTCCCTTGCGGTGAAATGTGCGATTTCATCGATGAACCGATTTTGAACGAAAGCCCCCGCTCGTGACCAAGTTCCTTCACACCATGATACGGGTCACCGACCCGGATGCCACCCTTGCCTTTTTCAAGCTGATCGG
>JAZKBJ010000288.1:510-2988 GCA_040388685.1 Pseudomonadota bacterium
AGGAAGTGCGCCGCATCACCAGCGAGCAGGGCCGATTCACGCTGATCTTCCTTGCCGCACCGGGCGAAGAAGGCGTGGCCGAGGTGGAACTCACTTACAACTGGCCGCCCGAAGACGGGACGCCCGGCGAGACTTATGCAGGCGGACGCAACTTCGGCCACCTCGCCTACCGCGTCGACAACATCTATGACACCTGCCAGCGTGTGATCGATGCCGGGCACATCATCCACCGCCCTCCCCGCGATGGCCACATGGCCTTTATCAAGACGCCTGACGGCATCTCGATTGAACTGCTGCAGGACGGACGCCTCCCCCCTGCCGAGCCGTGGGCGAGCATGGCAAACACCGGAACCTGGTAAACCGCACTGCAGCATCACCGGTCGGCCGCGCGGGCATTGTGTCCGCGTGGCCTTTCCTGTTCCTGTGCAAGGCAATTTTGGCCGCGCTGTCAAAAGGGTGGCGCGAACTTCCAAAAAGGAAGTTGACTCCATGTTGCCCTGCAGCATTATCAATCCCGGACAGGCGTCATGGAACTACGACGAAACCGCGCCTGATCATGGGGTAATGCAACACTGACAGACTTGCTCCGCTGCGGCGGACAAGGGCTGGGAGCGACCACGCTTTCCGGCAGTGGCAACGCTTTGCCTTACGATTTCGACCGTCAGCGCGGCGGTCAGAACCATGCTGCATTGCATCATGGCGAGCCGCGCGGACGTACCTTGGAGCGGATGCGGAAGGGCGCGGGATAAGCCCGCGTTTCTGCATAGGGGGTAGATCGAATGAACAAAAAGATGGGGCTCAAGTCGCGGGCCATGAAAACACTGGGAGTCAGCACGATCCTGTCCACGCTGGTGCTGCCGATGGCAGCCTACGCAGCCGAACCGCAGGACGCACCAGCGCCTGCGCCGGATCAGGCCGAAGACCAGTCCGCCGGGCTTGGCGAAATCGTCGTCACCGCCACGCGTCAGGCAACCTCGATCCAGAAGGTGCCGATCTCGATGCAGGCCTTGAGCGCGGATGTGCTCGGCCAGCGGCAGGTCAAGGGCCTTACCGATTTCGCCGCGCTGCTGCCCTCTGTCACGTTCGCGGGCATCGGACCCGGCCGCAACACACCGTTCTTCCGCGGCATCGTTCCGGCAGGTGGCGGGCGTGAATCGGTCGGCTACTATATCGACGATATTCCAATCACCGGCACCGGCCTTCCCGATATCCAGGCCTATGATCTTGAGCGTATCGAAGCGCTCTCCGGTCCGCAGGGCACGCTCTACGGCGCGGGGTCGCTGGCCGGTACGATCCGCTTCATCACGCAGAAGCCCAAGCTCGACCAGTTCGCGTTCGGTTATGACGCCGAACTCAACAAGTACGGCAAGGGCGACTTCGGCGGGCAGTACCAGAGCTTCATCAACGTGCCGGTCACCGACACCCTGGCGGTCCGCGCGATGGGCTTCTATCGCCGCGATGGCGGCTACATCGACAACACCCCCAACAAGGGCCGTTTCAACGACGGCAGGCCTTCGGTCCTGACGCTGGGCGACAACAATCCGGATACCAAATACACGCTCGACAATTCGGCGCTCGCCAAGGACGATTACAATACGATCGAAGGCTACGGCGGACGGCTTCAGGTGCTGTGGCAACCGTTCGATGGCTGGGACATCATGCCCCAGATCACCGCACAGCAGCAGATCGCCAACGGGTACTTCGGTTTCGATCCGCGCGTGGGCGACCTTGAGGTCCACGACTACGACCTGACTTCGCAGAACGACAAGTTCTATCAGGCAGCGCTCAGCATTCACGGCCACATCGGCGATTGGGACATCGTCTCGTCGACAGGCTACTACCAGCGCCAGACCAAGCTGCTCAACGACTACACCTACTACACGGTGACCTACGACGGTTTCGGAGCGGGCTACGAAAGCTACCTGCAGTTCTTCGACAAGAACGGATGCACCGGCTCGGGTGCCTCGCTCAAGTGCAACAGCCTGATCAACCCGACCCAGTTCTTCAGCGGCTTGCGCAACGAAAAGAAGTTCACGCAGGAAATTCGCCTGACCACGCCGAAGTCCTGGCCGTTCGACATCACCATCGGCGGTTTCATGCACCGCCAGACCAACGAATCGAACAGCGACTACGGTATCCACGGGCTGGCCAACATCGTCGGCTACACCGTGTCGGGTGGTGGCGACGACAATCCGGCAGGCTTCGGCATTCCCGTCAGCCAGGGCGGCACGATGGAGCTGGGGTCACCGGCGGTGAAGCGCGATGCCTTCTATCTCGTCGAACAGACCAACCACTGGAAGGACTACGCGGTCTTCGGCGAGGGGCACTACAACATCACGCCAACCCTCAAGCTGACCGGCGGCCTGCGCTACTTCTGGTCGCGCTATGACGTGACGGGCTTTGCCGGCGTTGCGGCCTCTGCCCAGAATGCGCCGTCGATCTACTTGCCGACCGACTCGATTGGCTGCCCGTTGCCGC
>JAZKBJ010000288.1:2998-8969 GCA_040388685.1 Pseudomonadota bacterium
AACATCAACCGGCTCGATCCGCTCAGCGTGGGCCGTTACCGCGAGAACGGCGAGACTCACAAGGTTGCGGTCAACTGGCAGTTCCAGCCTGACAAGATGCTCTACGCGAACTACTCCACCGGCTTCCGCCCAGGTGGCTACAACCGTCCGCTGCGCATCCGCGCAACCTCGACGCAGCCAAGCGTCGTCGTGGCGGCTCCGGCCTTCAAGTCCGAAACGCTGACCAACTACGAACTCGGCTTCAAGGGCACATGGAACAACATGTTCCGCCTCAATGCCTCGGTCTACATCGAGGACTGGAACAACATCCAGTACGGCGTCGTCGTGGCAGGCGCGCAGGGTGCGGGTTATACCGGCAACGCCGGCAAGGCGCGGGTCTATGGCGTCGAGTATGACGCCGATCTCAAACTCGGCGCGTTCACGCTCTCAACCACTGGTGCCTACAACGACGGCAAGCTGAAAGGCGATTTCTGCAACTTTGTCGCCGACCGTGCTGCGCTGACCATCAAGCAGCTCGATACTTGCGCCGTGGGCACACCGGTGCCGGGAACCAACGGCCAGACCGCGTCGGTTGCGGCTGCCGATGGCACCCGCCTGCCGCGCCAGCCCAAGTTCAAGGGCACGACGTCGCTGCGCTACGACACCCAGTCGGGTGATGCGGACGTCTATTTCCAGGGTGCCGCGCTTTACCAGACCAGCGCGACGCAGGACCTGAACGTCGATCAGAACGCGCTTTACGGAAACACCCCCGGCTTCGTCAGCTTCGACTTCTCGGCCGGGATCAAGATGGACAACTGGACCTTCGACGTCTTCCTCCAGAACGCCTTCGACAAGCGCGGCCAGCTGACCAAGAACACCTTCTGCTCGATCGATTTCTGCGCCGGTTCGTCGCGCACGTTCATCATCAAGCCGCAGTTCTTCGGCATCCGCTGGGGCCAGCGCTACTGAGCGCTACTTCAGCACACTTTACGCATGACGCCTCAGGCCCCCGTGGGAAACCACGGGGGCCATTTGTCGGAGCACTGGCTCAATCGGCCTTTTCTTCAACCGGGGTAAGGTTGCGCATGAAGTCGCGGAAATCGCTGCCGAGTTCGGGCAAGGGAAGGCCAAGCTTCTCGGCGATGTAGAGCGTCATCAGGTTATTGTCGGCAGACGTGTTGCTGGCCTCGATGTTGCCCAGCGACACCTGCCGGTCGAACGCGCCGACCGCCACCAGCGCCATGCGCAGCGCGACCACGACGTCATAGTAATCGAGATTGCCGACCTTGCGGCCCGCCGCCTTCTCGTAGATCGCCACGGTTTCATCACGCGTGGGCAGGCCTTCCAGCCGGGTTACGCCAAAGCGGCGGCTGAACAGATCGTCGAAATAGAGCCACCACGCCAGATCCAGTTCGCGCGGCCCCAGCGCCGCCAGTTCCCAGTCGATCAGCGCGGCGACGCTGCCATCGGGCCGCCACATCACGTTGGACGGCGTGGGATCGCCCCACAGCACGCAGGTATCGGTATTCTCGGGGCGGTTTTCGAGCACCCACTGCATCGCGGCATCGACGATCGGCAGCTTGCGTCCCTGCCCGCGCGCGGCGTGCCAGTCGACGAGATAGCCGAGATATTGCTCCAGTCCCGGCTCGCCCCTGTCAGGGCGGTTGAGGAAAGTAAAGCCGTCCTGCCAATTGACCTCGTGCAGCTTGGCCAGTGCGGTCAGTGCGTTGGTGAAATGGGCCATGCGCTCGGCCGGACTGCGCTGCGTAAGCCAGCCTTCGACGTTGTAGTTCGGGCGCTGCGTCGCCGCCTGCCCTTCGACCCGGCCCATCACCAGGAACGGTGCGCCAAGGATCGAAGCGTCGTCTTCCTTGCCCACCCATGGCGGCACCGGAAGATCATCCCGTGCATCGAGCGCGGCCATCATGTTGGCCTGCAGCTTCAGGTCGCTTTCAAATACCACTTCAAAAGTCTGCGGCTGTCGGCGCACCACCAGCGTGCGGTGATGGTGCTGGTCGTCTTCGGTGTAGTCTACGTCGACAAAGAAGATCTCGGCCGAAAAGCCGGATCCCAGCACCACATCCATCGGCGCGACAGTCAACCCCTGCCATGAAGGCTTGGTGCGGCCCAGCCACGCGGTCAACCGATCATGGACCGTCTTTGCGTCCAGCTTGACCGACATCGTTCACCTTCTCCTGACAATTCGATTCCCCAAGACGATGCCCTGCCTCTGCCATGACCTGTCTTCCGGAAGGGGCGCCAAAAATCCGTCTGTCGCCATGGTGCGGCAATGGCTGGTTTGCGCATGTCCGCATACCACGAAGTGGAGGGCTTGAAGTGACCGAGGAAGCAGATGTCGTCATCGTTGGCGCAGGGCACAACGGCATGGCCGCAGCGGGGTATCTGAGCCGCGCCGGGAAGCGCGTGATCGTGGTAGAACGCATGGCCAAAGTCGGCGGCATGACCAGTTCGGGTTTCATGATCCCCGAAGCGCCAAGCCACCTCGTCACCCCTTGCGCGGTCGAATTGCTGTTCGTGCGCGGCAGGACATGGGCCGGCTGAACCGGCAGGACGGCAAGAATTACCTCAAGTTCCTCGAATTGCTCAATGCGCTGATGGATATCGGCTTCCCGATCATGAAGTCGGAACCGGGCCGCCCGGACCTCCAGAACGCGGGCAAGCTGGGCCTCAGCCTGATCCGCAATGCCCGGCTCAAGAACGAGTTGCAGATTCTGGCTGCGGGCACCGCCGACCAGATCGCCAGCGAATGGTTCGAACACCCCGCCAACGTCGCGCTGCTGACCAACACCGCCGCAGGCGCGGGGCCAGTGGACGATGACGGCAATGGCGCCGCCTACATGATCCTCGCCGCGCTGCACCGGCTTGGCACCGGCAAGCCGATCGGCAGCCTCCAAAGCTTTGCCAACGCGCTGGCCAGCAGCGTCGAGGCATCAGGCGCGAAGATCATGCTCAATGCGCCCGTGGCCGAAATCATTATCGATGACGGCGCGGCGCGCGGTGTGCGCCTCGAGGATGGCCGCGTGATCAAGGCCAAGGCGGTCATCGCCAGTTGCGACCCGCGCACCGCCTTTGCCATGACCACTCCCGGCAAGGTCGACCGCCGGTTGCTCGAACGGATCAAGCACGCGCCGTCGAACCGCTCGAACGCCGCGCCGTTCCTTGCCAATATCGCGCTGTCGAAGCCGCTCACGCTCAAGCGCCATCAGGACATGCGCCACGATGGGGCGGACCTGAACAAGGCGGTCGGCTATATCGGTACGCCCGAGCAGGTGCGCGAAAGCTTTGCCGCCGCGCGGCGCGGCGAAATTCCCAAGGAGCACGCGATTTCGGTCACGCCGCTGTCCAACACCGACCCTTCGCAGGCAACACCGGGCGGCGGCCTCGCCTATATCTATGTGCCTGCCATGGCGGTCGACGCGCGCGAAGGCTGGGGGCAGGAGATCAAGGATCGCACGATGCGGGATCTGCTCGCGCAGATTTCGGAATACTACGACGGCTTCGATTCCGAAGTGGGCCGTTTCGTGGAAACTGCACGCGACCGCGAGAAGCGCCTGAACGCGACCAACGGCTGCGTCACCCATATCGATTTCGGATCGCTCCGTTCTGGCCAAAACCGTCCGGCCACCGGGTTTGGCAGTCCCAAGCCCGCGGTGCCCGGCCTCTACATCGGCGGCGCTGGCGCGCATCCGGGCGGCGGCATTTCCGGCCTTCCGGGGAAGATTGCCGCCAAGCGCATCCTGCGCACGATCAAGTGACGGGCAAGGCATCGGCTTGACCATGTGGAACCTGCGCGGCCGGGCCCAACAGCCCGGCCAGCAGCGTATCGGCAAATTCGGCAACGCGCTGCGGCACGGCCTCGGGATTGGCTTCGTCGCCCACGCCAAGCGCTTCGAGCATCGGCACCGAAGCGAAATAGAATCCGACGCCCTGCACCAGCACCGCCATGAACGCCGACGAAGAAATGTTGCGCATCGGACGAGTGGCGAGAACCTCGGCGAACAGCGCGTCCAGGCTCAGCTTGAACGGCTGGATATACAGTCCGACGAGATAGTCCAGCCGCCACGTACTGCGCCGCCCTTCGGCGTGGCTGATGCTGATGAAGCTGGGGTTTTCCGCCGCCCACCCGCAAAACCGGTGGACCAGCAACCGCAACCGGCTTTCGGGGTCGAGATCGCTGCGATCGAACACCGAAAACACCGGTTGGCCGAATTTCGCCACGCGCCAGTCGACCGCCTTGCGCCACAAGTCCGCCTTCGATCCGAAGCGCACGTTGAGCAGGTTGTGGCTGACCCCCAGCCGCTTGGCCAGATCGCGAACCGTGGTGCCTTCATACCCCGACTCGGCAAAGCTTTCGAAGGCGAGATGCAGCACGCGCTCTTCAGGCACGGCGCTGGCCGCATCGGCGGGCGGCCTGCCCCGCCGCCGGACGCCGGGCGCGTTCACAAGATCGGCTTTGGTCATGTCAGACTTGTTGACAATTAAATTGGCGCATGTCAATTTGATCCCCGCTTGTGGAGAGTGATACAGAAATTATGGCAAGTCCCTGGTGGAAAGTTGCGTTGAGCGAGGAGGTCACTGCGACCAAGCCGTTCGCGGTCGATGTCGGCGATCAGCCGGTGGTGCTGTGGCGCGATGCGCAGGGCATTGCCCGCGCGCTGGAAGACCGATGCCCGCATCGTCGCGCCCCGCTTTCGCGTGGTTGCGTGCGCGACAATGGCTGGTTGCAGTGCGGCTATCATGGCTGGAGCTATGACGGCGAAACCGGCCGCCTCAAAGACATTCCGAACATGAAGGACGAGCAGAAGTTTCCGCCGGTGTACAAGGCCGCCGCCTTTGCCGTTTCGGAAAGCGGTGGCTTCGTCTCGATCAATCTTGACCAGAAGACCGCGCTGCCCGCGCCGGTCGTGCCGCAGGGCTTTGATCTTTGCGACACCGCCCACGTTGCCTTGGGCCACGACCAGTGGATCAATGCGCTGTTCGACGATCCCGGCCTTGTCCTCAATATCCGGTCGGTCGAATTCACGCCCTACCTCATGTCCGACCTGCGTGAGGAAAACGGCCTGCTGGTGATGGAGCGGTTCTGTCTCTGGGGCAAGCTGCACTGGCCGTCCTACGCCACGGCAGAATTCCCGATCACCTTCATCACTCGCACCGATCCGCTGACGGGCGAGACCGAAGCAGTACTGCGCGATGACAGCTTCCGCACCCTGCTGACCGCGCAACTCGCCCCGGTTCCGGCAGCACGCGGAGTCACGCAAGTGCGCTGGCGCGCACGCCTTGGCGATGAACTCAAGGGCAGCCACGCCGTGGGCCTGCGTCACAAGGGCTCGTTCGCGGTGCGCGAAACGGTCGATGCGGCCGCCTTGCGCGTGCTGATCCCGTCGGCATCGCATCTTGCCGGCAAGCTGCGCGAAGACATCCTTTCCGCCGCGCCCTCATCCGTTTCGGTAGCCGCCTGATTTTCGCAGGAGATCCCCATGCTTGAAGTCGCCGATCGCTCCGTCTCAACCGATGCCGAACACGTCGATTCGTCTGCCCCATCGGCATCGAAGCGTGCGCCGGGCCTATCGCTCAACGCCGTCAACAACTGGGTCCCGCACGATCTGGTGATGCGCGATTCGTGGTTCCCGCTCGCGCACGACCATGCTGTGGGCAAGACCCCGGTGCGCCGCGCGGTCTATTCGCACCCGTTCTACATCTGGCGCGAAGACGGCAAGGTCGTGGCATCGGAATTCCACCCTCTGGAAATCGTCACGCGCGCCAAAAGCCTCTATACCGACGCGCGTGGCCGCTATCCGGTGATGGAGCATTACGGCCTGATCTGGGGCTGGTTCGGCCGCCCGGAAGCCGCTGATCCGGCGCACCTGCCCAGCCTGCCGTTCCTGCCGCCCAAGGGCGGTTTGCCCAAGCACATGACCGCCACGATCCGTTTCGATTGTTCGGCCCCGATCAGCCTCGAAAACCTCATCGA
>JAZKBJ010000288.1:8979-12133 GCA_040388685.1 Pseudomonadota bacterium
CTCGTCGCGGTGCCGACGCTGATCGGCGCGTTCATGCGCATCCCTTACACGGTGGCACCAGCCAAGTTCGGCGGCCGGAACTGGACGATCGTCAGCGCGCTGCTCCTGCTGATTCCGACGGTGCTGACGTGGTGGGCGATGAAAAGTCCGACAGCGAAGAGGTCGAGGTGTTCTACGACAGCGAGACCATCACCATGGTGCGCACGCTGGTGAACAAGTCGGTCGCGCCGATCATGAAATTCTTCAGCGGCATCCGCCAGCCCACGCAGAACGTGCGGCAGGTGATCCGCATCTACCTGCGCTCGCACTGCGCCATCGCCTATGGCCGTTTTTCGCCGGGCGACGATGTGCCGCTGTTCCATCCCTGCACGCCCGAATCGCGTGACCGCACGCGCATGGAAATGGTGATGAATACCTCGAACGCGGGCACCATGTTCCGCCACGTCATGCCCAAGGCCGGGTACAAGGTTTCGCGGCAGGACAGCTCGATGACCAACCCGCAAAGCCCGCGCTACATGGACCTGACCCCGCGCAAGGATCTCCATTCCAAGTTCGATCAGGCCGGGCAGCGCTACCGCCTGCTGATGATGGACCTGGCCGCGCGGCAGGACGCCGGAGATTTCGAATACCGCGACAATGTCAGCGCGGATTGCAGCGACATCATCGGGCTGCGCAAGGAACTGTTCCAGTTCTGAACGGCGCGCGCGCGTTATCAACCGAGTGACCAATTATAGCGGATTCCCGCCCGCATCGGCCCTGCTAAGCCATGGCTGATGCGGCGACGCCGCCCTCACATCAAAGGCCCAACCCCATGTCAAAGACAAATGCCGTCGGCGGCCCGCGCCGTTTCTGGGGCACGATGCCGGTACTGCCTGCCGCGCAACTGACCGAAACGTCGCGTTCGATGGAAGCGCTCGGCTTTGAAGGCGTGTTCGTGCTGCAGATCTACGGCCCTCCGTTCGTGCCGCTGGCCGCGACCGCCGCCGTCACCGAAACGCTCAAGCTCGGCACCGGCATCGCCATTGCGGGAACCCGCAGCCCGGTGGAAACCGCGTTCGCCGCGATGGACGTGGACCGGATCAGCGGTGGCCGCTTCGTGCTCGGCCTCGGCAGCAGCATCCCCTCGGCGGTCGAAGGCATGTACGGCATGCCCAAGACCAAGCCGCTCGGCCACTTGCGCGAAACGGTCGATGTGGTGCGCTATATCATCGCCAACGCGCACAAGGGCCTCGACCCCTATGACGGCACCTACTTCAAGGCCGACTTTGCGGAAATGATGATGACCGCGCCGCCTGTGCGCGAACGCATTCCGATCTGGATCGCCGCTCTGCAGGAAAAGATGACCGACCTTGCCATCGAAATCGCGGACGGCCTGATGGTCCATGCGCTGTGGTCGGCTGAGTTCACCTCCAAGGTCCAGAAACCGGTCATCGACGCGGCGCTGGCCAAGCATGGCCGCAAGCGCGAGGATATCGAGATCAACGCCTGGCCGTGGATCGCGATCAATCCCGACAAGCAGGAAGCGATCAACGACGCCCGCGCCACCGTCGCCGCCTATTCGGGCTACAAGCAGTACGAACCGTTCTTCGAAAAGCAGGGCTTCGGCGATCAGGCGCGCGCCTGCCAGCTGGCGCTGGGCGATCACGGCGATGTGTCATCGGTGGCGCACAACGTGCCCGATGAAATGGTGCTGGCGTTCTGCGCCTGCGGCCCGGTCGAGGAAGTGCTCGAACAGCTTGAGCCTTACTGGGACGTGGTCGATTCGCTCGCGCCGATGACCCCCTACCGCGACCTCTCGATGGAAAAGCTGATGTATTACTACGGCGGACTTTTCCAGCTCGTGGCCGCGGCGAAGGCGCAGGGCTGAACACCCCTTTGCGCCCCCGCGCAAGCGGGGGCCTGAAGAGGTTGCGTGCAAAGGCCCGAGGCCCCCGCCTTCGCGGGGGCGCAGCGTTATCGGCATCCCATCAGTAATAGATCTCCATGCGTCCGCCATCGACCAGCATGTACTGGCCGGTGATGTAGCTGGCGCGCGCCGAGCACAGGAACGCGCACAGGCCCGCCACTTCATCGGGATTGCCGAAACGCTTCATCGGGATGCGGTCGATCAATCCGGCCATGAACTGCTCGTACGTCTGGTTGACCGCCTTGGCACATTCGCGGAAGAACGCCTCGTACTGCGCGCCGGTGTCGATAAAGCCCGGTGGCACGGTGTTCACGGTGATGCCGAACTCCGCCAGCTCATCGGCCAGACTACGGCTGAGGCCGAGCGCTGACGGGCGCAGGGTGTTGGCCAGCACGTAGTCGAAGCCCAGCGTCGCACGGCGGCCCGGCAAGCGGCCATGGCCCGATCCGACCGTGACGATGCGGCCCCATTTGCGCGCCTTCATTGCGGGCGTCACCGCGCGGGCAAAGTGGGCGAAAGCCTTGACCACATTGTCGAAGGTGGTCTGGAAATCCTCGTCGGCCATGTCCGCAAACCGGCCTGAGGGCGGGCCTACGGGCGAAAAGATCGCGATGTCGGGGGCGTCGAACAGCGCCGTGGCCTCGGCCACCATGCGCGGATAGCTGTCCATCTGCGTCAGGTCGGCGCTGACGCCGCCCGCCTCGCCGCCCGCCGCGCGGATCGCAGCCACGGTTTCGTCGATCCCGGCCTGCCCGCGCGCGACGACGACGACCCGGCAGCCATTGCGCCCCAGCTCCTCGGCAATGGCGCGGCCAATGCCATGCGTGCCGCCAGTGACCAGTGCGACCTTTCCTGCAATTCCCAGATCCATTCCGCTCTCCCTTGGCGTTGTTATGGAAGGCAGAGGGCGTCCGATGCCGCCCCGTCGCACCTGTCGCCGGTCAGGCGCAAGCGCGGGCGGCGGAGCGCACTTTTGCGATCAACAACGGAGCGATGCTGCATGGAACCGACAGAAACTGCCGCCAAACTCGCCATTGCCGAGCAGCTGGCCAACTATGCCCGCGCGATGGACCGCATCGACCATGACCTCGGCTACGCAGTGTGGCATCCCGAAGGCACCGCGCGGTACGGCACGATGTTCGAAGGCACGGGCCGCGCTTTCATCGACTGGGTCTGCGCAACCCACACGCAAATGATCGCGCACATGCACCGCGTGACCAATATCCTGATCGTGGTTGATGGCGATAG
>JAZKBJ010000288.1:12143-12419 GCA_040388685.1 Pseudomonadota bacterium
CTATGTCCACGCCACCCTGCGCTTCGAACAGGACGGCGTGCTGCGGCAGGGCACCGCCCTTGGCCGATACCTCGATCGCTGGTCGCGCCGCGACGGCCACTGGGCCATCGACCACCGCGAATATGTCCAGGATATCGACGAGGTTGTGGACGCAGGCCCGCCGCTGGTCGGCGCATTCGGCGCAAGGCGGGACCGGGAGGATCCGTCCTACGCGGTTTTCGCGGGGGTGCGGTAGTGTTGCCCACCCCCAACCCCTCCCGCTTGCGGGAGGGGAGC
>JAZKBJ010000289.1:0-6332 GCA_040388685.1 Pseudomonadota bacterium
TTCGTCCATCGATCAGGCGCTTGCCGGTGCGGGCGTTGCGCCGGATCTGGTACTGGGCGGCAAGTCGGCAGACGGTAACGTGCTGTTCGTCCACCGCGCGGTTGCCGATGGCGACGTCTGGTTCCTCAACAACCGCAAGGCATCGCCCGAAACGCTCGAAGCGCGCTTCCGCGTGACGGGCAAACAGCCCGAGCTGTGGCACGCAGATACCGGCGAAGTCGAGGCGGTGTCCTACCGGATCGAAAACGGCCAGACGATCGTACCGCTGACGCTCGATGCCGAGGATTCGGTGTTCGTCGTGTTCCGCAAGGCTGCCAGGGCCGATGCCATGGCGATCAAGAAGGTTGCGCCCGCGACCGCTTCTGCACTCGGCGGCACGTGGACGGTAGCGTTTCAGCCGGGGCGCGGCGCTCCTGCGTCGATTGCCCTGCCAAAGCTCGGTTCGCTGAGCGAGCAGGCCGATCCTGCGGTGAAGTACTTCTCCGGTCTTGCGACCTATACCAGTACGTTCAATCTGCCCAAGTCGGTCAAGCCGGGGCAGCCGCTGTGGGTCAATCTGGGCGAAGTGGGCGAGATTGCCGAAGTCTCGGTCAACGGCAAGCACGCAGGTTACGCATGGCACAAGCCCTACCGCGTTGATGTCGCCGGAGCGGTAAAGAAAGGCGTGAACACGATCGAGGTCAAAGTCGCCAACTTGTGGGTAAACCGCCTGATTGGCGATGCGCAAGACGGCGCCACCAAGGTTACGTGGACGGCGATCCCGACCTACACGGCGGCTGCTCCACTGCGGCCGTCGGGTCTGATCGGGCCTGTGACGCTTGAAGTCAGCGGGTCGGCGGCGCCGTCGAATCCCTGACAACGAGGTGGAAGTCCAGCTTGTGCAGGACGTTTTCGGGTTCGTCGCGGCGTAGCAGCAGCAACGCCGCGGCGCGGCCCATCTCCTCGATCGGCTGACACACGGTGGTGAGGTAGGGCCAGACCGACTTTGCCACCCAGCTGTCATCGAAGCCGCACACCGAAACATCGCGCGGCACGTTCAGCCCGGCTTGCGAACAGGCGACCATTACGCCTGCGGCAGAGTCGTCGTTTGCGGCAAAGATCGCAGTCGGACGAGGCGTCTGCGCCAGTAGCCTTGCACCGGCACCGATGCCGAGTTCAAAGCTGAACCCGCCGCTTTCTTCCGGGATCGGATCAGTGAAGCCCAGCGTCCGCAGTTCATCGATGAAACCTTGTTTGCGCCGACCGGCCGCGCCGTGGCTATCCGGTCCGCAGACGATGGCGAAATGGCGATGGCCAAGGTCCCACAAGTGCCGGGCCATGGCTGCGGCTCCTGCAGCATCGTCGATGAACACCCCCGGCGAGCGTTCGGGCTGAATGTCCGGCGCGATGCGGACATAGCGGATTCCGGATCGGTCGAGGAAGTCGAGAAGAACGACGTTGTCGGTTAGCGGCGGCGTGAGAACAAAGCCGTCGCAGCGGCTGTTGCGCAGCATTGCCGAAAGTTGTGCTTCGAGTTCCTCGCGTGGGACCGTGGAATCGATGTTGTCGATGCGCAGGTGATGCTGGCTGTCACGGCAGGCCTCATACACACCGGTCTGGATATTCATGGTGTAGTTCGGGCTGGGATTGTCGAACAGCAGGCCAACGATAAAGGCGCGCGATCCGGCCAGCGAGCGAGCAGCCGTGTCTGGAACGTAGTTGAGTTCGGCAATCGCTGCTTCGACTTTGACCCGCAACTTGGCCGAGACATGGGGTTCGCCGTTGATCACGCGCGACACGCTCTTGAGCGATACGCCAGCGAGACGGGCCACGTCTTCCATTGTTGAATGGGCGCTGGCGCGACCTGTAGTTCCGAGACTCATTTTTGCCTTTGCCGATCCTGTCATTTGCGGCCTTTTACCCGATCCTGCGTTTTCGTCATCAACCCTTGTGGTCTCGGGATCAATTCCAACTGTCGCCACAGCACTTCGTCTTGACAGCGCTGACAATGATGTTCAACCTAAATGCACACGAGTCAACGGACTCGGTGGGAGAGTGATGGGTTTCCAGTGATGCGGCGTGACCACAGCGTCTCGCTTCCATTGCGGTGTTTCGCTCTCATTCTGCTTGAACGACGGGAGCCTTTGATGACCTTTGCCAACCGCCTCACTTTTGCAGCATGCTCCATGCTGGCACTTGCAGCACATGCCGCCAATGCCCAGCAGGCCCCTGCGGTCGACATGGCGAAGGCAGACGTTCGCGCAGCAACGACTGTCAAGCAAATGACTGCCGACGAAAAAGTGGTCCTTACCAACGGGATTATGCCGCTGCCGTTTTTCCCGGGCACGGTCATTCCGGAAGGTGCGGTTTTCGGCGCTGGCTACATCCCCGGCATCCCGCGGCTTGGCGTTCCGGCTCTGACCGAAACCGACGCCAGCCTTGGCGTGTCTTGGGTCGGCGGAATCCGCAAGGATGGCGCGACGGCGCTTCCATCCGGTCTGGCGCAGGCGGCGAGCTGGAACCCGCAGGTGATGTATGACGGCGGCGCGATGATCGGCTCCGAAGCGCGCGCCAAAGGTTTCAACGTCCTGCTGTCGGGCGGCGTCAACCTGATGCGTGATCCGCGTAATGGCCGGACGTTCGAGTATCTGGCGGAAGACCCCTATCTTTCAGGCATTCTGGTCGGCGCCGCGATCCGGGGCGTGCAGTCGAACAACATCATATCCACGATCAAGCACTTTGCGCTCAACGGGCAGGAAACCGGCCGCAAGTATGTCGATGTTAAGATCACCGAGAGTGCGGCACGTGAAAGCGACCTGCTGGCCTTCCAGATCGGTATCGAACAAGGCCAGCCCGGCTCGGTCATGTGCGCTTATAACCGCGTTCACGGCGATCAGGCTTGCGCCAGCGACTGGTTGCTGAACAAGGTTCTCAAGCAGTCGTGGGGCTACAAGGGCTTCGTGATGTCGGACTGGGGTGCGGTTCCCGGTGTCGAGGCTGCGCTTGGCGGGCTGGACCAGCAGTCGGGCGCGCAGCTCGACAAGGCCCTGTTCTTCGGAGATGTATTGAAGGCCAAGGCGGCAAGCGATCCGGCCTATGCCGCGAAGCTCGATGACATGAACAGACGCGTCCTGACCGCGATCTACGCATCGGGTCTGGACAAGAACCCGGTCAAGACTGGCGGCATGATCGATTTTGCCAAGAACGCGCAAGTCGCGGAGTTGACGGCGAAACAGGGCATTGTCCTCTTGCGCAACAAGGGCGTGCTGCCGCTGGCAAAGACTGCCAAGTCGATCGCGGTCATCGGTGGTTATGCTGATAGCGGTGTGCTTGCAGGATCAGGGTCGAGTCTCGTGCAGGGGCCGGAAGGTCCAGCGGCAACCCGTTCGCTTGGCGGGGACAATCCGTTCGCGGCGCTAATGCAGCAGAACTATCATCGCTCGGCTCCGCTGACCGCAATCAAGGCGATGGCACCCGGTGCGACGATCACTTTCCGCGATGGCCGCTATATTGCCGACGCGGTAGAAAAGGCGAAGCAGGCCGAGGTTGCGATCATCTTCGCCACCGAATGGCGCACCGAAGGACTGGATCAGCCCGATCTGTCTCTGCCCGACGGTCAGGACGCGTTGATCGCAGCCGTCGCGGCGGCAAATCCCAACACAATTGTCGTTCTCGAAACCGGCGGCCCCGTGGCAATGCCTTGGCTCGACAAGACTGCGGCGGTCATCGAGGCTTGGTACGGCGGTGCGCGCGGCGGTCAGGCCATCGCGTCTGTCCTGTTTGGCGAAACGAATCCGGGCGGTCGTCTCCCAGTTACGTTCCCTGCCAGCCTCGACCAGTTGCCGCGCCCCAAACTCGACGGTGCAGATTGGGTGGAGCCGAATTTCTCGGGCGATCCCGAACCGGGCAAAGACCAACTTCACACCGACTACGACATCGAAGGGTCGGACGTGGGCTATCGCTGGTTCGCGCGGAAGGGCCAGAAGGCACTGTTCCCGTTCGGCCACGGTCTGTCCTACACGACCTTTGAGAGCACGGGTCTCAAGGTGAAGGGGCTCTCCGCCAGCTTCACAGTAAAGAACACTGGCAAGCGCGCGGGCGATGAGGTGGCCCAGGTCTATCTCGTCAGCCGTGGCGGCGAGGCAAAGCAGCGTCTGGTGGGCTTCCAGCGTCTCAGCCTCGAACCGGGTGCGGCGCAGACCGTCAGCGTGAAGTTCGATCCGCGAGTTCTTGCCGACTGGAAGAACGGCGGGTGGTCGATGCCTGCAGGCGAATACGCTTTCGCGCTGGGCAAGGATGCTGAAACGCTGTCGGCTCCGATCAAGGTGAAGATGGCTGCCAAGACGTGGAAGGATTGAACATGCGCGCAAAAATCACTGCATTCGTGCTGGGTGTCAGCCTCGTTGCCAGCACCGGCCACGCCCAGACGGTCACCACCGGGTCGGGTACGGTAAAGGGCGTAACCTCCGGAACCGTCAGCGCCTTCAAGGGCATCCCCTACGCCGCAGCTCCAGTTGGCGAGAACCGCTGGCGCGCGCCGCAACCGGCTTTGGCATGGACCGGCGAACGCGATGCTTCGATATACGGTGCTGACTGCGCGCAGGCGCCGTTCCCGCCTGATGCGGCTCCCATCGTCACCACGCCGTCGGAGGACTGCCTCTACCTCAACGTATGGAAGCCGGTCGCTGCCAAAACCGGCGCCAAACTGCCGGTCATGGTCTGGATACACGGCGGCGGCTTTGTCAATGGCGGCTCATCGCCCGGCGTCTATTCAGGCGAAAACTTCGCGCGCGATGGCGTGGTGCTGGTCAGCCTTAATTACCGTCTCGGCCGCTTTGGCTTTTTCGCGCATCCGGGCCTTGCTGCCGAAGGGTTTGGCGGAAACTTCGGTTTTCTCGATCAGATCGCAGCGCTCAAGTGGGTGGCAACGTCACCGTCTTTGGCGAAAGCGCGGGCGGCATGTCGATGCACATGCTGCTGCAGTCACCGCTCGCACGCGGTCTGTTCCACAAGGTCGTGATCGAAAGCGGTGGCGGGCGTGACCGCGCCTTGCCTATGCCGACGATGGCTGTTGCAGCGCGGGCAGGGGAGGCATTCGCTCCAGGTCTGGATGCGGCCGCCCTGCGCGCCATTCCGGCAGAGAAGGTGACAGGCGACCTGTCGATGATGACCATGGGCAAGCCGGACTATTCTGGACCAATGGTTGATGGCCGCACAATCCTTGGCGAAGGAATTGCCGGAATCAAAGGCGGCATTTACGCCAACGTGCCGGTCATGGTGGGCGCCAATTCGGCCGACGGTTTCCCGTTCGTCACGGACAAGGACAAGATCTTTGCGGGCTATGGCCAAAAGGCCGCCGACGCGTGGAAACTCTACGATCCCGCAGGGACTGCTTCCGGCCTCGTCGTGGGCACGATGACCAGCGCCGACCGCATGTTCATCGAACCGGCGCGCGCCGTGGCCCGCGCCCTCGCAAAGCGTGGACAGCCTGCATATCTTTACCGCTTCGCTTATGCCCATCCTGAACTGCTGGCGGCCATGGGTGGCGCGCCGCATGCTAGCGAACTGCCTTACGTCTTCGACACGGTGCCTGCGCGGACCCATCCGGCCATGGTCAAGGATGAAGCGCCGGTCGCCACCGCAACGCACAAGCTGTGGGTGGAATTTGCCAAGACCGGCAAGCCCGGCGCCGCTTGGCCTGCTGCCACGGCAGATGACACGAAGGTCATGGTGATCGGGGCCAAGGGCGCCAGCCATGTTGAAGATCCGTATGGGGCAAGGCTCGACTTCGTGGAAAGCCTTGTGGCAGCCGGAAAGTAAAGCCCACCCGGGGGCATCCGAGGCCAGTGCCTGCCGCGTCCTGCCTCAATCGAGGCGGGACGCGCACCTGCATTCCGAAGCCGAGCCAGTCCTGAACAGGTAATTCTACCAGACGCGTTGACTTTCTCGCGCGAGCGTTCAACTGTTTCCCATGCTTTCGCAAAAGACGCGATATACAATCCGTGCCCTGCAACATCTGGCCGATACCTGGGGCCAGGGTGCGGTCAGGCTGGACGCGATTGCGGAAGCGCAGAACATTCCGCGCAAATTCCTGACGGTGATCCTGTCTGAAATGGCGCGCGAAGGCATTGTCGTATCGCATCGCGGGCGCGACGGCGGCTACGAGTTGGCACTTGCGCCGGTCGATATCCGTTATGGCGACATCATCCGCCTTACGCGCGGAAGCCTCGCGCTGGTGCCCTGCGCCAGCCGCAACGCCCATGAACACTGCAACAATTGCCTGCCCGAGGCTGAATGCCGCCTGCGCGGATTGATGCTTCAGTTGCGCGATGACACGGCAGCAATTCTCGACC
>JAZKBJ010000289.1:6342-7134 GCA_040388685.1 Pseudomonadota bacterium
TGGCGTTCAGGAACCTGCTGTCTATAGGGTCGGCATGACGCTTCATTCCATGCGCCGCCCGATGCGCCTCGCCGTCCTTGCAGCCGCTACCGTCGCCATGGGCGTCACCGCCGGTTGTGCGGGTAGCAAGGGCAAGAAGGACGTCGCTTATGTTGCCCGCGATGTCGACACGCTTTACGCAGCGGCCAAGGACCGGCTTGATCGCGGCGATGCGAAGCAGGCTGCGGCACTGTTCGACGAAGTCGAACGTCAGCATCCCTATTCGCCTTGGGCACGCCGCGCCCAACTGATGAGCGCGTTCAGCTATTATGCCGCGCGCGACTATTCGAAGTCGGTCCAGTCGGCACAGCGCTTCTTGTCGATCCACCCCGGCAACAAGGACGCGCCTTACGCCTATTATCTCGTCGCGCTCTGCTATTACGAGCAGATCAGCGACGTGACGCGTGATCAGAAGATCACACAGCAGGCGCTGACCGCGATGAACGAACTGGTCCGCCGCTATCCCAACACTGATTACGCCGCCGACGCGCGCCTGAAGATCGACCTGATCAACGATCACCTTGCGGGCAAGGAAATGGAAATCGGTCGGATGTATCAGCGCAGCGGCAAGTGGCTCGCTGGCACGATGCGCTTCCGAACTGTCGCCGAAAAGTTCCAGACCACCAGCCACACGCCCGAGGCGCTGTATCGTCTGGTCGAGAGCTATCTTTCGCTCGGCCTACCCGTCGAAGCGCAAAAGGCAGCGGCGGTGCTCGGCACGAATTACCCGGGCAGCGAGTGGTACAAGCGTTC
>JAZKBJ010000290.1:0-3343 GCA_040388685.1 Pseudomonadota bacterium
TTGGCCCCAGCCCCAGCCCGACCAGATTGCCGGTGAGCAGGTAGAGCGCGATCATCCTGCCCCAGATCGGAGACGGAGTGGCGGCAACGAAACTGGCGGTCGCAACGCCGAAGCACAGCGACATCGCGAAATAGACAAGCATCAGCGCGCCCTGCAGCAAGACGGGATCGCGCATCCACATCGCGATGATCGCCGTGGGCGCCAGCAGCATGGCACCGGCTGACATGACCGCAAGCGGCGCGGCACGATGCCCTGCGCTCGCAAGGTATGTGGTGACAAGACCGCTCGCCAGATTGCCCGCCAGCGCACAGACCAGGATCAAGCCGCCCATGCGCATCCCGACCGCTGCGGGCGACCAGCCAAAGCTCCTGACGAACAGTGTCGGCATCCACGCCGAAAGCGCATTCGCGAACAGGTAGAGCAGCGCCGATCCCAGCAGGAGCGGGATGAACAGGCTGCGTTCCCTGCGAATAAAGGCAAACAACCCTGCCCCGGTATCGGAACGGGGCGGGGGTGCCCGGCGAGCAGTCTCGGGCAAAGCCGCGATCAGGATGGCAAGCGGGACGCCTCCCAAGCCGGCGAGCGCAAGCACGATCTGCCAAGGTGCCCGTCCCGCCAGCCATCCGCCGATAAGCGGCAGCGTTTCAGCACCATCATGGGCAAACCGGACCAGCGATCCCCCCAGCATCAGGGCCAGCCCCGCACCAACCGATACGCCCGCCGTGAATATGGCCAGTGGCAAGGCGCGACGGGTCGGTGCAAAGCTGTCGGACAACAACGAAACCGCCGATGGCACCAGCGCCGCCTCGCCCGCGCCAACCAGCATGCGCGAAAGCAGCAGCATCTCGAAGCTTTGCGCGATGCTGCCCAGCAAGGTCGCCAGTGTCCAGACAAGCAGCCCACCCGCAATCACGCGGACGCGGTTGATCCTGTCGGCCAGCAGTCCGAACGGCAGGCCCATCACGGCATAGAACACGCCGAAGGCCGGACCTTGCAGCACGCCGACCTGCGCGTCGGTTATGGCAAGGTCGGCGCGCAGATCTTCGACGAGGAGATTGAGTATCTGGCGGTCGACGAACGAAACAGCATAGGCGGCCAGCAGGACGACGACAAAAAACCAGCCCATGACAGCACTGGGGTAGCTTGCCGTTGTCGCTTCATCTGCGGCCACACGTTTGGCCGCGCGCTGGTTCAGCAATGCCACGACTGCCCCTTCCACTTGTCCGGCGGCAACTATGGACGAGGCGGGCAGAAGGGCCAATGCAATGCGCAAAACTCATACCTAGGCGCATTTTGTTACACCTATGTTGTGATCGCATCGCGCTATGATAGCCTCCCGATCATAAAGTGACTGACATGAAGTCGGCTTCTTTCAGGCAACCATTCATCGGGGAAGCGTGGGGATGAAATCGGATCAGGAACTGCGGTCGCTCAAGCGGGGATTGAAGGTTCTCGCCCTGCTCAACCAGACCGAGAATGTCTCGATAACGGAACTTGCGCGCCATCTGGGATTGCCGCGCACCACGGCTGAACGCATTCTGCTGACGCTCGTCGCCGAAGGCTATGTGCAGCGCGTGCCGGACGACAAGCGCTACCGCCTCAGCGCCAAGGTCTGTTCCCTGTCGGGTGGCTTCTCGGACGACTGCTGGATTGTCGAAACGGCTACGCCGCTGCTGTTCCGCGTCACCCAGCAGATCGGCTGGCCGCTTGCCATTGCCACGCCATCGGGCGACCGGATGATCCTGCGGGCAACCACCGACCCGGCAACATCGCTGTGGCTCAACCGCCGCAGGATCGGGGCCGAAACGCCGATCCTCAATTCGTCCAGCGGCCTTGTCGCCTATGCGTTCTCCTCGGCGATCCAGCAGTCCATCCTCACCTCCGTTCTCAAGGGATCGGCAGACTCCTACAACCGCGAACGCTCGGCCGAGCAGAGCGGGCTGGACCTGTTCATCGAACCGGTCGTCAAGAACGGCTTCGCGTTCCAGCCGCCGCCGAACAACAATCCCGAACAGTCGGTCGCATTTCCGATTTTTGTCGACGGGCAATACGCCGCCAGCCTGCTCATGATCTACATGACGCGGGCCATGTCGAGCGCAACAGTTGTTGAAAAATACGTGCCCCACCTCAAGGCCCTGGCCGACCAGATCGGTCGTGCCGCCGGTGCACGCGAGGAGATGCAGGACAACACCCCGCTGGCCTTCCCCATGTCGTGGACCAATGCGGGCACGGCTCTGGCCCAAGCCTGCTGACCGGCGGCACATGGCCCGCGTTAGCGTTTCCAGACCGGATTATTGACCCGATGCTGCCCGATTATTTTGCCGAATTTCCCAACATCGCGTTCGATCGCAGCGACGACGGCGTGCTCGAAGTGCGGCTGCACAGCCACGGCGGCCCGTTCAGGTTCAGCGCCAGTGCCCGCACCCAGTTGCTCGGCGCTTTTCAGCGCATCGGTGCCGATCGTGCGAACCGCGTCATCATCCTGACGGGAACCGGCGATGAATGGTGCACCGGCTTTGACCGGTCCCCCGAAGTCAGCTTCGACCCCGCGCTGTCACTGGCAGAGCGTTGGGATATCCAGTTGTGGGAAGGCCGCCGACTGCTGCAGACGATCCTTGATGTCGATGCGCCGATGATCGCCGCCGTCAACGGCCCGGCGCGCATCCACAGCGAATACCTGCTGACGTGCGACATCATGCTCGCCTCGACTTTGGCGACCTTTCAGGATCTCCCGCACCTCAACAACGGCGTCAGCCCGAGTGACGGGATGCACGTCATGTGGCCCCACGTGCTGGGCTCGCAGCGGGGCCGCTATTTCCTGCTGACGCAACAGGAGCTGACCGCAAGCCAGGCGCTGGATTATGGCGTTTGCGCCGAAGTGCTCGCGCCTGAAGACCTGATGCCCCGCGCCCGCGCGGTGGCGGCAAAGCTGGCGCAGCAACCCGACTTCACCCTGCGCTATGCGCGGGCCGCGCTGACCCAGAGGCTCAAGAAGCTGGTCACTGATGAAATGGCGCTCGGCCTTGCGCTTGAAAGCCTCTCGGCGCTTGCCAAGGCATGAATGCCACGAGCGTCGCACACCGCCGCTGAACACCCGGATAATGGGCGAACAGGCCAGCCTGCTTGCATGGCTTTACCCGCTGGACGCAACGTGCCGATGCAATCGCGGTGACGCGATCGGACGATAGCGAAAGGACATTTTTCGATGTTTCATCTTGCCTGGTTCACCAATCCTCGCGCGCATGGCTGGACCGCCAATGGTGCGGACCGCTGGGCAGGGAACGACATCTTGCCCGAACGCTGGCAGACGCTCGATTTCCTCAAGGACATGTCCCGCCAGCTT
>JAZKBJ010000290.1:3353-9293 GCA_040388685.1 Pseudomonadota bacterium
TTCATTTGGCCTGGTTTACGAACTTTGTGCAGGACGAATGGAACGAGCCGCTGGCGTCAGCCGGCGGAAGCCCATGGTCGGCCGATTTCTACATCGACTTCGCCAAGAACCTTGAACGCGCCTGCTTCGATTTCATCATGATCGAGGATCACGTCGTCCTGACCAACGACAAGCAGAACCTCGAACCCCGGATCGACCCGATGGTGGTCATGTCGGTGCTGTCGCAAGTCACCAGCAAGCTCGGCATCATCGGCACGTTCTCCAGCAGCTTCTATCCGCCGTTTCTGCTGGCGCGCCAGATCAACTCGGTCGACCATGTCTCGCGCGGACGCGCGGGCTGGAACGTCGTCACCTCGAGCGAGGACTGGGCTGCGCGCGCCTTTGGCCGCGACAAGCAGCCGCCCCATGACGAACGCTATGCAATCGCCGACGAAATGCTCGATCTGGTCAAGCAGCTGTGGGACGCATGGGAGCCTGAACCCTGGGAAATGAGCGCGGAAACCGGGCGCTACGTCGATCCGACGAAGTTTCGCGAGTTCGAGTTCGAAGGCAAATACCACCGGTCGCTCGGCCCGCTGAACGTCACCCGCTCGCCTCAGGGCCGGCCGGCGATCTGCCAGGCGGGATCGTCACCGGCAGGGCGCGATTTCGCGGCCAAGCACAGCGATGTGATCCTTTGCTCCACCTTCGGGCAGGACAGCGTGCAGGCGCTCAAGGACTTCCGTGACGATGTGCGCGCCCGGATGGTCAAGTTCGGCCGCGACCCCGACGAAGCCAAGGTCATGTTCCTCATCAGCCCGGTCATCGCCGACACCGAGGAAGCGGCGCAGCAGCGCTATCAGGAAATCGTCGGCATGACCCCGGCGATCCTGGCCCAGCGCCTTGGCCGCCTGACCCTGCATACCGATGTCGACTGGACCAAATTCGATCTCGACGCCCCTTTCCCCGACATCGACCCGGCCAAGGTCACGCAAGGGTTCCAGGGAATGATCGCCAGCCTCAAGGCATCGTCGCGGGGCAAGACGCTGCGCCAGACGCTCGCCGAACAGGAAACGACCTCGCTCAAGCTGATCGGCACGCCCGAACAGGTTGCGGACAAGATGGAGGCGGCCATCGAGGAAATCGGCGGCGACGGCTTCCTGATGCACGCCCGTCCCCTGACGCGGCGCTATCTGGCCGAAGTGCTCGACGGACTGGTGCCGATCCTGCAGAAGCGCGGGCTTGTGCGCAGCAAATATTCCACCGAAACGCTTCGGGGCCATCTGGGTCAATTCTGACGGCGCCACGCCATTGCCAGAACTTCGATGATAAGGGCCTGGCGTGTCCGGGCCTTTATCTTTTTACGGTGAACAAAAAATTTAAGATTCAGATATTTAAGATGGATTGTGCGCAAATCGCAAGAGCCGTGACGTAATTCGCATGCCCCGTTTTACCCGGTATGTGGGCGCGCACGCTGCGCTTGTTGCGCCGCAATAGACCCCAACGCAGACTTCACTTGCCGCTGCAGTTCGAACGTTCTCGCAGCAGCGCGGATGCCTTCGCATTGGCGGGCATCGAGGGTTTCAGGTAATGGGGAAAAAGGGATCATCATGCGACGGAAACTAATTGCCGCTCTGTACGGCGCAAGCGCTTTGGCCGGAACGGTCATGGCATCGCAGGCCGCCCTCGCGCAGGAGGCGGCTGAAACGACCGCTGATGCCAGCGAGGCCATCACTGTCACCGCGCGCCGCCGCGACGAATCCATCGTCGATGTTCCTCTCGCCATCACCGTGGTGACCAGCGACAAGTTGCAGAAGCTCGACATCACCGATGCCGCCAAGCTCTCCAACTTCGTTCCCGGCATGCAGTTCAGCGATTATACGCCGGGCTATTCGCGCAATGATCGTGGCGGCATTCGTCCCCTGATCTTCCGCGGCCTGAACCTCTCGCAGTCCAACCTCCTTGTTTCGGCGGGCGGTGCCTTTCTTGATGGCGCAGCGGTTCTGTCGGGCGAAATTCCCGGCAGCTTCGACATTGGCGCGATTGAGGTGCTGCGCGGACCGCAGAGCGTCTATTTCGGCCGTTCGACGATGACCGGCGCTGTCTCCTATCGAACCAAGTCGATCGACAATGAATGGTCCGGCCAGGTCGAGGGCAAGATCGGTACGCAACTGGTGCGCAGCATTCAGGCAAGCGTGGCCGGCGCCATCGTGCCTGACGTGCTCAAGGTGCGACTGACTGGCCTAGCCGAGGCGACCGACGGCTACACCGACAACGATTACGGCACGGGCAAGCGGCTTGGCGACAGATCGCGCCAGTCGGTATCACTGACAACGGAATTCAAGCCCGCCGATGCGCTCAGCTTCAAGGGCTATGTCAACTACTTCACCGACAAGGACGGCGCTTCCGCCACGGTCTTCCTGCCGCAGAGCAACGCCAACTGCCAGCCTGTCGGCTCGTCAGCCAATACGGCCTTGCCGCGCGGGTCCGCCGGCAACCGCTATACCTTCTGCGGCGAAGTGCCCAGCGCGTCCAATTCGATCAACTACCACAACGTCGATATTCCGCAGGCATTCAAGGACCGCATTTTCTCCAGCCCGCTGATTGCCGGCGATGGCTTCAAGAAGCAGGTCGGCCTCCAGCGCGAGGCGTTCAACGCGCACCTCGTCACCGATCTTGACATCAGCGACTACCTGAAGCTGACGTCGATCACCGGCTATCACACCAACACCACGCTGCAGGTGGCCGATGGCATCGCCCAACCGGTGCAGCAGACCACCGCCTTCCCTTACTCGAACTACTTCTATTCGATCGTCAACAAGACGCGCGACTTCAGCCAGGAATTGCGTCTGGCCTCGGATCCCAACAAGCCGTTCAGCTGGACGCTTGGCGCCAACTACATCAATGCCCGCGCCCAGATCCAGGCAGTGACCGCGTTCCAGTCGCGCACGACTGGCGTCATCTCGGGCGCGCCGCAGCAACTTGGCACCGATTCGTCCAAGACCTATGGCTTCTTCGGCGGCGGATACCTCAAGCTGCTGGGTGACAAGATGACGATCAGCGCCGAAGGGCGTTACCAGATCGACAAGCGCCGCAACTCGCAGTTCAACACTGTCACCAGCGTCACCACGGTAGACCTCAGCAAGGAATACAAGAGCTTCAACCCGCGCATCGCGATCGACTACGATCTTGGCTCTGACCGCAAGGTCTATGCGTCCTACGCCACGGGCACGCGCCCGGGCGGCTTCAACGCGCTCCTGCTGAGCTACACCGACCCGCTCGTGGTTGCCGAAATTGCGCAAGTCCTCGGCATCAGCTCGACCTCGTACAAGGAAGAACGCCTGAAGGTCTGGGAATTGGGCGTCAAGGGACAGTTCGGCGGCGGCAAGGGCTACTTCGACATCAACGCCTACTACGGCCTGTTGACCAACCAGCAGATCACCTTCGGCGCGATCATCCATCCCCGCCCGGTAACGGATCCGGCCGCAACCCAGACAGTGACCGCCGTCAACAACGTGGGTCGCACCAAGATCTGGGGCGTGGAATGGCAGGGCAACTACAACTTCACGCCCGAATTCTCGCTGGCCACGACCTTCGCGTGGAATCACACCCGCCGCGACGACTTCCGCAGCCTGTCCACCCAACTGCAGTTCGGCACCAACAGCCTCGACGGCGTCAAGATGGCCAACGCGCCGTGGATTTCGGGCTCGGCTGTCGCCACGTACGAAACCGCCATCAACGACGACTGGAAGGGCTACACCAATCTGGCCTACGTCTACCGCGGCAAGCAGTACATCGACCTTGCCAACCTTGCCTATATCAAGGCGCGGCACCAGCTTGACTGGCGGGTTGGCGTCAAGAACGACAGCTACATGGCCGAAATATTCGTGAACAACGTGTTCAACGACCGCAACTATACCGCGGGTTCCACTGGCGGCGACTTCGGCTCCACCGCCACATACTACAGCTTTTTCGGAGCCATCGCTGCGCCCCGTCAGGCAGGTATCAGGCTGGGTGCGAAGTTCTAGGACCGCGCATCGCTGCAATATCGGATGGCGCCCCGAAAGGGGCGCCATTACCGTTTCCGGTCGGTGATCGGCGACAGACCTGAGGCACTTTTGCCGGTTCAGCGCCGCTTTTTTGCGGTTCGCACCAGCAACAACAGCGGGATCGCGCCGAAGCAGGCGAGCGCCATCGCGTAGAAATCGTTGATATAGGCAATCATGGCCGCCTGCTGGTTGACGAGGCCATCCACTACCCGCAGCGCAGCCTCGCCCGTCCCGCCATAAGCGGTGATCCGGTCGAGATTGAACGGCACCAGCGCCCGCGTGACATGGGCGCCAAGCTCGGCATGGTTGACCTGCACATTGCGCGCCAGTTCTACCGAAGCGGCGGCAATCCCGATCGAAGCACCGACATTGCGCATCAGATTGCCGAGGCTTGACGCGTCAGTGCGATATTCCGAAGGCAGGGTGGCGAAGGAAATCAGGTTCATTGGCATGAACGTGAAGCTGAGGCCAATCCCCTGCAGCAGCCCCGCCATGATAATCGGGCCACGCGGCATCTGGGTCGACCAGCCGGTCATCATCCACATCGAGGCGCCCATCATCAACAGGCCGAGCGCGAGCAGCGCGCGCGCATCGACCCTGCTCATGAACCGCCCGAACACAGTGATCGAGATCAGCATGCCAAGCCCCCGCGGGGCGAGCAGCATGCCCGCCTGAAGCGGACTGTACCCGTAGATCTGCTGAAGCAGCGACGGCAGGATCGCGGTCACCGAAAGCATCACCAGCCCGATCAGGAACATGAAGGCCAGGCCCACCGTGTAGTTCCGGTCCCGAAACAGCGCGAGCGGGAACAGAGGCCTTTTGCTGCCCGACAGATGGAACGCGGCAAGCCATCCGCAGGCAGCCGCAACCACGCCATACGTCACGATCTCTGCCGAGGCGAACCAGTCGAGCGTGAGGCCGCGGTCAAGTATCAGTTGCAGCGAACAGACGGTCAGCGCGACGAGAAACCAGCCGACGATATCGACCTGACGCGGCCGGGTCGGCGTCCTGGGCAGATAGAGCGCTAGCAGCACGAAGCACAGCACGCCGACCGGCAGATTGACGTAGAACACCCAGCGCCAGCTGTAGTTGTCGGTGAGGAAACCGCCGATGATCGGCCCCATGATCGGGCCGAGCATCACGCCCTGGGTGTAGATGCCCATCATCCGCGGACGTTCGGCAGCGGTGCTGGAATCGAGCGTGATGGTTTGCGCCAGCGGCGACAGAAACGCCCCCGCAAGCCCCTGCAGGATGCGGAAGGCGACCATCTGTTCAAGGCTTTGCGCCGCGCCGCACAGCATCGAGGCCAGCGTGAACAGGATAACCGAGGCAAGCATCATCGTGCGCATGCCGATCCGGTCGACCAGCCAGCCCGCCAGCGGCAGCGCCACCGCCGATGCGAGCACATAACTGGTCAGCACCCAGGTAATCGTGTCCTGCGTGGCGCTGAGCGAGGCCGTCATGTGCGGCAAGGCGACATTGGCGATCGTGGAATCGAGCGTGTACATCACCATCGCCGCCATCGCGCCAACCAGCATCAAGGGCCGGTTGCGCGAGACGATGGGCAGTTGTTCGGTGCTACTTGCCGACATGGACCGTGACGCTGGAACTCAGCCCGGCGATCAGCGGGCGCTCCGACTTGCTGTCGATGGCGATGCGCACTGGGACGCGCTGGATCACCTTGACCCAGTTGCCGGTGGCGTTCTGCGCGGGAAGCACCGAGAACTCCGAACCGGTGCCGGCGCCAATGGATTCAACATGGCCGCGCAAGGCCAGGCCCGGATAGGCGTCCAGCTCGATCTCGGCCTTCTGGCCAGGGCGCATGTGGGCGAGGTCGGTTTCCTTGAAGTTCGCCTCCACGCGCGCGCTGCCGTCGCGCACGATCGATACCATCGGCACGCCCGGAAACACC
>JAZKBJ010000290.1:9303-10185 GCA_040388685.1 Pseudomonadota bacterium
ACGATGGCGCTCACAATCTCCGCTGTCCCCTGTATCTGCCCGATCTGCAGCCGGGTAACCTGCGTTACCACACCGTCCGCAGGCGCGCGCACGACCGTGCGCTCCACTTCGAGACTGGCCCGCGCGCGCGCGGCCTGTGCAGCAGCAATCGCCGGATCGACGCCGGGAACGGCGGACCCCTGCGCCATCTGGGCGCGTGCCTGATCGACCTCGGCCTGAATAGCACTGATCCTGTCGCGGGCACTGGCCACCGCGTGCCCTGCAGTATCCATCCGGGCGCGCGTATTGAAGCCCTTGTCCATCAGCGCCTTTTCGCGCGCGTAGTTGGCTTGTGCCAGCGCCAGATCATCGCGCGCGCCCGCCAGTTCCGCCGCCTTGGCGGTGATGTCGGAGGCCATCGCGGTCACGCGGGCCTGAGCTGTGGCGATCTGGGCGTCGGCCTGCCTGACCGCAGCGTTGAACGTGGCCGGATCGATCGTGAACAGCACATCGCCCGCCTTGACGCGCTGATTTTCGCGGACATTGACCTTGGTCACCAGCCCGGTAACCTCGCCCGCAACCGCAACGATGTCCTGCTTGACGTAAGCGTTGTCGGTTTCCACCACGCCCGGCTGGCCAAACCAGTACCACAAGCCGCCTGCCACCGCGAGCAAGGGCCCCAGCACCATCAGCACCGCGCGCAGCCGCCTGCGCGGTGGCGGCGGGGCGGGACTTTCGACCGCCGCCTTGGCATCGGTCACAGGAAAGGGATCGGCTTCAGCCATTGGCCTCGTTCACTTCAGCAGGGGTTTCATCGGAGAGATTGACTCGCACACGTTCGAGCAGCGCCAGCAACTGGTCTTTTTCCGGATCGGAAAAGCCGGCGACGGATTCATCGATCAC
>JAZKBJ010000290.1:10195-11748 GCA_040388685.1 Pseudomonadota bacterium
ACCTTGCCGTCGATCTTGGAATCCGAGAGAAACCCGCCGCTCGACCAGCCCGAGCTTTTCCAGCCGGTCGACCATTCGCCCGACCGTGATCGCCTCGACCTCCAGCCATGCGGCCAGTGCGCCCTGGTTCATACCCGGGCTGCGCTGGATCGCGGCGAGCGAGCGCCACTGCGTCCCCGTCACCCCGAACTGGCGCGCGGACACGCCGAACCGCTTGCGGAACAGACGCCCGACATCGGATGAGAGGAACGCCACGTTGACTTTCATGACGTAGCGATAATAGCTATGCTTGCCTTATTCAATGCCAAAATCGGCCTGCTTATGGGCAAGGCGCCGCCGTCAATCCCCGGTCAGATCGCGGATCTTCGACGCCAGCGTGTCAAGCGCGAACGGTTTGGTCAGCACATGCATGCCAGGCTCAAGCTGGCCGTTGCCGACGACCGCGTTTTCGGCGTAGCCGGTGATGAACAGCACTTTCAGCTCGGGCCGGTCAACCCGGGCGGCATCGGCAAGCTGGCGTCCGTTCATGCCCTTGGGCAGGCCGACATCGCTGATCAGCAGATCGACGCGTTCGCCCGACCGCAGGATATCCAGCCCCGCCGGACCGTCGGCTGCCTCCAGCACGTCGTAACCCAGTTCGCCCAGCACATCGGCCACCACCGCGCGCACCGCCGGTTCATCGTCGACCACGAGGACACGCGACCCATCCGCCGCCCCGTCGCTGCGGTGATCCGCCGTGCGCAAGTCGTCGGGCAGGATGGGCTGGTCGGAGCGCGGCAGGTAGAGGCACATCGTCGTGCCCTCACCCACTTCCGAATAGATCCGCACCTGTCCGCCCGATTGCCGCGCGAAGCCGTAGATCATCGAGAGGCCCAGCCCGGTGCCCTCGCCCAGCGGCTTGGTGGTGAAGAACGGGTCGAAAACGCGTTCGATAATGTCCGGCGCCATGCCGATGCCGGTGTCGGTCACGCACAGCGAAACATATTGCCCCGGCGGCAGTTCGCGCTCGCTCGCCGCCTTGCTGTCGAGCCACTTGTTCGCCGTCTCGATGGTGATCCGCCCGCCATCGGGCATTGCATCGCGGGCGTTGATGCACAGATTGAGGATGGCATTCTCAAGCTGGTTGGGATCGACCAGTGTCGTCCACAGACCGCCCGCTCCCACGACCTCAAGCTCAACCGTCGGCCCGACCGAGCGCCGCAGCAGATCGTCCAGCCCGGCGATCAACCGGTTGATGTCGGTTGGCCGGGGATCGAGCGTCTGCCGCCGCGAGAACGCGAGCAGCCGGTGGGTAAGTGCCGATGCTCGCTTGGTCGCCTGTTCGGCAATGCCGATGTAGCGCCCGATTTCCGGCGCGCGGCCCTGCGCGAGCCGGGTCTGCATCAGTTCGAGGCTGCCTGATATCGCCGCCAGCAGATTGTTGAAGTCGTGCGCAAGCCCGCCGGTCAGTTGGCCCACGGCCTCCATCTTCTGCGACTGGCGCAGTTGGTCCTCGGCGCGTTCGAGCGCTTCCTGCGCTTCCTGTTCGGCTGTGATGTGGCGGCCGCTGGCAT
>JAZKBJ010000291.1:0-761 GCA_040388685.1 Pseudomonadota bacterium
TGCCTTCGTCTGCACCGCCAATATCGAGGCCAAGGACCACGGGGCGGCCATCGTCGACGGCAACCGCAAGGTTCTGGCGGCGCGCCTGTCAGACGCGAGGTTCTTCTGGGAGCAGGACAAGAAGAAGCCGCTTTCGGTCCACGCTGAAAAGCTGGCGCGCATCACCTTCCATGAGAAGCTGGGCACCGTTGCCGACAAGGTTGAGCGCGTCGCCAAGCTGGCCCGCTGGCTGGTCGAAGAAGGTATCGTAAAGCCCGCAAACTTTGCTGGCTCCCCCGCGAAGGCGGGGGCCTCTGGCGCCATCACGCAACCTCCCGAGACCCCCGCCTTCGCGGGGGAGCGGGAAGTGCTGGCAGACCAAGCCGAACTCGCCGCCCGCCTGTGCAAGGCCGACCTCGTCACCGAGATGGTCGGGGAATTCCCTGAACTCCAAGGCCTTATGGGAGGATATTACGCCCGCGCCGAAGGCTTGCCCGACGCCGTAGCCGACGCCATCCGCGATCACTACAAGCCGGTCGGGCAAGGCGACGATGTGCCGACTGCGCCGGTAACGGTGGCCGTGTCGCTGGCGGATAAGTTGGATACGTTGGCAGCGTTTTTTGCCGTAAGGCTGTCGCCATCTGGATCGAAAGATCCATTTGCACTTAGGCGGTCTGCGATCGCATTCATGCGTTTGATCATCGATAACGGACTGCGTCTTCGGCTATCTCGAGTGGTTTATGAGGCGCTCGACGGTGTTTCTATGAACTTAGTGAGGCTCA
>JAZKBJ010000291.1:771-1758 GCA_040388685.1 Pseudomonadota bacterium
TGAGGCTCACAACGGCCAAAGCAGTTTCTCAACTTGTTTCGCCAATTGAGAGCTTCGTTGGCAGCCAAAGTGATGCGGCGGCTGTCTTGGAATCAGTTATCAAATCGCAATTAAAGGGCGTGCCGAACGAACAGGATCGAAAGCACGGGATTGCCATTTACGAGGCTGGGGTTGCGCTGCTGACGTTCCTAGGAGAACGACTTATCGTTCAACAACGTGAAGCTGGAGTTAAGCACGATATAATCAATGCCGTGTTCGGCGTTGGCGGAGAAGACGACGTTCTACGGATGCTTTCTCGCGGAAAGGCCCTGCAGGCCTTCGTCGGCACCGAGGACGGCGTGAACCTCCTCGCAGGCTACAAGCGTGCGGCGAATATCCTCAAGAAGGAGGCGTTCACGCCGGTCGATGCGGATTATCCGCGCGAACCTGCCGAGCAGGCGCTGGCGGGTGCGCTTAACGCGGCTGAACCACAGGCCGACGCTGCCATCGCCGCCGAGGACTTCACCGCCGCCATGGCCGCGCTGGCAAGTCTTCGCGCGCCGATCGACGCGTTCTTTGAAGGCGTGACGGTAAATGATGCAGACGCTAACAAACGTGCAAGCCGCCTTGCGCTGCTTGACCGTTTCCGTGCTGCAGTGCACAAAGTTGCGGACTTTTCACGGATTGAAGGCTAAGGGCCAAAATCGGGAAGTGCCCGAATCCGGGCCGTATCCGGCAAAAACGACACACGCAGGGAGCCTCGTTCAGGTATGAGCGCATACGTATTCCATTTCGGCGGTGGTGCAGTTTCAAGCGAAGCGCGGGCCAAGGACAAGACGATTGTCGGTGGCAAGGGATCGAACCTGGCCGAAATGGCCGGGATCGGCCTGCCGGTGCCCCCCGGCTTTACCATCACCACCGAAGTCTGCACGGCCTATAATGCCGGTGGCAAGACCTTTGACGATGCCTTGCGTGCTGGCGTTGCGAATGGCGTGGCCCATGTCGAAA
>JAZKBJ010000291.1:1768-5590 GCA_040388685.1 Pseudomonadota bacterium
TTCGGCGATCCGGTCAATCCGTTGCTCGTTTCGGTTCGTTCCGGCGCGCGCGTCTCGATGCCGGGCATGATGGATACGGTGCTCAATCTCGGCCTCAACGACCTGACGGTCGAAGGCCTTGCCGCCGGGTCTGGCGATCCGCGCTTCGCGTGGGACAGCTATCGCCGCTTCGTCCAGATGTATTCCGATGTGGTGCTTGGCCTCGACCATCACCGGTTTGAGGATGCGCTGGAAATCGTCAAGGAAGACAACGGCTTCTTCAACGATGTTGAACTGGGTGCCGAGCATTGGCAGGCGCTCGTCGGCGAATACAAGGCGATTGTCGAAGACCAGCTCGGCCGCCCGTTCCCGCAGGACGTGCACGAACAGCTGTGGGGCGCGATTGGCGCCGTGTTTGACAGCTGGGAGAGCGACCGCGCCAAGGTTTACCGCCGCTTGAATGACATTCCCGCCGACTGGGGCACTGCTGTCAACGTGCAGGCCATGGTTTTCGGCAACATGGGCGATACCTCGGCTACAGGCGTCGCCTTCACCCGCGATCCCGCGACCGGCGAGAAGGCCTACTACGGCGAATGGCTGGTCAATGCGCAGGGCGAGGACGTTGTCGCCGGTATCCGCACCCCGCAGTACCTGACGCTGGCCGCGCGTGAGCGGGCCGGGGCCAAGCCGCTGTCGATGGAAGAATCCATGCCCGCTGCTTATGGCGAACTGGCTGCGGTGTTCGAGCTGCTCGAAAAGCATTACAAGGACATGCAGGACATCGAGTTCACCGTCGAGCAGGGCAAGCTGTGGATGCTGCAGACCCGTTCGGGCAAGCGCACCGCCAAGGCTGCGCTCAAGATGGCGGTGGACATGGTGGGCGAGGGCCTGATCGACGAGGCGACCGCGATCCGCCGCATCGATCCGATGGCGCTCGACCAGTTGCTCCACCCCACGCTCGATCCCAAGGCCGTCCGCGATGTGCTGACCAAGGGCCTGCCCGCGTCGCCGGGCGCGGCTTCGGGCATCGTGGTGTTCGATTCCGATACCGCACAGGCCCGCGCCGAACGCGGTGAAGCGGTCATCCTTGTCCGTGTGGAAACCAGCCCCGAGGACATCCACGGCATGCATGCGGCCAAGGGCATCCTGACCGCGCGTGGCGGCATGACGTCACACGCAGCGGTTGTCGCCCGCGGCATGGGCCGCCCTTGCGTTTCGGGCGCGTCGGCGCTGTCGATTGACATGGCCAGCCGCACCGCGCGCATCGGCAACCGCGAGCTGCGCGAAGGCGATGTGATCACCCTCGACGGATCGAACGGCGATGTAATGGCCGGAAAGGTCGCCACGGTCGAACCGGAACTGGTGGGCGATTTCGGCACGCTGATGGTCTGGGCCGACAAGCACCGCCGCATGAAAGTGCGCACCAACGCTGAAACGCCGCTGGATTGCCAGGTGGCGCGCCAGTTCGGCGCCGAAGGCATCGGCCTTTGCCGTACCGAGCATATGTTCTTCGAAGCGGGCCGCATCAGCGCCGTGCGCCAGATGATCCTTGCCGAGGACGAGACCGGCCGCCGCGCCGCGCTGGCCAAGCTGCTGCCCGAACAGCGCAGCGACTTCCAGTCGATCTTCGAGGTCATGGCGGGCCTGCCCGTCACCATCCGCCTGCTCGATCCGCCGCTGCATGAGTTCCTGCCCCACGCCGATGCCGAGTTCGTCGAACTTGCCGAAGCCACCGGGCTTGGTGTGGAGCACCTTAAGCGCCGCGCGGGTGAACTCCACGAATTCAATCCGATGCTGGGCCATCGCGGGTGCCGCCTCGGCATCACGTTCCCCGAGATTTACGAGATGCAGGCCCGCGCAATCTTCGAGGCGGCGTGCGATGTGGCTGAAAAGTCAGGCGATGCGCCGATCCCCGAAGTGATGATCCCGCTGGTCGCCACGCGCAAGGAACTGGAAATCCTGCGCGCGCTGGTGGACCGGGTCGCGCTCGAAGTCTTCGACGAGAAGGGCCGCACGCTCGACTATCTCGTCGGCACCATGATCGAACTTCCACGCGCCGCGCTGATGGCCGGCGAAATTGCTGAGGAGGCTACGTTCTTCTCGTTCGGAACCAATGACTTGACTCAGACAACTCTGGGCGTTTCGAGGGACGATGCCTCGCGCTTCCTCAACCCTTACGTTGAGCAGGGCATCTATCCGCGCGATCCGTTCGTCAGCCTCGATATCGAAGGCGTCGGCCAACTGGTCGAACTGGCAGCTGAACGCGGGCGCAAGACCCGGCCCGACCTCAAGCTCGGCATCTGCGGCGAACACGGCGGTGATCCGGCCTCGATCGCGTTCTGCGAAAAGACCGGCCTCGATTACGTTTCCGCCAGCCCCTACCGCGTGCCGATCGCACGCCTTGCGGCGGCGCAAGCGGCGCTGGGCTGACTCATCAGAACTTGGGTGGGCGAAGCGGTTTCGCCCACCCACTCAATGTTAGAATTTCGAACCTTTCCATAACTTTGCCGTTGGCATCTACGCGGCTGTCGTAGGCTGTCTTCGCGCGGCCCAGGGCGCCTTTACCCAAAGGGACACCGGGCTTGGCCAGACAATTGCCGAGGCCTTGCGCGCGCAGGTCCGCAATCAACCGCTCGAACGAACTGAACCGCACGTCTATATGATGGCTGTCGACCACCGGGTCGGCAAAGCCGCAGCGCTGGAGTAATTGGCCGCCCGCGCGCACATCGACGTGAGGGTGAATGCGCGGCGAGGGGCGGTCGCCATCGGCCTCGAGCATGATGGCACGCAAGGCGGGTAATGAGCCCGCTGCCATGAAGCTTGCAATCATCAACCCGCCATCGGCGAGTGCACGGCGAAGATGGACCAGCGCGCCGGGTAGGTCATTGATGGTGTCGAGTGTGCCAATGCTTGCAATGAAGTCGTACCCGGGACCTGCCGAAAAGGGCGATTCTTCGTCGAGCGGGTCTGCGTCCAGCGCAGGGTCACGGGCTTCCACCGCCACGCCCATCGCGCCGAGCGCCGACGCCAAAGCGCCAGTCCAGTCGCCGATCACCAGCGCTCTGGCGGGGTCGTGGCGGAGAAAGGACAGGCGGTCGAGCACGTCGTCGACCATGTCCTCGGCAATGTAGCGCGGCGCGCTGGGCTGCGATTGGAGGCGCGCCATGCGGCGGCGCAGCGCTTTGCGCCGATTTGGCGCGAAAATAGTCGGGGGCGAAGTGGCCATTTCCGGGCATTGCCTGTCTGCCGCTCACTTGCCAAGGGCCGACGTGACGCGGACAACGGCAGCATCATGCGCCTCAATGCAATCACCCCCGTAATCGACTTCGTGTTTCCGCCGCGCTGCCCGTTGTGCGGCGCTCCTGTGGCGGAACATGGCGGCATGTGTCTTGATTGCTGGGGGAAGCTGGCCGTGCCATCGGGCGTCTGTTGTTCCCTATGTCAAAGGCCCTTGGGCGAGGGCAGCGACGCGGCCGCAGGCCTCGTCTGCGCGCCGTGCATGGCCGAGCCGCCGCGCCACGCCGGGATCGCGGCAGCAACGCTTTATAACGACACGTCCCGAGCGCTGGTTCTGGCGCTGAAGCATGGGCGGCGGGTGGGGCTTGCACCAATGATGGCAAGGATGATCACCGCGCGGTTGCCTGCGCTGGACGGTGATTGGCTGGTGGTTCCTGTGCCGTTGCACCGCTGGCGCATCCTGAAGCGTGGTTTCAACCAGTCCGCATTGCTGGCCAGAGCCATTGCCCGATCCACGAATCAACGACTGGTTGTGGATGGACTGGTGCGGCGAAAGGCAACCCCGTCGCTGGGCGGACTGAACCGGAAGGCCCGCTCACGTGCGCT
>JAZKBJ010000292.1:0-425 GCA_040388685.1 Pseudomonadota bacterium
CAATTATCGCACCGCCTGCCTTGTCTTCGGCGGCGCTTACCGAACTCAAGGCCTGGCTAGGCATCTCCCGGTCTGCCGACGATGGTGAACTGACGGCGCTGCTGCGCACCGCGTTCGAGATATGCGAAGGCTTCATCGGCGCGATGCCGCTACAGTCCGGCTGCGAAGAAACGCTTGCTGCGAGTGGCGAGTGGCAGGTGCTCTCCGCGCGACCGGTGCGCGCGATCACCGCACTGGCAGGGCTGGACCTCGCGGGCACGCGGACGGCGCTGGCAGCCTCCGACTATGAATTCGACATCGACGCCGACGGTGCAGGGCGCGTCCGGCTGCGCCGGTCGATCGCCCAGACGCGGATCGTCGCAACCTATTCAGCGGGTCTTGCCGCAGATTGGGCGGGCCTGCCCGATGCCATCCGGCATGGCGTG
>JAZKBJ010000292.1:435-2736 GCA_040388685.1 Pseudomonadota bacterium
CTTTGCGCGCACCAGCACCGTGGGCGCGAAGACGACCGCAAGGCTGCGCCTGTGCCCCCTGCGGTGGTGGCGGCGCTTTGGCGGCCGTGGCGGCGGATGCGGCTGGCATGATCAGCGCGAGCACGAACATCGGCGAGATAGTGCGCGGCCTGACCAACAAGGCTGCAGCATTGGCCAAGGCGCGCGCAGCGGTGATTGCAATGCGCAAAGATGCGCGGCGCTGGCGCAAGGCGAGCCTGTTATGGCCTCTCTTCGGACAGGACTGAAACGATGGAAATTCCTTTTCGGGCCGCGCTGATTGCGTGGCTGGCGAGTGATCCCGTGCTGTCCGAGGCGCTGAACGCAGTCGTCGAGGAAGCGCCTTCTCGCACCGCCCTGCCCTGGTTGGCGCTGACGACCAGCGCGAGTACCAATTGGGGTACGAAGACATTGGCCGGACGCGAAATTCGCGTGGCTCTTGAACTCAATTTCCGCAGTGACGATCCGCTGGGCGGTGCATCGCTGGTTGCCGGCATCGAGGCTCGGGTGGAGAACCTGCCCGCAGATCAATCTTCCTTTGGCTTCCGCATTGCCAGCATCGGCATGATCCGCGCCCGCGCAGAGCAGCGCGGTGAAGCAGTGCGTGTGGTCGTGCTCGAATACCGGGCGCGCGTACTCGCGGCCTGAGATCCCATTCATCCCAAGGCCTTTCCACTCCAAGGAGAAACAACAATGGCAGCCCAGAAGGGAAGCGCGTTTCTGCTGAAGATCAGCGATGGCGCAGCGACGCCGACTTACAACACCGTAGCTGGTCTGCGCACGACGCAGATGTCGATCAACGGTGAGTCAGTCGTCATCACGAGCAAGGATTCCGGCGGCTGGCGCGAACTGCTTTCGGGCGCAGGCACGCGATCGGTGACGGTGAGCGCGGCAGGCATTTTCCTTGGAAGCGCCGCCGAGGTGCAGGTGCGCGGCAATGCCATGGCCGGCACGATCGCGGATTACGAACTGTCGTTCGAGGGCGGCGAGAAAATGCGTGGGCGCTTCCTGGTGCAGCGGCTGGATTACTCTGGCGATTTCAACGGCGAGCGCAATTACACGATGACGCTCGAAAGCTCGGGCGTGGTGGCGCAAGTCTGATGGACGGCGCGGTGAACCCCCATCGCGGGGAAGCGGTGCTTGTCATGGGCGGGCAGCCCCTGGTGTTGCGCCCGACATTCGGTGCGCTGGTTGCAGCGGAGGAGGAACTTGGCCCGCTGTTCGCGCTGGTCGAGCGGGCCAGTGCCGGTCAGTTGCGCCTGTCCGAGATGGTCGGACTGTTCTGGCACTGCCTGCGTGAGCGCGCAGGGCTGGAGCGGGCAGACTTTGCCGAAGCGGTCGCGCGTGAGGGGCTTGCGGCATGCACGCCGACACTACGCACCCTGATCGTGCAGATCCTGAAGGGTGCCGGGTGAGCGAGCGGTTTGGGCCGCGCGCTGCCGCGCTGAGCGGACAGGCGGCGCTGCTGCTGGGGTGGCTGCCCGACACCTTCTGGGCAGCAACGCCGGAGGAACTCGCCAGCGTGCTGAGTGCAATGCGGGTGCCGGATAGCGGGACGATCGACAAGGGCACGCTCGACAGATTGATGGAGGCCGACCGTGGCGGATGAACTCGACACGCTGATGATTGACGTGCGCGCAAATACGTCAGGCTTTGCTGCCGATGTGGCGCAGATGCGAGGCAGCTTCGACTCCGTTCTGGTGGACGGATTTGGGCGCGCAGGCGACACGCTCGAGCGCGGCTTGCTCGGCGCGATCCGCCGCGGTTCGCTAGGCTTCGAGGACTTGCGCCGGGTGGCGATGAATGTGCTTGGCGACATTGCGGCTCAGGCCGTTCAGGCCGGTATCGGATCACTCGGCGGTCTTGGCGGCGCGGGCGGAAGCGGTAGTGCCGTGCTGGGTCTGGGCAGCCTGATCGGGTCGATCTTCGGCTTGCCCGGACGTGCGACCGGCGGGCCGGTGGCGCCGGGGCGAGGCTATCTCGTGGGCGAGCGCGGCCCTGAAATGTTCGTGCCGACCTCGGCCGGACGCGTGGAGCCATCGCTGAGCGGCGGCAAGGGACGAGACGTCAATGTCTCGATCCGCATTGTCAGTCCGCAGGGCAGCAACCAGCCCGAGAGCCTGCGCCGGTCTGGCCGCCAGGTCGCACAGGCGGTGCGGCGCGCGCTCAGCGACTTCTGATCAATCGGAGAACGGGATATGGGCCATTGGCTCGCAAAGCGCCGCACGGTGCAACACGCCGACACGATTCAGCGCTTCGATCCGCGGTTCTGGATGGTCAACT
>JAZKBJ010000292.1:2755-9497 GCA_040388685.1 Pseudomonadota bacterium
CGATGGCGTCGGTTGTCACTTCCGCGCCGGACGCGCTGCGGGTCGATGCGGTGTTCCAGAAGGCCGACGACCTTGTCGGGCTGATCTGGGAATCCGAGGACAAGTGGGATCACCCGCTGCTTTCTTATGAAACACGGCGTGATTATTCGCGGCTGACGCTGTCGTTTCGGTGGCGGTCGGCAGGCATCTTGCCGCTCGATGCGGTGAACGGGCCGACGCTGACGATCGAGGGCCGGGATGCGTCTGGCAATGCACGGGCCTGGTACGTGCGGCTGTGGAATTACGCGACGGGCACGCCGACCGATGCGCAAGTGACCTTGCCATTCTCGGCGTTGAGCGGCGGCTTCCTGTTGCCTGCAGAGGCCGACCCGGTGCATCCGGCCGCGATTGACCGGATGTTCATTTCGCTGGTGCCGCCGGAATATGGATCAGGCAGCAGCGCTTTTACATCGGCGGTGTCAGGCTGGGCCGAGCTGAGCGAAATGCGCTGCCAGGGCCACAAGCCCATGCTTGAGATCGGCGATGTGATGGTGCCGCCGCACGGGCTTTCCATGTGCACGGGTTACGACGATGCCTACAATCTGGCGCCGGCGCGGCTGCTGCGCCAGGTGCGCGGACTGGGGTATCGCGGTAGTATCAACCACTACATCGGGATGAGCCATTTCTTCCAGCTTGTTCCAGACGGCACGGGCGGATTTGTGGTCGACCCGGCGCTGCCTGCGATGAATGCGGCTGCGCTTGCCTGGCACAGGGCGTTTCTCGCCGAAGCGAAAGCCATGGGTCACACCGTTATTGCATCGCAATCCTATGAATTGCTGGCGCAGCATTGTCCGGCGAGCTGGCAACAGCGAGCCTGGAATGGCGAGGCTGGACGGACCGGCTGGTCGCCGCCATCGGCTCTGCTTTCCCCTGCAAGCGCGCAAGCCATGGCATGGGTGCGCAAGGTGGCTCTGGCAGTAGTCGAGCTGTTGACCGAAGCCGGTCTGCCGGTGCGCTATCAGGTGGGTGAGCCTTGGTGGTGGGTAACGCAGGATCGCCGCATCTGCATTTACGATGACGCTGCGAAAGCAGCGCTGGGCGGCAATCCGGTGAACATTGCAGACCTTGGCGCGAGCCTGACGACGGCGCAGAAGGCGCTGCTCGATGCGGCGGGCGCGCTACTGGCGCAATCGACGGCGAACCTTATGGTGGCGGTGAAAAGCGCTGCGGGTGCAAATGGGGCAGAGACGCTGTTGCTGGCCTTCCTGCCGACGGTGCTGGATCCGTCCATGCCCGAAGCACGGCGGGCGAACCTGCCGGTGGAGTGGGCCTCGCCTGCGTTCGATACCTTGCAGTTCGAGGACTATGACTGGGTCACCGCAGGCAAGAATGCCCTGCGGTCCCAAGGCAGAGCAATTGCCGAAGCTCGGCTGGGCTATCCCCGTGAACGACAGCACTACCTTTCGGGCTTTGTGCTGGACGCAGCAAATGCCGTTGCCGAGTGGCAGCGGATTGATGCTGCAGCAAGCGCGGCGGTGGCGCTGGGCGTGGCCGAGACGTTCATCTGGGCCCAGCCGCAGGTTTCACGCGACGGCTATGTCAGACTTCCCGAGACCAGCGGAGACGAGACCATGCAATCCTTTGATGACGTCCTGTTCCCGCTTGCGCTCGGGCGTGATGCCTCGGTCACGCCGGAGTTTTCGACCAATGTGACGATTACGGCTTCGGGCTTCGAGCGGCGCAACAGTCTGTGGTCGGATGCTCGACTGCGTTTCGATGTGGGGCCCGGCGTGCGGTCCGAAGCGGAACTTGGTGAGCTGATCGCGTTTTTCCGTGCGCGGCGCGGCCAGGCGCGGGGGTTTCGCTTGCGCGATCCCTCTGACTTCAGCTCGAACGGGATGACGGGCATCGTCACCCCGGGCGATCAGGTGATCGGCACCGGTGACGGAGCAAGTGCCCGCTTCGCGCTGGTAAAGCACTACGGCGAAAGTGACGAGGCGCAGCGGCGGCGGATCACCCGGCCCAGAGCAGGGTCACTCAGGGTGAGCATCAATGGCGCGGAAACCGGAAGCTTCACGCTTGAGCCACGGGGCGTGATTGCCTTTACGACGGCACCTGTGGCGGGCGCGGTCGTGCGTGCCGGGTTCCTGTTCGATGTGCCGGTGCGCTTCGCCGAAGATCGGCTCGACATTTCCGGTGCGGAATTTGCCGCCGGTGAAGCGCCAAGTGTGCCGTTGATCGAATTGCGAGAAGACGCATGACACGGGCGTGGTTCAGCCAGTCGCTGGAAAC
Organism: Pseudomonadota bacterium; assembly: GCA_040388685.1. Taxonomy (GTDB): domain Bacteria; phylum Pseudomonadota; class Alphaproteobacteria; order Sphingomonadales; family Sphingomonadaceae; genus Novosphingobium. The sequence goes on from JAZKBJ010000292.1 coordinate 5,027, forward strand.
GGTTGCTGTGTGGTGGCGGATCGAGCGGCGCGACGGGGTGACCCTGGGGTTCACCAGCCATGACCGCGATCTCGTGTTTGCCGGTCTGCGACACCGAACCGCGCCGGGTATGGTGCCATCGGCCGTCCGCCGTACCGCGACATTTGAGGCGGACTCCGCCGAAGTAACCGGAGCATTGAGCCATGATGCCATCGGCGAGGCCGATTTATCGGCTGGCCGATACGATGGCGCGCGCGTGTCGATGGGACTGGTAGACTGGGAGACGCTCGAAACGGAATCGCTGTTCACCGGGACGATCGGTTCTGTAGGACGCGAGGGCGAACAGTTCTCGGCAGAATTGCAGTCGATCAAGCATATGCTGGCACAACAGGTTGTGCCGCGAACATCGCCGACTTGCCGCGCCGAGTTCTGTGGTGAAGGCTGCACGCTGTCGGCTGTCCACTTCACGCACGAGGCGGTGATTGCAGAGGTTTCATCCGACCGCCGATGGGTGCGCCTGAGCAGTCTGGCTAGTCCGGGACGCTTTGAATTCGGCTGGCTCAGGATGGTGGACGGGCCCGATGTCGGCATAGCGGTGCGCATTGAGGCGGCGGAGGACACTTGGCTGATCCTTGAGCGCCCACTGGCGTCTGAAACAGGGGCAGGTGTGCGGCTCGTTTTGCGTGAGGGTTGCGATCACACGCTCTCGACCTGCTCAAGCCGTTTCGGAAACGCCTTGAATTTTCAGGGCGAGCCGTTCCTGCCGGGCAATGATCTGCTTACGCGCTATCCTGCATCGCAATGACGAACACCCGACTGGCAGAGGCCGCGAAGAGCCTTATCGGAATTCCATTCCGGCTGCATGGGCGATTTCCAGAGACCGGGCTGGATTGCGTCGGACTTGTGGCCGAAGCGATTCGCCGTGCAGGCCATGAGCCAGACTGCCCTGCCGGCTATTCACTTCGGCTAACATCTGTGGACCGGTGGCTCGTTCATGCTGGCCGCAGTGGTCTGGTTGAGATTGCCGAGCGTGGCGACGTCATCCTGTGTATGGCAAACCCGGTGCAACCACATCTGGTCGTCGCGGCACAGGGCGGTTTTGTCCACGCTCACGCCGGGCTAGGCCGCGTGACCTTCCTTCCATCCCCCCTTCCCTGGCCTGTCGCCCGGCAATGGCGCCTCGCCGAAAAGGATGTTTGATCGCCATGGCTACGCTGATCCTTTCCGCCGTCGGCACCCTGGTCGGTGGACCGCTTGGCGGCGCAATCGGTGCCTTGATTGGCCGACAGGTCGATGCCGGAATCATTGGCGGGCGCAAGGTCGAGGGGCCTAGGCTTAAAGAACTGTCCGTTCAGACGTCGAGCTATGGCTCGGCCCTGCCGCTGCACTTCGGCCGCATCCAGATCTCGGGCACCGTCATCTGGGCTACGGAACTGGCGGAGAACAAGGAAAAAACTGGTGGAGGCAAAGGCCGTCCAGCGGTGACGACATACAGTTACACGGCATCGTTTGCGGTTGCCTTGGGCAGCAGGCCGATCAAGGGGATCGGACGCATCTGGGCCGATGGCAATCTGTTGCGCGGAGAAGCGGGCGACTTGAAGGTTGGGGGCAAGCTGCGCGTGCACCTTGGCCACGGTGATCAGGACGCCGATCCGTTACTGGTCGAGGCCGAAGGCGCAGCCCTCAATCCTGCCTACCGCAATCTGGCCTACGTGGTGTTCGAAGATCTTGAACTTGCCGACTACGGCAACAGGTTACCTTCATTGACTTTGGAGGTCATTGCCGACGACGAAGCGGTTCCGCTCGATGTCATCGTTGGAGAATTGGTCCCGGCCGCATCGACCAGTGGATTAGAAAACTCTTCCTTCAAAGGCCTCACGCTGGATCAAGGCACGGCCGGAGACATTCTGGCCGTGCTGTCCGACGTCACGCCGCTCAGTTGCAGTGTCAGCGACGAAATGCTGGCATTTGGCTTGGCCGAACGTGCTCCCGCCCGAGCATTGCGCGTACTTCCATTTCCGGCTGCGGGCGGTGACAGTGCTGAAGACGCCCGTGCAAACGGATGGTCGCGACGGCGAGAGGCACTGCCAGGCGCACGCCAATGTGCCGTGCGCTACTATGATGTCGCGCGGGATTATCAGCCGGGGTTGCAAAGGAGCATTGGCCGTAGCGGGCCAGGCGATGTCAGCGTGATAGAGCTTCCTGCCGCGATGAGCGCAAGCGAAGCGCGGAGCCTTGCAAACGTCGCCGCGCGCCGCCTTACCCTGCCACGTGATTCCCTGCGCTATCGGGTCAGCGAGATTGATATCGGCATGGCGCCCGGCTCAATCGTTCGAACGCCAGTGATCGAGGGTGACTGGCGGATCGATCAGTGGGAGTGGCAGGCGGACGGGGTAATGCTGGACCTGTCAGCGGTTTCGCCAGTGTCACCATCAGTATCGATTGCCGACTCCGGGCGATCGAATCGCGCGACCGACCTGTTGCTAGCGCCCACCCAGATCTTTGCATTCGAGTTGCCATGGGACGGCAGCGGCGACGGCACTTCTGCTGCGATCCGGGTATCCGCCACTGCGCAAACCGCTGGGTGGAGAGGCGCGACACTTTACGCGCAGAAGCATGATGGCACCATGAACCTTATCGGGAGCACTGGACGGCACCGAACCGTTGCCGGAAAGGCAACCAGCGTATTGCCCGTTGCATCGCCCTTGCTGCTGGACACAGGCCCCGGTGTTGAGGTCGAACTGTGGTCCAGCGACTTCTCTCTCGACAGTGTGACCTGGGCGCAACTCACGCAGGGCGCAAATGTCGCAGTGCTCGGATCCGAAATCATCCAGTTCGCAAATGCGGAATTTGTGAGCGGTCGCACATGGCGGATCAGCAATCTTTTGCGCGGCAGGGGAGGGACCGAACACGCCATAGCGAGCCACGGGCCGGGCGAGCTATTCTCTGTCATCGACGGAGGGCTGGTTAGCATTGACAGCTCCCTGATTGCCGATCCCACCACTGCAGGGATTGTGGCACTCGGGCTGGGCGACGCAGTCCCGGCGGTTAGTGCAATACACAGCGCGGGACTGACGTTGCGACCATTGTCCCCGGTTCACGGACAGTCACGGCGAAATGCAGATAATTCGGTGACGATTGAGTGGACCCGCCGGTCCAGAGGCGCCTGGGCGTGGCTCGACGAGGTCGACGTCCCGCTGAATGAGCCGGAAGAAGCATGGGAAGTGAGTTTTGAATCGGCAGGTGTCCGGGCGCGCATATGGACTACCAGTTCCACCGAATTGACCGTCGCTGGCGCACTCGCCGCCGAACTCCACACAACCTTTCCCGACGGTCAGTTTTCGTGCGCCAGATTGGACGGCAATCCCGTTCCATCCCGCTTGCCATCGCCCTGCCGGCTTGAACCGGCGTATTTGAAAGGCCCGCCCAATGAGCGATCCAGTAAGCTATTCGTCTTCGACGCCTCGTCACGGCCTTCCCCTGTTGTTTTCCGGGCAATCACAAAAGGAAGTCACGGTCAATGAAGCGCTTGCCGTGATCGATTTCCTGCTTTCAGGGTCGGTCGAAGGCGTGCGACCGGATCCTGCGCCGAACCCATCAGCAGGTCAGGCCTGGATCGTCGCCACCCCTGCAACCGGAGCATTTTCCGGGCATGACGGCGAAATTGCCGGTTGGACCGATGGCGGATGGCGCTTTATCCAACCGATTGAAGGCATGAAAACTTTCGACCGTGCTGCGCATGCGTGGCGACACTATTCGAATGGCTGGACGTTGGCCACGGCGCCGACATTGCCAGTCGGCGGCACAACAATCGACGCCGAGGCGCGCAGTTGTATTGCGGCGCTTATCAGTGCGCTTGAAACGTCTGGAATAATTTCATCGCCTTGAGTGGAACCAAACCGCGCCTGCAGCATTGCACCGGGACATGAGGGCGTCTTCAGCTGACCATATGCATGGCACAACGGTTTCATTTCGTTGTATTCGTGCAACAGTTAGTGCGTTTGTCCGCTTGCATGACCACTTTGGAACCGTTAGACAATCTGCACGACGTGGCATGATGTCGCTAAAAGGGGAAACTATAATGCGGAAAATGGTCCTAGGCTTGGCCTTGGCCTCGACTGCCATGGCATCGCCGGCACTTGCCCGGAACGATTCCTGGTACGTTGAAGCCGATGCTGGCGCGATGATTGTTGAAGACATCGAGAACCTGCTCGGTTCGAACCAGAACGGCGTGCTCGACACCCGTACCGGTTACGACTTTGGCGGTGTTGTCGGTTACGACTTCGGCGGCTTTCGTCTTGAAAGCGAAGTGAGCTATCGTCGCGCTGAAGAAAGCTCGTACGACGCCGTTCGCTTTGTCTATCCTGAATCAACCGTTGGCGGTGGCGCTGAAGCTCTGAGCTTTATGGTCAACGGCCTGCTGGATTTCGGTCCAGATGACGGCATTCAGGGCTTTGTTGGCGGTGGTGTCGGCGTCAGCCGCGCCAAGATC
>JAZKBJ010000293.1:0-3008 GCA_040388685.1 Pseudomonadota bacterium
ATCATTGGCGGCGCGGCAATTCCGGCGATTGCGGGCGCGGTGACCGACGCGACCAGCTTCGTCACATCGTTCATCGTGCCAGGCACCTGCTACCTCCTGCTCGTGCTGTTCGCGATGCGCGCGGCATCGGCACCGGTGGTGCGCCGCGCGAGCGGTGAAAGCGTCCACTGAAAATTTTTTGCAAGGTCCAAGACCAGCGTGCCGTAGCGTAAGCTGCGAAACCGCTGATTCCCGCTGATTTCGCGCCCTTTCCCTTAACGTAAACTTGGCCTAGCACTGCTTTCTACAGAGTCGCGGCAACGCGCGAGGAGAGGGCAGTGCAGGCCGATACCACCACGCATCAGCAGGCGTTCCCCGCGATCGGGCAGATCGCGGCGGACATGCCCCGCATTGGCGACCGCTTCGAATTGCACGGAGTCGATGGCTGGCTGCAAGGCCGCACGATGTATGGCGGCGCGTCGTCATTCCTTGCCTATGCCGCCGCGCGCAAGGCCTTGCCCGACCTGCCGCCACTGCGAGGAGCGCAAATCGGCTTCATCGCTCCGGTGACTCCTGACATGGACATTGCGGTCAGCGTGCTGCGCCAGGGCAAAAGCGTCAGCCAGATCCAGACCGACATCTATTGCGAAGGCGCGGTCGCCCATCGCGGGCTGTGGCTGTTCGGCAGCGCGCGCCCATCCAATGGCGGCATTGCACCCGGCAAGTGCGAAGGCTTCCTGCCTTACGAGGCGATGGAGCCGGTCGCGTCACCCGAAGGCCTTCACTTCGTCCGCAATCTCGACATTCGCCGGGCCGAACCTGAGGGCGGAATCCAGCCGGGCACGCTTCGCCGCTGGGTGAGGATCAGGGACCGTGCCGGGCTCAATCCGATTGGCGAACTGGTGCTGATCGGCGACGCCCTGCCGCCGGGGTCCATCCGGGCGATGGAGCGGCAGGGACCGATCAGTTCGATCAACTGGTCGCTGACCGTGCTGGGCGACGCCCCGACGACGCGCGACGGGTGGTGGCTGCTCGAAACATCTTCGAACCATATGGCGGATGGCTTCAGCAGCGAGACGCTGCGGATGTGGAATGCCGATGGGGTGGAAGTGATGCGCGGCCTGCAGAGCGTGGCGATATTCGGATGATGGGAGACGATCCGATGCACCTTGCCGATCCCGAAACGCTCGGTTTTGACGCCGCTCGTCTTGCCCGCATCGGTGCCTGGCTTGACGCGACTTATATCGACACAGGCCGCCTGCCCGGCGTGGATGTGCTCGTGGCCCGCGATGGCGAGGCGGTCTATCGCCATACGGCAGGTGCATCGCGCGCCGATGGCACTCCGATGACGGGTGACGCGATCTTCAGGATCGCATCGATGACCAAGCCGCTGACGTCGGTCGCGTTCATGATGTTGGTCGAGGAAGGCAAAGTTGCGCTCGACGATCCGGTCACGAAGATCGTCCCTGAATTTGCAGGTCTTGGCGTTTATGCCGGCGGCGGGGGCGATGTGGACTTCTTCCCTCCGCGCCCGGCGCCCGCGATGCGCATGGTCGATCTGCTGACGCATATGTCCGGCCTGACTTATGGCCTGCAGAACCGCACCAACCTCGACGCGGCCTATCGCAAGGGACGGCTCGACGGCCATGCGAGCCTGCCCGGCAACGATCATTTCATTGACGAACTGGCCAAGCTGCCGCTGGAGTTCGCGCCCGGACAAGGCTGGAACTATTCGGTCGCGACCGACGTGCTCGGCGTAATCGTGGCGCGGCTTTCGGGCATGAGCCTCGGGGACTTTCTGGCGACGCGGATCTTCGCGCCGCTGGGCATGACCGATACCGGGTTTCATTGCCCGGAGGACAAGGCGCACCGCCTCGCTGATGCCTGGGCTTACAAACCGGGTAAAGCGCCCGAACTGTTCGATCCGGCCGAGAAATCCAGCACGCGCCGCCTGCCACGCTTTGAAAGCGGCGGCGGCGGATTGCTGTCCACCACCGCCGACTACCACCGCTTCTGCCGTATGCTGGTGGGTGGCGGCGCGGTAGATGGCGTGCGCATCCTTAGCCCCAAGACGCTGCAACTGATGACCGCGAACCACCTGCCCGGCGGCGCGGACCTGACCCAGATGTCGAAGTCGCTGTTCAGCGAGGCCTACAATGCGGGCGCAGGCTTCGGCCTTGGCTTTGGCGTGACGATCGATCCTGTGCGGGCGCTAGTGCCGGGATCGGCGGGCGAATTCTACTGGGGCGGCGTCTTCTCGACCGCGTTCTTCGTGGACCCGGTGGAGAAGCTCCACATGGTGTTCATGACCCAGCTCTATCCCTCGTTCATCTACCCCATCCGGCGCCAGTTGAAGACGCTGATCTACAGCGCGCTCGGAGAGAGCCGCGCCTGACCAACCTTGCAGGAGAGAACCGATGTCTGACCCCATTTCCGGCGCGAAAGAGCACATCGATGCAGCGCGCAAACTGGCCGCAAGCGTGGACGACATTCCCGCCGATACCGCCCTTCTGCCCATCAATCGCGTTGGCGTGATTGGCGCGGGCACGATGGGCGGCGGCATCACCATGAACTTCCTCAGCGCGGGCATTCCCGTGACAATCGTCGAAATGACGCAAGAAGCGCTCGATCGCGGCGTCGCCACGATGGGCAAGAACTACGAGAACACGGTCAAGCGCGGCAAGATGGACGCCGCTGAGGCACAAGCCGCGATGGCGCGGCTGAACCCGACACTGGACTTCGGCGCGCTGGCCGAAGCCGACCTGATCATCGAAGCTGTCTATGAGAGCATGGACGTGAAGAAGGAGGTGTTCGGCAAGCTCGACAAGGTGGCCAAACCCGGCGCGATCCTCGCGTCGAACACCAGCTACCTCGATATCGATGAAATCGCTGCGGCAACCGACCGTCCCGAGGCGGTGCTGGGCATGCACTTCTTCTCGCCTGCAAACGTGATGAAACTGCTCGAAGTTGTGCGCGGCAAGGCAACCGGCAAGGCGCAACTGGCTACCGTGATGGCGCTTTCGGTGAAG
>JAZKBJ010000293.1:3018-3407 GCA_040388685.1 Pseudomonadota bacterium
ATCGGAAAGGTGCCGGTCGTCTCGGGCGTGTGCCACGGCTTCATCGGCAACCGCATGCTCTCCCCGCGCCAGGAACAGGCCCACGCCCTGATCATGGAAGGCGCGAACTACTGGGACGTGGACGAGGCGCTGCTCGAATTCGGGTTTCCGATGGGGCCTTGGCAGATGGCCGATCTGGCCGGTCTCGACATCGGATGGCACCGCGACCCGGCGCGCATTGAATCGGTGCGCGATGCGCTCTGCGCGAAGGGCCGCTGGGGCCAGAAGACCAAGAAGGGCTTTTACGACTACGACGAGAGCCGCCAGCGCACGCCTTCGGACGAGGTTAAAGCTGTCATCGCCCAGTTCGCCGCCAAGGAGGGCAAGCCGCAGCGCGAAATCGGCAAGGA
>JAZKBJ010000294.1:0-3751 GCA_040388685.1 Pseudomonadota bacterium
CGCAAGTTGGCAATCCCATGCGAGGCCTACCGGCAGCGCGCCGGGATGTGCCTCCAACCAGCGGTCATAGTGCCCGCCACCCTGTCCCAACCGTGCACCATCAGCGGTGAAGCCGACCAGCGGCACGAACAGTACGTCCGGGACGATTTCAGGTGCATCAGCACCGGGCTGCACGATTCCGGCCCACGGTCCCGGCACGAGCATGTCGTCCACCCACGGCGATACCCATTCCCGAAACGTCATAGGCGAATCGCGTGTTTCGAACCACGGCAGGGCAATCTTGTGCCCGGCCTCGTGGAAGTGCTGCGCGTAAGCGAGGGCGGGCGCTTCGCCCGGGGCCGCGACATAGACCGCCACCGTGGCTACGCCGGGTACCAGCGCCGCAACCGGCGAAGGTGGGCGCTTGAACATCAGCGCCATGAAACGGGGATCGAGCGCGGCGACATGGGCCTTTCGCGCCGCGCGCAATGTCTTGCGCAGCGCTGTCTTGGCGTCTGCATCGGTCAGGTCCAAGCCATGCTCCTGGTCGCGTTCGGGGGAAGGGTGACGGGCCCACCATGGGTCGTTAGCTCGGAAAATCCTCTGACGCCTCGACGTCAGGTGGGGACCGCTTACCCGGGACCAGGATCCCAGGCAGGGGCAGCCCCCTTGGATTGCTTATAGCCTCAGGGATATTCATGCGGCTCGTGCCGGGCAGGTCCGTCGCCAATCTATTTAGGCGCTTACCGGCCCTTGCTCAAGGGCAACCGCAAGATTTTCGATGCGTTCGGCCAAAGCGTGGACGCGGGCGATAGTGCTTTCGTCAATCTCGGGTGGCAAGGCAACCGGCGCGACCGGCTCGGCCGGCACAGGGGGGCTTGCGGGTGGCGGCGCTTTGCGGTGGGCATCATGCAATTCATCGGCGAGCATCAGGGCGGCGAACAGCAACATGCGGGTTTCGCTTTGCGCTCCGCTCATCTTGCGGGTTCGTTCCTCGACCATCCGGCCGAGCATCTCGATGTGCGCTTCCTCGCCCTCGGCGCAGGATACGGCGAAGTTCCGGCCACCGATGGGCAGGTTGACGTTGCTCATTTGGGAAGCCCCGCCAGAAGCAGGTCCAGCTGGCGCAGTTCCTGCGCAACCGTGTCTTTCAGCTTGCGGTGCCGCACTTTCAGGATCGCCAGAGCCTCGTCTGCCTCGCCATCGGAGCTATTCTTCTGCGTGACCGCCGTCTCCACGCGCGTGAGCGCCTGTTCGAGCCGATCCAACGCGCCATTCAATGCTTCAGTCGCCATGGGCAGGAACGCTACCACATTGGCCGCTTATCGCAACCGCAAGGCGTTCGATCTCATCAGACAACGCTGACAATCGCTTCACGCCGTGAATCGCCGCACCCCCAGCCTTGACCATAGGGACCTGCGTGACCAAAGAGGCCCCGCTCCGAATCATCGGGAATCGTGTTCACGGCCCAGACTGGCCGCACGACAGGGAAGGGCTTTTTGCAGGCATGACAAGCGATAGGGGTGCGCTGGTGCGCAACAAGGAAACGCTGGCTCCCATGGCCAATGCGATCCGCGCGCTCGCCATGGATGCGGTTCAGGCCGCCAATTCCGGGCACCCCGGCATGCCGATGGGCATGGCCGATGTCGCCACCGTCCTGTGGACGCAGTTCCTCAAGCACGATCCCGCCGCTCCGAGCTGGTCCGATCGCGACCGCTTCGTGCTTTCAGCTGGCCACGGTTCGATGCTGATTTATGCGCTGCTCCACCTGACGGGCTATGATAGCCCGACGATGGAGGACATCCGCAAGTTCCGCCAGCTCGACAGTGTTTGCGCCGGTCATCCCGAAAACTTCCTGATCGACGGCGTCGAATGCACCACGGGTCCGCTCGGACAGGGCCTTGCCATGGCTGTTGGCATGGCGATGGCCGAACGTCACCTCAATGCCCAGTTCGGAAACGATCTGGTCGATCACAAGACTTGGGTAGTCGCGGGTGACGGCTGCTTGATGGAAGGTATCAACCACGAGGCTGTCGGCCTTGCCGGTACGCTGAAACTTGGCCGCCTCAACGTCCTGTGGGACGACAACAAGATCACGATCGACGGTGATACCGCGCTGTCGACCACCGAAGACATTCTCGGTCGCTACACCGCCAGCGGTTGGCATGTCGCTTCGTGCGACGGTCATGACTTTGCCGATATCGCGCGCGCGCTGTCGGAGGCCGAAGCTGATCCGCGTCCGTCGCTGGTTGCGTGCCGCACGGTCATTGGCAAGGGCGCGCCCAATAAGCAGGGTGGCCACAATGTCCACGGCGCGCCGCTGGGCGCCGATGAAATCGCCGCCGCGCGTGAATATCTGGGCTGGACCGCTGCGCCGTTCGAAATTCCTGGCGATATCCTCGCCAACTGGCGTGCTGCCGGCGAAGCGAACAAGTCCGTCCGGGCCGAATGGGAGGCACGTGCCGCTGTCAACCCGCAAGCTGCGGAACTTGCGCGGCGCATGGCGGGCGAACTTCCGGCGGACACTGGCTACGATGCCTATATCCAGTCGCTGATCGCCAACCCGCCCAAGGTCGCCACGCGCAAGTCGAGCGAAATGGCGCTCGAAGCGTTCACTGCCGCGATCCCCGAACTGGTCGGCGGTTCGGCCGATCTCACCGGTTCGAACCTGACGAAGACCAAATCGACCACGCCGTTCGGCGCGAATGACTACGCCGGGCGTCACGTCTATTACGGCATCCGTGAATTCGGCATGGCTGCTGCGATGAACGGCATGGCGCTGCACGGCGGCGCTATCCCCTATGGCGGCACGTTCCTGATCTTCTCGGACTATTGCCGTAACGCCATCCGCATGTCCGCGCTGCAGCGTGTGCGCGCCGTCTACGTGCTGACCCACGATTCAATTGGTCTTGGCGAAGACGGTCCGACCCATCAGCCGGTCGAACAGGTCATGTCGCTGCGCATGATCCCGAACCTGCTGGTGTTCCGCCCGGCGGACGCGATTGAAACCGCTGAAGCCTGGGCGCTTGCACTGGCCAACAGCAACCGGCCTTCCGCCCTCGCGCTCTCGCGCCAGAACCTGCCGCCTGTCCGTTTCGACGCTGAGATGAAGAGCGCCAAGGGTGCCTACCGCCTCGTCACCGCTGAAGGCGCGCGCAAGGTCGTGCTGCTCGCCACCGGCTCGGAAGTGGCGCTGGCCAAGGACGTGGCTGCCGCGCTTGAAGCCAAGGGCATCGGCGCGGACGTCGTTTCGGCACCGTGCCTCGAACTGTTCGACGAACAGGACGCGGCTTACAAGGCCGATGTGCTTCCGACAGGCACGCTCAAGGTCTCGATCGAGGCGGGCGTCACGATGGGCTGGCACAAATATGTCGGCGATGGCCTGACCATTGGCATCGATTCCTTCGGCGCATCGGCCCCTGCCGACGTGCTGTTCGACCACTTCGGTCTCACGGCTGAAAAGATTGTCCCGCAGATTCTCGCGCGGGTTTCGTAATTTAACAGGAGAACTTGGCATGGCGATCAAGGTAGCAATCAACGGTTTCGGACGCATCGGGCGCAACGTGGCCCGCGCCATTCTCGAACGGCCCGATTGCGGCCTCGAACTCGTGTCGATCAACGATCTGGCCGATGCCAAGGCGAACGCGCTGCTGTTCAAGCGCGACAGCGTCCATGGCGCGTTTTCGGGCGATGTTTCGGTTGATGGCAACGACCTGATCGTCAACGGCCAGCGCATCCAGGTGACCGCCGAGCGCGATCCCGCCAACCTGCC
>JAZKBJ010000294.1:3761-8848 GCA_040388685.1 Pseudomonadota bacterium
CGGCATCGACATTGCGCTGGAATGCACCGGCTTCTTCACAAACCGCGAAGGCGGCCAGAAGCACATCGACGCTGGCGCCAAGCGCGTGCTGATCTCGGCGCCTGCAAAGAACGTCGACCTCACGGTCGTGTTCGGCGTGAACGACGACAAGTTGACGGCCGATCACAAGATCGTTTCGAACGCATCGTGCACCACCAACTGCCTCGCACCGATGGCCAAGGTTCTGCACGAAGCGATCGGTATCGAGCGCGGCCTGATGACCACGATCCACTCGTACACCAACGATCAGAAGATCCTCGACCAGATCCACAGCGATCCGCGCCGCGCCCGCGCTGCTGCGATGAACATGATCCCCACCAGCACCGGCGCTGCCGTTGCCGTGGGTGAAGTTCTGCCCGACCTCAAGGGTAAGCTCGATGGTTCGTCGATCCGCGTGCCGACCCCGAACGTCTCGGTCGTCGACCTGACCTTCACCCCTAAGCGCGACACCACGCTTGAGGAAGTCAACGGCGTGCTCAAGGCTGCAGCGGAAGGCGCGCTCAAGGGCGTGCTTGGCTACACCGACGAGCCGCTGGTCTCGATCGACTTCAATCACGATTCGCACTCCTCGACGATCGACAGCCTCGAAACTGCCGTGCTCGAAGGCAAGCTGGTTCGGGTGCTTTCGTGGTATGACAACGAGTGGGGCTTCTCCAACCGCATGCTCGACACTGCGGGTGCAATGGCAAAGTTCCTCTGAGGAACTGAGAAAATGAGCGGGCGTCTCGGCGGAATAGCACGACACAGCAGGTCGCGCGGGCCAATCGAGACGCTCGATCACGTTGCGGTCACACGCGAACTTGGGCTTCGCGGTGACCTGCGCGGCGCGGTCCGCCCCGGCAAGACCGGACGGCGGCAGGTGTCGCTGATCGAGGGGGAAAGCTGGGACGCGGCGCTTGCCGATCTGAACCTCAGCGCCGACCGTCTGCTGCCCTGGCATGTGCGCCGGGCCAACCTCCTGGTTGAAGGCATGCGCCTGCCGCGCGAGGCGGGAAAGGTCATCGCGATCGGCGCGAGCCTTCGCATAGAAGTCACCTGCGAATGCGATCCATGCAGCCGCATGGACGAAATCCTGCCTGGTCTGAAAGCCGCGCTGTTGCCCGATTGGCGCGGTGGTGTGCTTGGCCGGGTCCTGACCGACGGCGAGATTGCCATCGGCGACCAAGTGAGGATTGAGGAATGAGCTTCAAGACACTGGACGATCTCGGCGACCTAACCGGCAAGACCGTGCTGGTCCGCGAGGATCTCAACGTGCCGATGGCGGATGGCGTCGTTACCGACGACACCCGCCTGCGCGCCACCGTCGCCACGCTCAGCGAGCTGGCCGACAAGGGCGCCAAGGTGCTCGTTCTTGCCCACTTTGGTCGCCCCAAGGGCCAGCCCTCGGAAGAGTTTTCGCTGAAGAAGCTGGCAGCGCCGCTTTCGGGCGTGCTTGGCCGCCCGGTGAGCTACATCGACTGGGAGGGGGACAAGGCAGCCGTCGAGGCGCTCGCCCCCGGCAGCATCGCCGTGCTGGAAAACACCCGCTTTTTCGGCGGCGAAGAGAAGAACGACCCCGCCGTGGTCGAACGCTTCGCCAGCCTTGGCGACATTTACGTCAACGACGCGTTTTCCGCAGCGCACCGCGCACACGCCTCGACCGAGGGCATCGCTCACGTGCTTCCTGCCTATGCGGGCCGCGCGATGGAAGCGGAATTGACCGCGCTGGAAAAGGCGTTGGGCAAGCCCGAGCATCCGGTTGCTGCCGTCGTCGGCGGGGCCAAGGTTTCAACCAAGCTCGACGTGTTGAAGCACCTCGTCGGCAAGGTCGATCACCTGATCATCGGTGGCGGCATGGCCAATACATTCCTCGCCGCGCGCGGCGTGAACGTCGGCAAGTCGCTGTGCGAGCACGACCTGACCGCCACGGCCGACGAAATCCTCGAGAATGCCGACAAGGCTGGATGCACAGTGCATCTGCCTTATGACGTTGTCGTCTCGAAGGAATTCGCCGCCAGTCCGCCCAGCTTGCGCACTTGCAACGTGCACGAAGTTGCGGTTGATGAAATGATCCTCGACGTGGGACCGACGGCGGTCGAGGCGCTTGGCGATGTGCTCAAGACGTGCCGCACGCTCGTCTGGAATGGCCCGATGGGCGCGTTCGAGACCGAACCCTTCGATACGGCCACGGTCGCGCTTGCCCGCACTGCAGCAGCGTTGACCAAGGAAGGCTCGCTGGTGTCGGTCGCGGGTGGCGGTGATACCGTTGCCGCGCTCAATCATGCTGGCGTTGCTGCAGATTTCTCTTACGTTTCGACCGCAGGCGGTGCCTTCCTTGAATGGATGGAAGGCAAGGAACTTCCCGGCGTCGCGGCGCTGCAGGGATAATTTTTTCAGGCGCGTGTTGCACTGCGGCACGCGCCTTATTATGGCGTGACCTCGCATAGGTATGCGCCATTTGTTCGACGCCTGACGAATCACTCGCGGCGTCTTTTTCTGGCGCATTTGCGCATAGGTATGCTGAGCCGGTTTTCCGGGCTTCCGGCAAGATACAGGACGGGCTGATGAACACGACCGAAATGACCGCGAAGATGGCCTCAGGCAACGGCTTCATTGCCGCTCTCGACCAGTCGGGTGGTTCGACCCCCAAGGCGCTGGCAGGTTACGGCGTGACCGAAGATGCCTGGACTACCGAAGAGGAAATGTTCGGACTGATCCACGACATGCGCGCGCGCATCATCCGGTCGGACGCGTTCCACGGCGAGAAGGTCATCGGTGCGATCCTGTTCGAACGCACCATGGACGGCACCGTCGATGGCAAGGGCGTACCCGCCGCGCTGATCGAAAAAGGCGTCGTGCCCTTCATCAAGATCGACAAGGGCCTTGAGGACGAAGTGAACGGCGTCCAGCTGATGAAGCCGATGCCGACGCTCGACGATCTGCTGGTTCGCTCCAAGGCGCTCGGCGTCTATGGCACTAAGGAACGCTCGGTCATCAACTCGGCCAACCGTGAAGGCATTGCCGCCGTGGTCGCGCAGCAGTTCGAAGTGGGCAAGCAGGTGCTCGGCCACGGCATGATGCCGATCATCGAACCGGAAGTGAACATCAAGTCTGCCACCCGCGCCGAATGCGACGCCATCCTGCTCGACGAAATCCTCAAGGCGCTCGACGCGCTGCCCGAGGGGACGCAGGTCATGCTCAAGCTCTCGCTTCCGGTTGTGCCTTGCACGTTCGATCCGCTTGTCGCGCATCCCAAGGTGCTGCGCGTCGTTGCGCTCTCGGGCGGCTTCAAGCGTCCAGAGGCTTGCGCTGAACTTGCCAAGAATACCGGCATCATCGCCAGCTTCAGCCGTGCGCTGCTCGAAGACCTGCGTCATCAGATGACCGACGCCGAATTCGACGCCGAACTGGCAGGAGCCATCGACCAGATCTACACCGGTTCGACGCAGAAGAGCGCTGTTCCGGCCTGATCACCCGTTTGAGAGGACGGCAAAGGCACGCTCCGCACCCGGCACAAGCCGGGGCGGGGCGTTTTGATTCACGGCTGTATCGTGAAATGCAGGCGATAGTCGGCAGGCTTGAGCACGGTATCGGTCATCCGTCCCGGCTCGACCGTATCAAGCATAATGCCGTCGCTGGCGGGCTCACCGAGCGTGTAATTGCGCAGTTGCGCGGTTCCGCCCTGCCAGACTGTCGCTTCGACCGTGACCCGACCAGCCCAGACGCAGCGGGCGTTCATCAGGCAGCGGCTGTCCTCGACGATACGTTCCGGTCGCAGCTTTACCGCGCCGACGCGGGTCGTTTGCCCAATCCGTGCAAAGCCGTCGGCGGCAGGTTGCGGGATCACGGCGCAGGCGGAAAGCAACAGCGCGGGCAGGACGGCGAACAGGGGTGTGGCGTATCTCATACCGCTACAATGCGTGAACCACCTGAACCGCTCCCGAATACGCTTGTTGCCAATGCGATTGCGGCGAAGCGCCGGGGGGGATAAGGCGCGCAGCATGACCGACCTTGCCAGCGAACTTTACCTGATCTCTCCGCTCGACGTGACCGGGCTGTTTCCCGACCGTCTGGCTCGTGCGCTGGACGCCGGCCCCGTCGCCGCATTCCAGTTCCGGGTGAAGGGTCTCGACGATCACGCTGCGGCGAAACTCGCCGAGCCACTGCAGAAAATCTGCGCAGACCGCGAAGTGGCATTCATCATCAACGATTCGGTCAGTCTCGCCAAACGCCTTGGCGCTGATGGTGTTCATCTGGGGCAGGACGATGGCGACGTGGGCGAGGCACGCGAGCGTCTCGGCCGCGAAGCGCAGATCGGTGTGACCTGTCATGATAGCCGTCACCTTGCCATGGCTGCGGGCGAGGCCGGGGCCGACTATGTCGCTTTCGGCGCGTTTTTCCAGTCGTCGACCAAGGACACCGAGCATGTTGCAGGTCTGGACCTGCTCGAATGGTGGCAGGGCATCTTCGAGCTACCTTGTGTGGCGATTGGTGGCATCACGCCTGAAAACTGTGGGCCACTGGTACAGGCAGGCGCCGATTTCATCGCGGTGAGCAACGCCGTGTGGGGCGGCGACGAAGCTGCTGCTATTCTCGCCTTTCATGAGGCGATCCGCGCCAACCCGCGCAATTCGGATTGAGCTGATGGGAACCGGCGGCGGTTCCTGAGGGTTCTCACCGGATAGTGTATCCGGGAGCCAAGATGTTTCGCCACACCGCAGTAGCCGCGCTCGTTCTGGTTTCCCTCTCTGCCTGCCAATCCGAAAACAAGCAGCCGACGCCGAGCGAGGACGCCAGCGTAGCGCCCGCCGGTGACCCGCTTGCCTCCCACGATCCTGCCCCGGGCCAGCCGGGCGAAAGGGAAGACCTCGCCCGACCGCTGATGCAGGCGCAGGTCGTGCTCGAACGGCTCGGCTTCGCGCCCGGCGTCATTGATGGCAAGGAGGGCCTTTCGACCACCAACGCCGTCGAGGGGTTCCAGGAAGCGAATGGCCTGCCGGTGACCGGCAAGTTCGATCCGGCGACAATACAGGCGCTCGGGCGCTGGTCGAACATTGCGGCAACGCGGG
>JAZKBJ010000295.1:0-3953 GCA_040388685.1 Pseudomonadota bacterium
GAAAGCGGCTTCGAGGTTGACGCGGATCACCGCGTCCCATTCCTCGTCCTTCATTCGCATCGCCAGATTGTCGCGCGTGATCCCGGCATTGTTCACCAGAATATCCAGCTTGCCCAGTGTATCGAGCGCGGCGGGCACGAGATGCTCGACCTGTTCGGTGTTCGAAAGATCGCAGGTGATCTCGACGTGATCCTGATTGTACGTGTCGTTCAGTTCCTCCCGAAACGACCGCAGCTTGGAAGGATTGGTCCCTGAAAGCGCCAGTCGCGCGCCTTGGCTCGCCAGGGCATGGCAAATGGCAGATCCGATGCCGCCAGCAGCCCCGGTGACCAGCGCGGTCATGCCGGTAAGGTCGAAAAGACGATTTTCCATCGGTAGCTCCATTTATTATTCGCGCAGAGGCGCAGAGGCGCAGAGAACTTTTAGGCGCTTGGGCGGTAATTGTTGACCAGCCGCCTGATGCCTTCCTTCATGGTTTCGCCGGAGAAATTCAAAAGCAGCCCTACCGGCTGTTTCAAAAGCCGCAAATAGGTAAGCAACTGCTTTGCGTGAGCAGCGCCAAGCTTTTCTACCGATTTAATCTCGACAACAAGTCGCTGATCAACAAGCAGGTCGACCCGAAAAGCAGCAGGGAACTTCATTCCGTCAAATTCGATATCGACGGGCCATTGCCTGTCAACACAATAGCCTCGGCGCCGGAGCGATGCCGCTAGAAGCGTTTCGTAAACACTTTCCAGCAAGCCCGGCCCCAAGTCACGGTGAATATGGATCGCGCAATCGACAACATCGGCGCTTATTGAGTCGATCGGCTTCATCTCACGCCCTCTCTGCGCCTCCGCGCCTCTGCGCGAACAACTAAAGCCCAGCCAGAAGTGCCTCGATGTCAGCCATTCCGATCACGCTCGTCACGGCCACGTCGCCGGCGGAGCGCGTGATCATCGGCCCCAGCACCTTGCCACCCAGTTCAACGAACTGTTCCACGCCCGCAGCCTTCATCGCGATTGCGCTCTCACGCCAGCGCACGCGGCCGGTGACCTGCTCGACCAGCAAGCGCTTTACGTCTGCCGGATCAGTCACCGCCGACGCCGTGACATTGGCGAACAGAGCAACCCGCAGCGGTCCGGGCGGCGTCTTCTCGAACGCCTCGGCCATGGCATCGGCGGCGGGCTGCATCAGCGGGCAGTGGAACGGCGCGGACACCGGCAGCAGGATACCGCGCTTGATCCCGTGATCCTTGACCAGTGCCACCGCGCGCTCGATCGCCCCCTTGTGGCCCGATAGCACGACTTGCGTCGGGTCGTTGTCATTGGCGACAGTGCACACTTCACCCTCAGCCGCCGCTTCGGCCAGCGCGGTCGCCTTCTCGATGTCGGCTCCCAGCAGCGCGCACATCGCGCCGATGCCCACCGGTACGGCGGCCTGCATCGATTGTCCGCGCAGCTTCAGCAGCCGCGCCGTGTCGGCGAGGCTGAACGCGCCCGCAGCACACAGCGCGGTATATTCGCCAAGGCTGTGCCCCGCGACGAACCCGGCCTTGTCGGCCAGCGAAATGCCGCCTTCCTGCTCCAATACGCGCAGCACCGCGATGGCATTTGCCATGATCGCAGGCTGGGCATTTTCCGTAAGCGTCAGCGCATCTTCCGGGCCGTCCTTCATGATCTGGAACAGCTTCTGGCCGAGCGCATCGTCCACTTCCTCGAACACCGCGCGCGCTACCGCGCTGGCTTCGGCAAGCTCGACGCCCATGCCGACCTTCTGGCTACCCTGCCCCGGAAAAACGAATGCCCGCATCTCACTCTCCACTCTAGCGCCCGCTCATGGCGCCGCGCCCTATGCCGGGCCTGCCTGTCAGGCAAGGCCGAACGGCACGATCCTGTTATCAACGTCATGCCCGATATCGGCACTTCCCAGGAAGGCTATACCGGTTTTCCCGCACCAATGGCGCGCCATCGCCTCTGCATCGCACCCGAAAGGCCGATCGTTTTCAGGCACATCGCTCACCCGGCCCAGCCGCAATCCGGCAATACCCGCAGGCGCCAGACAGTTTGTTACATGAAACAGCAGGCGGTCCACGGCATAGTGATATTCGGCCACTTCCTCGACCATCACGACATGATTGCGCAAATCCGGCATCAACGGCGTCCCGCACAACATTGCGAGCGTCATCAGATTGAAAGCCACCGCAGGCGTTCCGCCACCGAGCGACGGCTCCAATCCGTCACGCGATCCCGCCAGATACCCCAACGTCCGCCGCACCGCAGCCTCGCCCCCTGCCCGCCGAATATCGGTCGGCATTGGCGCGTGGACCGGCTGGCCGATCTTGGCCCGGTAGAGCAGCCCGAGCAGAGTACCCGCATCGGAATACCCCAGATACTGCTTGTCTTGCGCCGCAGGGCCCAGCAACGGCAGCGCGTCCATCGCAATCCGGTTCGCGCCATAACCGCCGCGCACGAACCAGACGGCACCCAACCCCGGATCGTTCGCACATTCCGCGAATGCCGCCAGCCGCGCCGCATCTGGCCCGGCAAAATGCCCCGCGCTGGCAAAGCACTGCTCGTGGAAGACCAGTTCAAGGCCCGGAAACTCAGCCGATGCCAGCGCTGAAACGCGCGCGGCGTCCTCGCGTGAAAACGGGGTCGAAGGGGCGCAGATGGCAATGCGTCGGGTCACGGTCTGCACCCTAGACCGGTTCATATGCCGGTTGAAAGCCGCAATCCCGTGGTTGTCACCGGGCGCGCGGGCGAATACCGGATAAGCCATGATCAATCCTGCCGACCTGTCGCCCGCCTCCCTCGCCGCCAAGGAATGGTTCTTCTGCGGCATCGGCGGGTCGGGCATGTTGCCGCTCGCGCTTATTCTCAATGGCATGGGTGCGCGCGTCTCCGGGTCGGACCGCAGCCGCGATCAAGGCCGCACGCCCGAAAAGTTCGCCTGGCTCGAAAGCCTGGGTTTCGCGCTGCATCCACAGGACGGCTCAGGCCTGACGTCGCCCGAGCAAATCCTCGTCGCCTCCGCCGCCATCGAGGACACCGTGCCCGAAGTCGTCCGCGCCAATGCGCTCGGCTGCCCGCGCATGAGCCGCGCCGAACTGCTATCCGCTCTGTTCAACGCCGCGCCCGAAAGCATCGCGGTGGGCGGCACCAGCGGCAAATCCACCGTCACCGGCATGATCGGCTGGATACTCACCGAGGCAGGCCGTGATCCCACGATCATGAACGGCGCGGTGATGAAGAACTTCGTCGCGCCTGACGCGCCTTTCGCCTCGGCTCGCGTCGGCGCTGGCGGCATGTTTGTGTCCGAGGTCGACGAGAGCGACGGATCAATCGCGCTTTACCGCCCGACTGTTGCCGTGCTCAACAACGTCAGCCTCGACCACAAGAGCCTTGAAGAACTGCGCGAATTGTTTGGCAATTTCCTCGCCCGGGCCGAAACGGCAGTGATCAATGCCGACGATGCCGAAAGCATCGCACTCATCGACTGCGCGAAGGCGGCGATCACGTTCGGCACGTCGCACGAAGCGACAATTTCGGCTGACCCTGCGACGGTAGCCGAAGGCCCGACAACCATCTCGGCGAGCGTCACCGATTCCCGCGAAGGTTCGGCCCATCCGCTTCGCCTGCAAGTCCCCGGTCGCCACAACCTCGGCAACGCGCTTGCCGCGATTGCCGCTGCCAGCGCGGCAGCCGTCCCGGTCGCTGAAGCTGTGCGCCACCTCGCCAGCTTCACCGGCCTTGCCCGCCGCTTCGACATTGTCGGCACCACGGCTTCGGGAATCACGGTGATCGACGATTTTGGTCACAATCCGGAAAAGGTCGCGGCCACGCTTGCCACCCTGCGCGCGCATCCCGGCCGGATCATCGCGTTCTTTCAGCCTCACGGCTATGGCCCCTTGCGCCAGATGGGCGCGGAGCTGGCAGAGGAGGGGTCCACGGTCGGGAGGGCGGCTCGGAAGC
>JAZKBJ010000295.1:3963-4979 GCA_040388685.1 Pseudomonadota bacterium
GCTCGCCACGGCACTCGGCCCGGATGACGTCACGATCCTGTGTGATCCGGTCTATTTCGGCGGCACGGTCGACCGGTCCATAGGGTCCGAACGCATCGCCGCGCTCATCAACCAGCATGGCGGACGGGCCGAACATATTGCCGCGCGCGCCGATTGCGCCACCCGCATCGTCGCTCTCGCCGCGCCGGGCGACCGCATCGTGGTGATGGGCGCGCGCGACGATACACTGTCGATTTTCGCACGCGAAATTCTGGAGCGGCTGACCTCGTAACACTGCAGTCCCGCCCATTCAAAGACTTGCAAAGTTCACGCCACCCCTTGCCAAAAATAGCGGATTGGCGACCTGAAAAATGTCCCGCGCCAGCCGTCCTAATCC
The DNA here is from genome assembly GCA_040388685.1 of Pseudomonadota bacterium. GTDB lineage: Bacteria > Pseudomonadota > Alphaproteobacteria > Sphingomonadales > Sphingomonadaceae > Novosphingobium. The sequence goes on from JAZKBJ010000295.1 coordinate 4,340, forward strand.
CCGTGGTTAATGCAGGTGAAGGAAGTGCCATGTGGCGCAATGCCGAAAGCGACGAATTCAACGCTCACCGCCGCGCCCCGCGCGTCGGGATCGAGCTTCCTGTGCGCTGCAAGCACGGGGCCGAACGGTCAACGGTCATCCTTAAGGATCTCAACCAGTATGGCGCGCGCATCGAGGGCCTCGAGAAGCTGCGGCTTGATGAACCGCTGCACCTGATGCTGCCCGGGCTTCAACCCAAGATGGCCTTCGTGGTGTGGTCGCGCGACCGGGTCAGCGGCATCGAATTCGAGCACGCCCTGCACGACGAGGTGTTTCACCGCCTGGTCAGCGACTTTGCGATCAGGCATTTCCGCGAGGGCTATCCGCCCAAATCACCCCCGGTGCGCCGCGCTGCCTGAGGTCTGCGCGGATCAGTGCTTGCCGCGCATCATGCCGACAAGGTGGACCGCGCCTGCCACGATGGACCCAAGCACCAGCCCGACAACCGCCGACAGCACGGCATAGGTCAGCCAACCAAGCACGCCGCCCAGCGGTCCGGTGGTAAGTTCGACCGCATGTTGCACCCCGTGCGCCATCTCGGCCGGTGCATGGACGCCGAGTTCCTCCAGCCCGTGCAGGATGATCCCCCCGCCGACCCACA
>JAZKBJ010000295.1:4989-10836 GCA_040388685.1 Pseudomonadota bacterium
CCACAGCATCGCAGCCGTGCCAATCGTCCCCAGCAGTGTCAGCAGCACTGGCATCGCCCGGAGCAGGAACCGCCCGGTCCCTTTCGCCAGCGCAGAAGCCTTCTTCGACAAATGCAGGCCGATGTCGTCCATTTTCACGATCAATCCGACCGCGCCATAGACCGCAACCGTGATCGCAATGCCCACGACGGCAAGGATCAGCGCCTGCTGCAGCAGCCCCTCGTCCGACACTTCGGCCAGCGCGATGGCCATGATCTCTGCCGACAGGATCAGATCGGTGCGGATCGCGCCTGAAACGCGTGCGTTCTCGAAACTGGCGGCATCGGTGGGCTGGTCGTCCAGCGTCTCGCCGATCTTCTCCGCGCCGAACTTTTCCAGCAGCTTCTCCGCCCCTTCGAAGCACAGGAACAAGCCACCCGCCATCAGCAGCGGGGTGATCGCGGCAGGCAGCAGCGCGCTGAGCGCTATGGCGGCCGGCAGCAGGATCACCAGCTTGTTGAACAGGCTGCCCCTCGCAATCCGCGCGATCACCGGCAACTCTCGGTCCGGCGTAAATTCGGTGACATAGGACGGTGTCACCGCTGCATCGTCGATCACCACGCCAGCCGCCTTGGTCCCGGCCTTAGCCGCGGCTGCGGCGACATCGTCGAGCGACGAGGCGGCCGCGCGGGCAATCACGGAAATGTCGTCGAGCAGGGCAACTAGGCCGGTCGGCATGGGAAGTGAATATCCTGAAGCAAAGGAGAACGCGGGGCTGATGTGCGGGAACGCCCGATCAAGCGCAAGGGTTCACATGTGTCGAAACGTGGCTGAAACGCATTCCAGGCGTGCCCACTATGCCCTGTCGCGCGAACCCGGCACCGCCACCTCGACAAAGCGCGGCGCACTTTTCGGGCCCGGTGCCGCAGCGGCCGCAGCGGCGGCGAGCGCAGTTGGCGGGACGCGGTGCCGGGTGCAGACCCCGCCCGAGCCATCGCTGGTGAGCGGCGTCTCGAACTCCACCCCGATCACCTGTTCCTTCGATCGCACCACATGGGAAATCGCCAATTGTCCGCCGCCCAGATCGACGACGAGACTCGTCCCCACCGGAACGCCGAGAAGCCCGTCGATCCGCGCGCCCGTGCGCGAGAGATCGCGCATGACCGCCTCGTAACGATGATCCTCGTGAATGACCCCCACCCGGCGGAACACCGAACGCCGCTCGGGCCGGTGCCGCTTCGGTCCGGCCGGCTCTATCTTCAGCGCCCCCGACGCGACCCGCTGGCTGACCTCGTCCAGCGGCATCGCGCGGGCAAAAATGTGCCCCTGCACCAGCCTCGCGCCGCGCTCGCGCACAACCTCCAGTTGATCGAACGCCTCAACGCCCTCGACCGTGGTTTCCATGCCCAGCGCATCGGCCAGCCCCATGATCGCGGTGATGATCTTCGCGCTGTTCTGGTCCTTGGCCGTGCACGTTTCGACAAAACTGCGGTCGACCTTGATCCTGTCGAACGGCGCCGAGCGCAGATAGCTGAGCGAGGAATAGCCGGTTCCGAAATCGTCGAGCGCCAGCCGCACGCCGAGGCCTTTCAGCGCCGCAAAAGTCTCGTCGACCGCCTCGCTGTCGCGCATGAACACGCTCTCGGTCAGTTCCAGTTCCAGCCGGCCCGGCTCCAGCCCGCTGGCCGCCAGCGCCCCCGCCACGGCTGTGACGAAACCCGGCACCGCAAACTGCACCGCCGAGACGTTGACCGCGACCGTCACGCTTTCCGGCCACAAGGCCGCAACGTGGCAGGCCTCGCGCAGCGCCCATTCGCCGAGCGACACGATCAGGTTGCTTTCCTCGGCGATCGGAATGAACAGCACCGGCGGTATGGTCCCGCGCTCCGGATGGTTCCAGCGCATCAACGCCTCGAATCCCACCACCGTATTGTCGGCAATCCGCACGACCGGCTGATAGTGCAGTTCCAGCTCGCCCCGCGCCAGCGCCTCGCGCAAGTCATGAGTGAGCGCGCTGCGCTCCATCGCCTCGTCCTTGAGATCGGCGGAGAAAAACCGGAACTGCCCGCGCCCGCCGTTCTTGGCCGCATAAAGCGCAAGGTCGGCAGCAGAAACCAGGCCCTCGCGGTCATCCCCGTCGTGCGGTGCCACCGCGATCCCCACCGAGGCGCCAATGACGGCGCGTTTGCCCTCGATCACATAGGGCTGCGACAGCATCTGGATCACTTTGGCAGCAGTTTCCCCCAGCCGCCCCCGGTCATCCATATCGGGCAGTAGCACCTGAAATTCATCGCCGCCCAGCCGCCCGATCTCGCCGCGCTCACCCACGACCTTGCGCAGCCGCTCGGCCACTTGCCGCAGCAGTTCGTCACCCGCCGGATGGCCCATCGTGTCGTTGACGTGCTTGAACCGGTCGAGATCGAGCATCATCAACCCGCAGCACCGCCCCGCCGCCTTGAACGCCGCCAGCACAGCGTCGAGCCTGCGCGTCATGTGGTGGCGATTGAACAACCCGGTCAGCGAATCGAACTCCGCCGCGCGTGAATCCTCGCGCTTGCGCCGGTATTCGCCGGTCACGTCACGCGCGTACCCGTTGTAACCCTCGAACGTCCCGTCCGCCTGCTTGCGTGGCTGCGCTGAAAGCGCCCACCAGCGGGCGTCTTGGCCGGCTGTTCCGGCAAAGCGTACCACCAGATCGGCGATGCGCCCGTGCGAGGACAGCTGGAAGCTCAGCGGCCGGTCCGAGCCTTCGTCCGGATTCCCCGCATCGGTTTCAATCAACGAGGAAAGAGGCTTTCCGACGAATTTCGCGGCATCACCATGAACCGAGGAGGAGATATAGGTCAGCCGTCCCTCGCGGTCGGTCGACCACAGCCACGCCAGGCCGGATTGCTCGAACTGGTCGAGCATGGCCATGCGGCCCTGCGCATCAGCCGCCTTTGCCGGCAGGGCAGCAGCAGTCGCGGCGCCAGAGTCACGCTCGCCGGATGATGGCGTGCGCGCCAATCCCCTGAGTATGCCCCTGACAACCATTCCCGATGAGCCCAACGCAATGGAAGGAATTTAAGGACTTACCCTTAGTCCTTGAGAGTTACCGCGATCCTAACGGCCTTTGGCACGAGGAAGCGCTCGCAAGGGTCAGGATTAATGGCTAAGGCGCGCGCCATGCCTCCGCCGGTCAAACGCCTGCATCACCTTGACGCCGCGCGCGCGCTGCTGCTCCTGCTGGGGCTGCCGTTCCACGTCGCCACCAAGGCCATCTTCGAAAGCGCGCCTGCGGCCATTGCTTTCCAGACCTCACCTGTCATCGGCGCCTATGCCTCAGTCACCCACGTGTTCCGCATGTTCGCGTTCTTCATGCTGGCGGGCTACTTCGCCGGCATGATGCGCGAGCGAAAGGGCGGGCGCGAATGGATTTCCGAGCGCGCGCGCCGCCTCGGCCTGCCACTTCTCGCCAGCCTTGCCACGTTGGGGCTGATCCAGTTCCGCCTGCAGGACTTACTGCTGCACAAGCCGAGCCCCCATTTCCTCGGCCTGCCGGTCGCGCTCGATCACTTGTGGTTCCTGATCGTGCTGCTGGCCTTCTGCCTGACCTATGTGGCGATCCCGATCCGCGCGCTGGCGGCGCGTGATGGCCTCAACCGTGCGATGACGCTGTCCGGTCCCGGCAGTGTCCTGCTGCTGCTCGCGCTCTCCGCATGGGGCCTCGTTCGCTACGCCGCCGAGCAGGTTCCGCCCATCCCGAACGCGCCCAGCGAAACCCTGCTGTGGCAGCAATACCTGTTCCATGCAGCCGGTTTCGCGCTCGGCGTGCTCGCCTGGCACGGCCGCATCGGCGAACAGCTCTTCGCCCTGCGCAACCGCGTCGTCCTGCCTGCGATCCTTGTCCTGCTCGCGCTCTACATCCCGCTCGATCCGCTGATCCGGCCTGCGCTGGGCAAGGAAATCTACCCCGATCTGGTCGGCACGCTCACCCTACGCGCGCTCGAACTGCCGCTCGCCTATCTGATGGCGCTTGCGCTGTTTCGCCTGCTCGCCGCGCTGGTTCGGGGGCCGAGCCGCCTGATCACTTTTTTCGTCGATGGCGCGCTGGCGATCTACCTGTTCCACCTCGTCTGGGCGATGCTGATCCTGCCGCAAGCCCGCTTGCTGCTCCTGCCGCCCGAAGCACAGTGGCTCGCAGCAACGCTCGGCGTCACCCTGCTCGCGATCGCCAGCTACCTCGCCGTGCGCTCCACCAACCTGACCTCGGTCCTGTTCTGCGGCGCACCGCGCGACTCTGCCCCCGTGCAAGCACCACAGCCGCTCACGCAAACGCTGGGCTAGGCCCAAGTCCTGCTTGCATTCCCGCCGGGAATCGCTATGGGCCACCCCTTCGCCGGGCATCCCGGTGAAACACGAAGAAAGCCGGAGGGGCCCCGCAATACCGCGGACAAGCCAGCGATCGGTTATAGAGATAAGGACGCAAAAGCATGCCGCTTTACGAGCATGTGTTTCTGGCGCGCCAGGATCTGAGCCAGGCTCAGGTTGATGTGCTTGCCGCCACAGCCACCGAAATCGTCGAGAGCAACAACGGCAAGGTCACCAAGACCGAGACCTGGGGCCTCCGTTCGCTGGCATACAAGATCCAGAAGAACCGCAAGGCACACTTCGTTCTGCTCAACATCGAAGCTCCCGGCGCCACCATCGCCGAGCTGGAACGCCAGACGCAGATCAACGAAGACGTGATCCGCTACATGACCGTTCGCGTTGACGAACACGAAGGTGGCCCATCGGTGATGATGCGCAAGAACGACCGCGAGCGTAGCCGCCGTCGTGAACGCGAAGGGGAATAAGACATGGCTCGTCCGTTTTTCCGCCGCCGCAAGAGCTGCCCGTTCTCGGGCAAGAACGCTCCGAAGATCGACTACAAGGACGTGCGCCTGCTGCAGGGCTTCATGTCCGAACGTGGCAAGATCGTCCCCAGCCGCATCACCGCCGTCTCGGCGAAGAAGCAGCGTGAGCTGAGCCAGGCGATCAAGCGCGCCCGGCACATCGGCCTCCTGCCCTACATCGTGAAGTAAGGAGCGCACATCATGCAGATCATCCTGCTCGAGCGCATCGAGAAGCTGGGCGCCATCGGCGACGAAGTGACCGTCAAGGACGGTTATGCCCGCAACTTCCTGCTGCCCAACAAGAAGGCGCTCCGCGCCAACGAAGCCAACCGCAAGGTCTTCGAAGCCAACCGCGCCCGCATCGAGGCCGACAACGCTGCACGTCGTGACGACGCGAAGTCGGAATCGGGCAACGTCGAAGGCAAGGAAGTCGTGCTGATCCGCGCGTCGTCGAACGCTGGCCAGCTCTACGGTTCAGTTTCGGTCCGCGACATCGCCGAAGGCCTCGTCGAACTGGGCGCCAAGGTGAACAAGTCGATGATCGTGCTGGAACGCCCGATCAAGACGCTCGGCGTCTACGACGTCCGCGTCGCGCTTCACCCCGAAGTGTCGGTTGGCGTCAAGGTCAACGTCGCACGCTCGGCTGACGAAGCCGCTCTGCAGTCGCAGGGCGTCGACGTAATGGCCGCAATGTTCGACACCGACGTCGGCGGCTTCACCGAAGCCTACAACCCGAACGCCGAACCGGGCGAAATCCCGGCCGACCTTCTGGACGAGACCGAAGAAGAAACGGAAGCCTGAGGCTCCCGACCTTCCGGTTACAAGATCAAGGGGCGTCCTGACGGGCGCCCCTTTTTCGTTTACGTTAATAACTGCCTGTCTATTGAACGGGGCATGTCTTTCACCCCCACAGAACAACGTAGCGTGTCAAACCAGCTGGCGGAATCTGATCCCCATCTGGCTCTGAAAGTTGCCCGGGACATCGGCGATCCGT